>NZ_DATIGT010000023.1:0-38339 GCF_035481375.1 Tahibacter sp.
GCGCAGACTTGCGCGCCCCAGCCGGCCCCACGTCGGCAGCGGAGAGCCGGCTTGGCCAGAATCCTGTTGCTGAATGGCCCGAATCTCAATCTGCTCGGCACGCGCGAGCCGGAGACGTACGGCTATGCGACGCTGGACGGCATCGTCGGCGATCTGGCCGCGATCGCGCAAGGCCGCGATCACGAACTGGCGCACTTCCAGTCCAACGCCGAGCACGCGCTGATCGATCGCATCCATGCGGCGCGCACCGACGGCACGGTCTTCATCCTCATCAATCCCGCCGCCTTCACGCACACGAGCATCGCGCTGCGCGACGCACTGTTGGCCGTCGGCCTGCCGTTTATCGAGTTGCACCTGTCGAACGTCCACGCTCGCGAGACGTTCCGGCATCGATCCTATCTTTCCGACGTCGCCGTCGGCGTCATCTGCGGTTTCGGCGCCGACAGCTATCGGCTCGCGCTCGAAGCGGCGATGCGCCGGCTCGGCTGAAGCGTTCCAACCATCACCTCACCTGAGGATCCGTCCGTGGACCTGCGCAAGATCAAGAAGCTGATCGACATCCTGGAAGAGTCGAATCTGGCCGAGCTCGAAATCAAGGAAGGCGAGGAAGTCGTCCGCCTGAGCCGCATCCCGAAGGGCATGACCCTGCCGATGGCCGCCGCCGTTCCCGCCGCGCCGGCACCGGTCACGCACGTCCATGTCGAGCAGCACCGTCCCGCCACGGCGGCTACCGGCACCGGCACGCCCGAGGCGGCCGGCGGCACGACCGGCAAGACGCTTCCCGACGGTCACGTCGTCCGCTCGCCAATGGTCGGCACGTTCTACGCGTCGCCGAACCCCGACGCGCCGCCATTCGTGAAGATCGGCCAGCAGGTCAAGCCCGGCGACACGCTCGCGATCATCGAAGCGATGAAGATGTTCAACCAGATCGAAGCCGATGTCGGCGGAACGATCGTCGCGGTCCTCGCGACGAGCGGCCGCCCGATCGAATTCGACGAACCCCTGTTCGTGATTGGTTGAGCGGACCCATACGCCATGCTCGATAAAGTCGTCATCGCCAACCGCGGCGAGATTGCCCTGCGTGTCCTGCGCGCCTGCCAGACGCTCGGCATCAAGACGGTCGCCGTGCACTCCACGGTCGACCGCAACCTCAAGCACGTCGGCATGGCGGACGAGTCGGTCTGCATCGGGCCTGCGCCCGCGGCCGAGTCGTATCTCAATGTGCCGGCGATCATCGCCGCGGCCGAGGTCACGGATGCGCAGGCCATCCATCCGGGCTACGGCTTTCTGTCGGAGAACGCCGACTTCGCCGAGCGCTGCGAGAAGTCCGGCTTCATTTTCATCGGCCCGACCGCGAACGTGATCCGCCTGATGGGCGACAAGGTGGAGGCGATCAAGGCCATGAAGGCGGCCGGCGTTCCATGCGTACCGGGTTCCGGCGGCCCGCTCGGCGACGATCCGATCGAAAACGGACGCATCGCGCGCGACATCGGCTATCCGATCATCGTCAAGGCGGCCGGCGGCGGCGGCGGGCGCGGCATGCGCGTCGTGCACACCGAAGCGCACCTGCACAACGCGATCACCATGACCAAGTCGGAAGCCAAGGCGGCGTTCGGCAACGACATGGTGTACATGGAGAAGTTCCTCGAGAACCCACGCCACGTCGAGATCCAGGTGCTCGCCGACGGCCAGGGCAACGCGATCCATCTCGGCGAGCGCGACTGCTCGATGCAGCGCCGCCACCAGAAGGTCGTCGAGGAAGCGCCCGCGCCGGGCATCAGCGCCGAACAGCGCGCCGAGATCGGCAAGGTCTGCGTCGAAGCCTGCCTGCGCATCGGCTATCGCGGCGCCGGCACGTTCGAGTTTCTCTACGAGAACGGCCGTTTTTATTTCATCGAAATGAACACGCGCATCCAGGTCGAGCATCCCGTGACCGAACTCGTCACCGGCATCGACCTCGTACGCGAGCAGCTGCTGATCGCCGCCGGCGAGAAGCTGTCGATCCGCCAGGAAGACATCGTGCTGACCGGCCACTCGATCGAGTGCCGCATCAATGCCGAGGACCCCGACAATTTCATGCCGTCGCCGGGCACGGTGAAGCGCTTTCTCGGTGCCGGCGGCCCCGGCGTGCGTCTCGACACGCATGTCTACGACGGCTACCGCATTCCGCCGAACTACGATTCGATGATCGGAAAGCTCATCGTGCATGGCCGCGACCGCGCGACGGCGATCGCGCGCATGCGGCTCGCGCTCGCGGAAATGGTCATCGACGGCGTCAAGACGAATATCCCGCTGCAGCAGCGCATCATGAACGACGTGGGTTTCCAGGCCGGCGGCCAGAACATCCACTACCTCGAAAAGCGCATCGCGGAACAGAAGGAAAAAGGCATTGCACTGGGCTGAAGCCATACGCACGGGCGTCGCGCTGACGCTGACCGCCGCCCTGCTCGGCGGCTGCGCGTCGCCTGATGCGCGCCGCGAATCGCAGGCCGAACCGGTCAAGGCGGCGACCACGCTCGCCGCACCGCCGGCCGCGATCGCCGCGACCGAGCTCCCGGCCGATTCGCTGCTGATCGTCGTCACGGCGCGCAACGCCTACACGGTGCAGGATGCGACGGCGAGCTGCGAAGGACTGCCGGCGCTGCTCGAGCCCTACCGCGAACGCAATCTCGTCGTCGCCGGCAGCGACGGATTCGCGCTGACCATCGCCGACGCGCTGTGCGTCGCGACGATCGCCAAGCAACGCGGCGGCAAGGCCTGGATGACCCATCCCGACGGCCTGCGCAGCATTGACATTCAGAACTGACGGCGGTCGCATGGCCTGGATAGAACTCTCGCTGACGATCCACTCCGACCAGCAGGAACGCATCGAACTCGCGCTGGAGGATCTCGGCGCGCTGTCGGTGACGCTGCTCGACGCGGAGGATCATCCGATCTTCGAGCCCGCACCCGGCGAGACGCCGGTGTGGCCGACGATCAAGCTCGCCGCGCTGTTCGACATTGCGGTCGACCGGCCGGGTCTCGTACACGCGCTGACCGATCTCGTGCCGGACATCGCGCCCGACCAGCTGCAGTTCCGCGACGTCGAGGACGCCGACTGGGTCCGCGCCTGGATGGACACGTTCCAGCCGATGCAATTCGGCCGCCGGCTCTGGATCTATCCGTGGAACGTCGAGCCGCCGCAGGACGACGACGCGATCGTCGTGCGGCTCGACCCGGGCCTCGCCTTCGGAACGGGCACGCACCCGACGACGGCGCTGTGCCTCGACTGGCTCGACGGACTGCCGCTCGCCGGCAAGACCGTGCTCGACTACGGCTGCGGTTCCGGCGTACTCGCGATCGCGGCGCTCAAGCTCGGTGCCGCGCGCGTGATCGGCGTCGATCTCGACCCGCAGGCGCTCGAAGCCAGCCGCGACAATGCGGCGCGCAACGGCGTCGCCGAAGGGCTGGCGCTGCTGCTGCCGCAGGATTACGTCACCGAACCGCAGGACGTGCTCGTCGCGAACATTCTTGCCGGCCCGCTGGCCGAACTCGCGCCGCTGTTCGCGCAGGCCTGCAAGCCCGGCGGGCCGTTCGCGCTGTCGGGCATCCTCGCCGGCCAGCACGAGGACCTGCTGACGCGCTACAGCGAGTGGTTCGACGAACTCGCGGTCGCGCAGCGCGAAGACTGGATACGCATCAGCGGCCGGCGCCGGCACTGAGGCGCACCGCACGAGCGGCAACCGCAACGACCGCTTGAATCCGCGGTCGCGCAGCGCTCCAATGCACCCGCTCCCGCCGACTCTCCCGCAGCGCACCACATGTATACGCAATGTCCCGAATGCGCGACCGTCTACAGTGCCGATGCGGCGACGATCGCGCGTGGACACGGCATGGTGCGCTGCAGTCATTGCGACGCGCTGTTCGACGCGTTGCGGACGCTGGCCGACCAGCTGCCGCCCGAACCGTTCGAACGTCTGGACGTCCATACACCCGATCCCGACCCGCCTCGCCTGGGCGTGCCGGTGTACCGGCCCAACGCGCAGGCCGTCACGTTCACGTTCGATCCCGACGACAAGCCCCGCGCGCGCGAATCCCGCCGCCATGCGACACCGGCCTTCGCGCGTCACGCGCGCAGCGCGGGCGGACGACGCTGGCCCTGGATCGCGGGCACGCTGCTGCTGTCGCTGACGCTGGCCGCGCAGATCGGATACGCCGAGCGCGACCAGCTGCTCAACAGCGATCTCGCACGGCCGTGGCTCGATCGCGGCTGCGCCGTACTCGCCTGCGAGCTGCCGCTGCGGCACGCGACGCAGCAGCTCGAGCTGCTGTCGCGGGACATTCGTCCGCATCCCTCGGTGTCAGGTGCGCTGATCGTGTCGGCAACGGTGCGCAACGCCGCCGAGTTCGCGCAGGCCTTTCCGGTCGTCGAGATCACGCTGTCGGATCTGGACGAGAATCGCGTCGCGATGCGCCGCTTCCAGCCGCGCGATTATCTCGGCGACACGCGTGCGATCGAACGCGGCCTTGCGGCCGGCGCAAGCACCGCGCTGGTGTTCGAAGTGCGCGATCCGGGCCGCAACGCGGTCGCGTTCGAGTTCAAGTTCCTTTGAACGAAACGAACGCAGCGGCGCGACCATGACCGCTGGGAGAAGTTCACGTATTGCGACACTTGGCACTTACCAACGCGCGTTCGGCGCGCTAACATCTCCGCCCCGTCGGCACTCGCATCCGGCGGTCATGGAAGAACAGACCAGGTTGCTCGCTGCCGTGAATGCCGTCTCCGTACTTCGCCCCGAACAAGGGCTCGACGCCGCTGCCTCTCAACCCGCGTTGCGCGAGTGCGTGGCGCGTGCCGTGCGTCGTTATCTCATCGATCTCGATACCCAGCAGGCCGAGGGCCTGTTCGATTTCGTCATGCAGGAAGTCGAAGCGCCGATGCTGCACGAAGTCATGTCGTGGTACGGCGGCAATCAGAGCAAGGCCGCGCTCGCACTTGGCATCAATCGTGCCACGCTGCGCAAGAAACTCTCGCAGCACGGCCTGCTGTAATCCTCGCGCGCGTCATGCGCGAGACGCATGAATCGCGCCGCGCCGGCGGCGCACGCGGGCTATAATCCGCGGCCTTCTTTCGCTACCGGCGATTCCTCATGTTCGACGCCACGCTAGTGCCGGTCCGCCGCGCACTCATCAGCGTTTCCGACAAGACCGGCCTGCTCGATCTCGCACGCGGCCTCGATGCGCTCGGCGTGAGCCTTCTGTCCACCGGCGGAACCGCGCGGACACTGCGCGACGCCGGCCTGCCCGTCACGGACGTCAGCAACGTGACCGGCTTTCCCGAAATCATGGACGGCCGCGTCAAGACGCTGCATCCGAAGATCCACGGCGGCCTGCTCGGCCGGCGCGGCATCGACGACGCGGTCATGGCGCAGCACGGCATCAGCCCGATCGACCTGCTTGTCGTGAACCTGTATCCGTTCGAACAGGCGACCGCGCGTCCCGACTGCAGTCTCGACGAGGCGATCGAGAACATCGACATCGGCGGCCCGGCCATGCTGCGTGCCGCCGCAAAGAATCACGAACACGTCGTCGTCGTCACCGATCCGGCCGACTACGCCGAACTGCTGCAGGCGCTGCATGCGACGCAGGGCACGACGATCGACCTGCGCCGGCGCCTGGCGGCGAAGACCTACGCGCACACCGCGCGCTACGACGGCCTGATCGCGAACTGGCTCGGCGTCCGCACCGGCGAGCGCGAAGACAACTATCCGCCGAGCCTGCACCTGAGCTACCGCCGCGCGCAGACCCTGCGCTACGGCGAGAATCCACACCAGTCGGCCGCGCTCTATGTGGAGAGCGATCCGCCGTCGGGCATCGTCGCGACCGCGCGCGTGCTCACCGGCAAGGAACTGTCGTTCAACAACATCGCCGACGCCGACGCCGCGCTCGAATGCGTCAAGGCGTTCGGCAGCGCGCCGGCCTGCGTCATCGTCAAGCACGCGAATCCCTGCGGTGTCGCGCTCGGCGACACACCGATGCTCGCCTACGAACGCGCCTACGCCTGCGATCCGACGTCGGCCTTCGGCGGCATCATCGCGCTGAACCGCTCGCTCGACGTCGTCACCGCGCGCACGATTCTCGATCGCCAGTTCGTCGAAGTCGTCATCGCGCCCGAGGTTGACGAGGCGGCGCTCGCCGTCTTCGCGAAAAAGCCGAACGTGCGCATTCTCGCGACCGGCCACTGGCCCGAGCAGGCCGCGCACACGACCGATCTCAAGCGCATCGCCGGCGGCCTGCTGATGCAGGACGCCGACCGCGACACGCTGCTGCTGTCGGACCTTCAGGTCGTCACCAAGCGCGTTCCGAATGCGGAAGAGCTGCGCGACCTGCTGTTCGCCTGGCACGTCGCGATGTATGTGAAGTCCAACGCGATCGTCTACGCGAGGGGCGGCCAGACCGTCGGCATCGGCGCCGGCCAGATGAGCCGCGTGATCAGCGCGCGCATCGCCGCGATGAAGGCCGAGGAAGCCGGCCTCGAAGTCCGCGACAGCGTGATGGCCTCGGATGCGTTCTTCCCGTTCCGCGACGGCATCGATGCGGCGGCCAAGGCCGGCATCCGCGCCGTGATCCAGCCGGGCGGCTCGATGCGCGACGACGAAGTGATCGCCGCAGCCGACGAGAACGACATGGCCATGGTGTTCACGGGCGTGCGGCATTTCCGCCATTGAGGCAGGGAAGAGTTGAAGAGGAGTGAGAAAGGAGTCTGCCGTGACGCTTTTACTCGCTTCTCACTCTCCTCGACCGTCGCCCGACCGGATCTACTCGTATAACTTGCTACAAACTTGCTACAAACCGGCGCGATTTGGCCGTCCTTCGAGCCAACCCTCGAGAAAGCCGAGACAGTACAGAGGTGACGCGAGTGAGCGCCGCACGCTTACTCGTTTCTCACTCTTCGTTACTCGTCACTCGCATCAATTCCACTCATACAACTTGTAATAAACCGGCGCGACCGGCCCTTCCTTCGGATTGCCCTCGAGGCGGCCGTCGCCGTCGGTGTCGATGTAGGTTTGCGTGATTCCGCTCTTGCCGGTGATGCGGATCATGCTGACGCGGCCACTGGAGCGGTATTCCTCGATCGTGTCGTCGCCTTCCTTGCGGATCGCGACATCGGGCTTGTCGGCGGTGCGTGCGTCGGCCTTGGCTTTTTCGAGATCGCTCGGGGCGGTCTTCACGCCGGGGTCGTTCATGGACGGCGGCGGTGCGTCGACGAGGTCGGCGCGCTGGACGGGCTTGTCGGCGGCCGGCCTGTCGGCCCCGGTCTGCGCCGAGGCCGCGCCGGCAATCAGAACAACGGCAAGAAACAGATTGCGCTTCATGGAGAACTCCGCGAGTGGCTGGAGCCGGCCTGCGCATCAGTGCAACGGTAACGGGCCGGCATGTGCCGCAGAATAGCAAACGGGCCTGAATGAACCGGTGTCGCTGCGGTGTGATGAATGTACGCGCCGTGGTCCGCATTGAAAGGCCGGCCGGGCTGCGCCAAGCTCGACGTTCGCAAGGGAGAACATCATGCCGACTCTGGTGCTGATCGACGGGTCCAGCTACCTCTATCGCGCGTTTCATGCGCTGCCGCCGCTGAGCAACGCGGCCGGCGAACCGACCGGCGCGCTGTTCGGTGTCGTCAACATGCTGCGCACGACGCTGAAGGCCAGGCCCGACTACGCCGCCTTCGTCTGCGACGCGTCGGGGCCGACGTTCCGCGACGAGCTCTATCCGGACTACAAGGCGAACCGGCCGCCCATGCCGGACGAGCTGCGCGCGCAGATCGAGCCGATGTGCGAGATCGTCAGGGCGCTCGGGTTTCCGATCCTGCGTGAAGCCGGCGTCGAGGCCGATGACGTCATCGGCACGCTCGCGCTGCAGGCCGCGGCGCAGGGCATCGACGTGGTCGTCTCGACCGGCGACAAGGACATGGCCCAGCTCGTCGGCCCGCACGTCACGCTGAGCAACACGATGACGAACACGACGCTCGATCCGGCCGGCGTGTTCGAAAAGTTCGGCGTGCATCCGGCGCAGATCGTGGATTTCCTGACGCTCATGGGCGACAGCGTCGACAACATCCCGGGCGTGGACAAATGCGGTCCCAAGACGGCTGCGAAGTGGCTCGCCGAATACGGGACGCTCGACAACCTCGTCGCGAACGCCGCAAAGATCGGCGGCAAGATCGGCGAAAACCTGCGCAGCGCGCTGCCGCGGCTGCCGCTGTCGCGCGTGCTCGCGACGATCAAGACCGATGTCGCGCTGGCCGACGCGCCGACCGATCTCGTGCTGCGCGAACGCGACGCCGAAACGCTGCGTACGCTCTACACGCGCTACGGCTTCAACGCGGCACTGAAGGACCTCGACGGCAAGGGTAGCGGCGAAGAGCTGCGCGGCGCGAACGTGCCGGTGCAGTACCGCAAGCCCGTCGGCAGCGACAGCGCGCTCGATCCCGCGCTGGCCGCACCCGGCCGCTACGAGTGCATCACGGAAGCCGAGCAGCTCGAAACCTGGCTGCAGCGGCTCAAGCTCGCCGACGTCGTCGCGTTCGATACCGAAACGACGTCGCTCGATCCGATGCAGGCGGAAATCGTCGGACTCTCCTTTGCCGTGCAGAGCGGCGAAGCCGCCTACGTGCCGCTGGCCCACGACTATCCGGGCGCGCCTGCGCAGCTCGGTCGCGATGCGGTGCTCGCCGCGCTGAAGCCGGTACTGGAAGACGCGGACAAGGCGAAGCTGGGCCAGCATGCGAAATACGACATCAACGTGCTGTCGAACTACGGCATCGCCGTGCGCGGCGTGAAGTTCGATTCGATGCTCGAGTCCTATGTCTGGAACTCGACCGCGACGCGGCACGACATGGATTCGCTGGCCAAGCGCTACCTCGGCTACACGCCGATTCCGTATGAAAGCGTCGCCGGCAAGGGCGCGAAGCAGATTCCGTTCGGCCAGGTCGCGCTCGAACAGGCGACGAACTACGCCGCGGAAGACGCCGACGTCACGCTGCGGCTGCATCAGGTGCTCTGGGAGAAGCTGCAGGCCGAGCCGAAGCTGCGCGAAGTCTACGAGACCATCGAAGCGCCGCTGATCCCGGTGCTCGCGCGCATGGAGCAGCGCGGCGTGCTGATCGACATCCAGGCCCTGCGCCTGCAGAGCAACGAACTCGCCAAGCGCATGCACGAGATCCAGCAGCACGCATTCACGATCGCCGGCCGCAGTTTCAGCCTCGATTCGCCGAAGCAGCTGCAGGCCATCCTGTTCGACGAACTCAAGCTGCCCGTCGTCGTGAAGACGCCGACCGGACAGCCCTCGACGAACGAGGAAGCGCTCGACGCGATCGCCGACCAGCACGAACTGCCGCGCCTGATCCTCGACTACCGCAGCCTCGCCAAGCTGCGTTCGACTTATACCGACAAGCTGGCCGACAACGTCAACCCGCGCACCGGCCGCGTGCACACGAGCTACGGTCAGGCCATCGCGGCGACCGGACGGTTGTCGTCGTCGGAACCGAACCTGCAGAACATCCCGATCCGCACCGAGGAAGGCCGGCGCATCCGCCAGGCGTTCGTCGCACCGCCGGGCTTCCGCATCCTCGCCGCCGACTATTCGCAGATCGAGCTGCGCATCATGGCGCACCTGTCCGGCGACGCCGGCCTGCTCGCCGCGTTCGTCGGCGGCCAGGACGTGCACCGCGCGACCGCGGCCGAGGTGTTCGGGCTGCCGCCCGATCAGGTCGACGCGAACCAGCGCCGCGCGGCGAAGGCGATCAACTTCGGACTGATGTACGGCATGGGCGCCTTCGGCCTCGCGCGGCAGCTCGGCATCGCGCGCAACGAGGCGAACGACTACATCGCGCGCTACTTCGCGCGCTATCCCGGCGTGCGCCAGTTCATGGACGACATTCGCGAACAGGCGCATCGCGACGGCTACGTCGAGACCGTGTTCGGCCGCCGCCTTTATCTGGACGACATCCGCGCGCGCAATCCGAATCTGCGCGCCGGTGCCGAGCGCGCCGCGATCAACGCGCCGATGCAGGGCACGGCCGCGGACATCATCAAGCGCGCGATGATCGCGGTCGACGCCTGGCTCGGCGATCGCGCCGACGCGCGCATGCTGATGCAGGTCCACGACGAACTCGTGCTCGAAGTCCGCGAGGACGCGGTCGCCGAGGTCAGCGACGGGCTGCGCGCACGCATGAGCTCGGCCGCGGAACTCGCCGTTCCGCTCGTCGTCGATATCGGTACCGGTGCAAACTGGGACCAGGCCCACTGATCGTCGTGCCAACCCGTTGATTAAAAACGTGATGAACGAACTCTGAATCAAACCGGAAGCCGCTGCGAACCTTTTCCACGCGGCACCGTCTTAAGCCACAGGTGCACGCAACGGCACCTGGTTCATTCCCCTCCCTGGATGAACCACCGGAATCAGGTTCCTCCCCAGACCTGGTTCCGCACCCCAGACCTCGAAGGTCCTCCCCTGGCCTTCGGGGTCTTTTTATGCGCGCGTTTCGCGAGAGGCCGGAATCCGGTTCAGCGGCTGGCAAACGGCAGCCACGAACGAGCAGGCGGAGCCGGCCTCCGCTCGCTAGTTCCTACCTACTGACTTCCAGTTTCCGCCCATCACCCACGGCACCCTCAACTCAAATACCCGCCGTCCGCAGCAAAGCTCGCACCCGTCACGTAGCTCGCCGCGGGCGAGCACAGGAACAGGATCAGCGGTGCGATTTCCTCGGGCTGCGCGGCACGCCCCATCGGGATCGTGCGCAGCAGCGTCTTCATGATGTCGGGGTTCTGCGTCAGCGCGCTCGCGAACTTGGTGTCGGTCAGGCCCGGCAGCACGGCGTTGACGCGTATCTTCGCGGGCGCGAGTTCGCGCGCCCAGGCTTCGGTCATCGACAGGATGGCTGCCTTGGAGAACGAATAGACGCCCTGTCCCGCCGCCGCGCGGCGGCCGTTGACCGAGGCGACGTTGACGATCGCTCCGCCGCGTTCGCGCATGCGCTGCGCCGCCTGCTGCGTTGTGTAGAAATACCCTCTGATGTTGACCTCGACGGTCTTGTCGTAAGCCGACAGCGGCATGTCGAGCATGGGTCCGAAATACGGGTTTGCCGCCGCGTTGTTGACGAGCAGATCCAGCTTCACGCCCTGCGCGTCGAGCTCTGCGAACAGCGCGTCGATCGCCGCGATCTCGCCGATGTGCGCCGGCATCGCGCGCGCCTTTCCGCCTTCGGCGACGATGCTCGCGACGACTTCCTCGCAGGCCTCGCGCCGCCGGCTCGACACGATGACTTCGGCGCCGTGACGCGCGAGCAACTGCGCCGTCGCCGCGCCGATGCCGCGGCTCGCCCCGGTGACGAGCGCCGTCTTGGCGGAAAGATCGAACAGAATTTCGGACATCGGAACTCCAGCGCGGAAAACGGACGGAAAACGCAGCATACGCGCAATGTGCGGCGCCGCGCAGGCGTGTTTTTTCGGTCCGCGACGCGCGTTTCTCGCGATCCATCTGGCACAGTAGCGGCATTCGGGTCGAGGGGTGCACATGGCTACGCAACGGGTTCTGATCACGGGTGGCGGCAGCGGTCTCGGTCGCGCGATCGCGCTGCGCTATGCCGCCAAAGGCTGGCGCGTCGCGCTCGCCGATATTTCGCTCGAACGCGCCGAAGCGGTGGCCGCGGAAGTCCGCGAGCGCGGCGCCGAAGCCGCCGCGTTCTTCGTCGACGTCTCACGCGACGACGCCTGGATCGCCTTGCGCGATGCGGTCGTCGCGCAGTGGGGCGGCGTCGATCATCTCTACAACAACGCCGGCGTCGCATCGGCCGGCACGCTGCTGCAAACCTCGCTCGACGACTGGCGCTGGATGCTCGACGTGAATCTCATGAGCGTCGTACGCGGCTGCCAGGCCTTCGTGCCGGGCATGGTCGCGCAGGGCGGCGGACATGTCGTGAACACTGCGTCGTTCGCCGGTGTCGCCTGCGCCGGCGGGCTCAGTTCGTATTCGGTCGCGAAGGCCGGCGTCATCGCGCTGTCGGAAACGCTGCGCGCGGAACTCGCGCTCACCGACAGCAAGGTCGGCGTCTCGGTGGTCTGTCCGTCGTTCTTCCGCACGAACCTGCTCGAGAATTTCCGCGGGCCGGAAAAGTCGCGCAACATGGCCTCGAAGCTCATGGAAAAGGCCGTCGAAACCGCCGACGACATCGCCGCGGCCGTCGTCGATGCCGTCATGGCGGGCCGCTTCATGATCATCCCGACCTCGCCCGAACGCACGCGCTGGCGCCTCAAGCGCTTCCTGCCGGAGTTCTATTTCCGCAAGCTCGTCGCCGCACTGCGCGCGGCGGGCCGCGCATGAGCCGGTTCCTGATCTACGGCGCGAACGGCTACACCGGCCGCCTGATCGCGACCGAAGCGCTGCGGCAGGATCTGGAGCCCGTGCTCGCGGGACGCAACGCCGCGGCGCTCGAAGCGATGGGTCGCGAACTCGGCCTGAAATGGCGCGCGTTCGACCTGTCCGATCCCGGCGCCGTGCAGCGCGAGTTCGACGGCTTTCCGCTCGTGCTCAACTGTGCCGGGCCGTTCAGCGAAACCGCGAAGCCGGTGCTCGACGCCTGCCTCGCGGCGCGCAGCCACTATCTCGACATCACCGGCGAGATCGACGTGTTCGCGCTGTGCCACCGGCATCACGACGCGGCGGCGGAACGCGGCATCGTCGTCGCGCCGGGCACGGGATTCGACGTCGTGCCGACCGACTGCGTCGCCGCGCAGCTCAAGGCGCGCCTGCCCGATGCGACGCATCTCGTGCTCGCATTCGAAGCCGGCGGCGGCCCGAGCCCGGGTACGGCCAAGACCAGCGTCGAGGGGCTCGCCAAGGGCGGCCGCGCGCGCATCGACGGCGAACTCGCGACCGTTCCGCTGGCCTGGAAGTCGCGCACGTTCCGGCGCGACGGCGAAGCGCGCACCGCGATGACGATTCCCTGGGGCGATGTATACACTGCCTATATTTCCACCGGCATCCCGAACATCGAGACGTATATGACGGTGCCGCCCGCGACGATCGCCCGCGTGCGCCGGCTGCGCCTGCTGCGGCCGCTCCTCGGCCTCGCGCCCGTGCAGTCCTGGCTCAAGCGCCGCGCCGGCGCGCGGCCCGGCCCGAGCGCAGACCGGCGCGAACGCAGCGACTGCCGCGTCTGGGGCGAGGCGCGCAACGCGCGCGGCGACGAGGCGAAACTCGAGATCGCCGCGCCGAACGGCTATGCGCTGACCGCGACGGCCTCGGTCGGCATGGTGCGGCGCCTGCTGTCCGCCGGCGCGCGCGGCGGCTTCTACACGCCGTCGCAGCTCATGGGCGCCGACTACGTGATGACGCTGCCCGGCGTGCGCCGCATCGGCGACTGAACGCGCCGCGTTGAAAAACCGGCGGCGGGTCCCCACCCCTGCCGTCGGTCCGAGGCCGGCAAGGTCTTGCGACGGAATTTTTCAAGGCAACGACACGTGTCGTTGCTAGACTCCCGCGCCACTTCGCCGTCCTTACCCCTCATGAGCACGAACAAACAGAGCCTCGGGCCGCTGCCCGCCCTGATCTTCTCCTCGCGCTGGCTGCAGCTGCCGCTGTATCTCGGCCTCATCGTCGCGCAGGGCGTCTACGTCGTGCAGTTCCTGCGCGAACTCTGGCATCTGCTGCATACCGTGATCCTGCACGGCGGACTCTCCGAAGCCGCGGCCGCCGCGGGACAGACCGCCGAAACCGCGATCATGCTGACGGTGCTCGGCCTCATCGACGTCGTCATGATCTCGAACCTGCTCGTCATGGTCATCGTCGGCGGCTATGAAACCTTCGTCTCGCGCCTGCGCCTCGAAGGCCATCCGGATCAGCCGGAATGGCTGTCGCACGTGAACGCGGCCGTGCTCAAGGTGAAACTCGCGACGGCGATCATCGGCATCTCGTCGATTCACCTGCTCGCGACGTTCATCAAGGCGCACGAACTCGACACCAAGACCATGCTCTGGCAGACCGTGCTGCACCTGACCTTCGTCGTGTCGGCCGTCGCGATCGCGCTGATCGACAAGATCATGTCGCCGCCGAAGCCGGCGGCGGGCTGAGATCAGCGCCGGCGCATGATCGCGTCGCGGATGCCGGCATCGGCCGCATCGACGGTCTGCAGTTTTCCGCCGTCGTCGTGCCGCAGGCCGAGCCGCTCGTAGAGCGTGTCGAGCGGCGGAAATCCGCGACGCTGCGCGTATTCGCGATAGCGCGTGCGGAACACGTCGCTGCCGATCAGTCCATCGAGCTTTTCGACGAATTCCGCCGCACCCCATTCGCGCTTGCGCGCGAGGCAGCAGGCATGAAAGCGCTTCAGTGCCTCGTCGACGCTGAGCGCGCCGCCGCTGTCGCGTCGCAGCGTCACGTCGACATCGAGCCAGTACGCCGCGCCGGACCAATAGACGGCGTAGTAGGCGCGGCGCGCATGCATCGCGTCGCTGAGTTCGGCCAAGGTCAGATCCACTACGGCGGCGCCGCGTCCGCGCGCGAAGCCCGCGTCGAGCTGTTGCCAGGCGCGCCGCGGCGTCATCAGTCCGCCGCGCGCGCGCAGCACGTTCTGCCAGTAACTCGCGAGCCCTTCGGCGAGCCACGCGCCGTCGTCGCCGAGGTAGGGATGCGCCCAGTGCGAAAACTCGTGGACGGCGGTCCAGTCCGCATCGAGCTGCTCGAGCGTTGCCGCCGGATCGACGCGGATGTGAACGGCGTTGCCCTGCCCGCGCAGCGACTGGCCGAATCCGACGACCTTGTCGCCGCACCCCTTTCCCGGCAGCAGCACGACCTGGGTCTGTGGCAGCGGCAACTCGCCGTAGCCGCTCGCGGTCGCGGCCAATGCACGACGCACCCATTGCTGCAGCGTATCGCGCTGGGCCGGCGTCGTCTCGCCGAGTACGGCGAGGCGAACGCTGCCGCCAGGCATGTCGAGCTTCGTCTCCTCGAAGCGGCCGATCGCAACGAGGGCGGCCCAGCTGAACGGCGTCGGAGTGACGACATAGCGCCGCGGCTCGCGCTCACCCGACGGCGTCCACGGTGGCGCGAACGCGTAGCCCGGCGGCAGCGTCACGCGGACTTCCGCTGCCTCGTCGCCGGCGCGGAGCAGCCACTGCTGCGGCGCGACGAGCAGCGTGCCGCCGACACGGCTGCCGATGTCGTGATCGCGGCTGTTCGCCACGGCGCCGACGCGCGCGACATAGCTCAGGCATTCGCCGGCGCGCCAGTCGGCCGCGCGCCAGCCCGCGTCGTCGACACGCTCGATCGCGCCGTGCTCACGCTCGAGGTCCGCGACGAACGCAGCGCCGCCGCGATGGAGACGGAATTCGCGCCGGCTCGCCGCCGCGTCGACGCACAGCTGCACGCGCATCTGCTCGGTGTCGGGAGCGTAGTCGAGCGCATAGCGCGTCGCGGCGCCCGCGCCCGCCGCGCCGATGCCGAGCGCGACCGCTATCGCGGCGCGGCTCCCAGGTAAAATCGCCGGATGGACGTTTCTCATCTGCTCGATCACCTCAATCCTGCGCAACGCGAAGCGGTCTCGGCACCCAGCGGCCACTATCTCGTGCTCGCCGGCGCCGGATCCGGCAAGACGCGCGTGCTCATCCATCGCATCGCCTGGCTGCTCGACGTCGAGCGCGCGTCCCCCTATTCCATATTGGCGGTCACCTTCACGAACAAGGCCGCCGGCGAAATGCGCGGCCGCTGCGAAGGACTGATCGAGCACGGCACGCGCGGCCTGTCGATCGGCACGTTCCACGGCATCGCACATCGGCTGCTGCGCCGCCACTGGCGCGAGGCGCGGCTGCCTGAGACCTTCCAGATCCTCGACGCCGACGACCAGCAGCGTCTGATCAAGCGCGTGATCCAGGGACTCGACCTCGACGAGTCGCGCTGGCCGGCGCGACAGGCCGCCTGGTTCATCAACAGCTGCAAGGACGAAGGCAAGCGGCCCGACGCGATCGAACACGGCGACAATTCGACGACACGCACGCTGCTCGACATCTACACGAGCTACGAGGCGCAGTGCCGCCGTTCCGGACTCGTCGATTTCGCCGAACTGCTGCTGCGCTCGCACGAACTCTGGCTCGAAGACGCCGCGCTGCTCGCGCATTACCAGGAGCGTTGGACGCACCTGCTGATCGACGAGTTCCAGGACACGAACAGTCTGCAATATGCCTGGGTCCGCGTGCTCGCCGGACAGCGCGGCAAGGTATTCGTCGTCGGCGACGACGATCAGGCCATCTACGGCTGGCGCGGCGCGCGCGTGGAGAACGTGCAGCATTTCCTGCGCGACTATCCGAGCGCGAAGACGATCCGCCTCGAACAGAACTACCGCTCGACCGGCACGATCCTCAAGGCCGCCAACGCGGTCATCGCGAACAATCCCGGGCGCCTCGGCAAGCAGCTGTGGACGTCGGGCGAGGCCGGCAACGCGATCGAGCTGTATGCCGCCTACAACGAACAGGACGAAGCGCGCTATGTCGTCGAACGTATCCGCGAATACGTCAATGCCGACGGCGCGGCTTCGGATGTCGCCATCCTGTATCGCTCGAACGCGCAATCGCGCGTGTTCGAAGAGCAGCTCAACCAGCACCGCATTCTCTATCGCGTGTTCGGCGGCCAGCGCTTCTTCGACCGCGCCGAAATCAAGGACGCGCTCGCCTACCTGCGCCTGATCGCGAACCGGCACGACGACGCCGCATTCGAGCGCACCGTGAACACGCCGCCGCGCGGCATCGGCGACCGCACGCTCGAACTCGTACGCCAGTACGCGCGTCGCGATGCGAGTTCGCTCTGGGAATCGGCACTCGGCATCGTCGGCGGCAGCGAACTCGCGCCGCGCAGCCGCAACGCGCTGCGCGCCTACATCGAACTCATCGAAGCGCTCGCCAAGGAAGCACTCGGCGTGCCGGCGCCGGAGACCGCGAACGCGGGACTGTTCGACGCCGCCGATGACGCGCTGGCCGAGATCGAAGTCGGCCTCACGCTGTCCGAACAGATGGACACGGTCATCGCACGCAGCGGACTGCGCGACTACTACGAAAAGGACTCGCGCGGCAGCGCCGAGGCGCGCGTCGAGAACCTCGACGAACTCGTCAACGTCGCCGGCCGCTTCCAGCTGACGCCCGAAGACGAAGAGGCCGGGCTGTCCGAGCTCGCCGCATTTCTCGCGACGGCCGCGCTCGAAGCCGGCGAAGGCCAGGGCGAGCCGGGGCAGGACTGCGTACAGCTGATGACCCTGCACACCGCGAAGGGGCTCGAATTTCCGCTGGTGTTTCTCGTCGGTCTCGAAGACGGGCTGTTTCCGAGCCAGAAATCGCTCGATGAACCCGGACGCCTCGAAGAAGAACGCCGCCTCGCCTACGTCGGCATCACGCGCGCGCGCGAGCGGCTCGTGCTGAGCTATGCCGAACAGCGCCGCCTGCACGGCATGGAAACCTACGCGCGGCCGTCGCGCTTTCTCAACGAGATTCCGCACGATCTGCTGCACGAAGTCCGTCCGCGCGTGCAGGTCAGCCGCCCGGCCTACAACAGCCGCTACCACCATCAGGCGAGTCTCGACGAAGCGCCGAGCCTCAAGCTCGGGCAGCGCGTCGTGCATGCAAGCTTCGGCGGCGGCGTCGTGACCGACTACGAAGGCGTCGGCGAACACACGCGCGTGCAGGTCAACTTCGAGAACGTGGGGTCGAAGTGGCTCGTGCTCGCCTACGCGAACCTGCAGTCGGCGTGATCAGAAACGAGGGGAGAGCAGATAACAATTAGAGAATGCGCGTTTCTCTCTATTTCCTACCTGTTCCGCCCTGGTTTCCCGATTCAGACCGGCCGCCGCTTCGACAACCGCCGGCGCGATTCGCCGCCGCGCGTCGTGGCCTTGACGGCCTTCTTCGCGACTTTCTTGACGGTTTTCGCCACGGGATCGCCGTGCGCCGCGGCCTGCGGCTTCGGCACGCCGTCGGGTACGTAGTCGCCAATCGTGGATTTCAGCGGACAGACCGCGAACACCGGGCACTTGCGGCACCCGACCGCAAGCGCGACAGGACAGAGAACCATGACGTTGCTCCCCTACGTGGCACCGGGACGCGCCCGGATCGCTGCGTGGACCCGGCTCAACGATAACGCGGACGCCGCAACGAAAAAACCGCCCTTGCGGGCGGTTCTCTCCGATCCTTCCCTGTGGATGCCGGGCTTCAGCCCCGGCCGCCGCGTGAGCGGAACTCGCCGAGCGCCTGCGCGATGTCGTCGGCCATGGGCTCGATGACCTCGCGCGCCTTTTCCGACGCATTGAGCGACGTGAAGCTGACCTGCTCGGTCCAGCCCGGACCGAGTGCGCGGCGGCCCTTGAGCGCGAACGCCCGCATCGAGACCTGCGCGGTATACAGGGTCGACGCCTGGCCGTAGTAGGTCAGGACCTGCGAGCCGACCGGACGCACGTACACGACGATCACGGCATTGGCCTTGCCGGCGAGACGGCCGACGTCGCCGTCGCTGTCGTCGCGCGTGCGGCCGCCGTCGATCACGTTGAAGCCGGCGCGCTGCAGCGAACGCGTGATTTCCTGGCGCGCCGGGCCGGCGATGACGGCGTCGCCGCCGACGAGCACGGCCACGGTCGGCACGCGCGGTTCGGCCGGCGCCGACGGCGAGTCTTCCGGCGGATTCGCGCGCGCAATGCGCGTGGCCGGCGGATCGTCACGCGCGATGCGCGGCGCCGGCGCGCCGTTCTCGCTCGCGCGCGCCGCGGCGAGATCGCGCAGCGCATCGACGCGCGAGGCGCGCGGCTCGGGGCCGTCGGCGGCGGTCGACGCCGGCGTGTCTGTGCTCGCTACGGTCTGCGACGTCGTCGGCCCGACCGGCGCCGTCGTCGACGGCGCGGGCAGCGTCGATGCGGCGGCAGTCGGATCGTTCGCCGGCGTCGTGGAAGCCGTCGTGTTCGCGACTGGCGCATCGGGCGTGGTCGCCGCCGGCAGCGTCGCGACCGTGGCCGGCGGCGTCGTGGTTGCCGCTGGCGTCGCGGCCGGCTGCGTCGGCGTCGTGGTAGCCGGCGTCGTCGTGGCGACGGTCGTCGCCGCCGACTTCAGGAACGGGATCTGGTCGCGGAATGCGAACACGCTGCCGCCGACGGCGAGCAGCAGGACCGCGGCGATCGCCCACGGCAGCGGCGAGCTGCGGCGTGCCGGCGCGGCCTGCTGCGGCACGCGGCTCTGGCGCGTCGCATGCGGCGCGGCCTGCATCGGCGGCGGCGTCGGCATCGGTCCCGCCGAGGTACCGGCATTGAGCTGGCCCGGACGCGGCGTCGGCACGGTCTGCGGCAGTGAACGTTGCGCCGACACCGGCGTCTTCATGCCGATCACGGTGGCCGCGGCGGTCGAGATCATCGGTTTCACGCCGATCGTCGGCGCACCGGCCAGCAGCGGATGCTGGCGCAGGTCGTCGGCAAGTTCGTGGCAATTGTTGTACCGCTCGTTCGGGTCCTTCGCGATCATGCGCGACAGGATCCGCGACAGCTCCGCGTCGACGTCGCTGTTGAGCTGGCGCACGTCGGGGATTTCCGCGCGGACGACTTCGAGCATGAGGCCGAGCGGCGACTCGTCGGTGAACGGCATGCGGCCGGTCAGCATCTCGAACAGCACGATGCCGAGCGAGAAGATGTCCGAGCGCGAATCGACCGGCTTGCCGAGGCAGACTTCCGGCGACAGATAACCCGGCGTGCCGACGAATTCGCCGGTCGACGTGAGTTTCTTCGAGAAGTCCTGCGTCACGAGCGCGATGCCGAAGTCGGCGATCTTGATCGCGCCGCGACTCGTGACCATGAGGTTGCCGGGCTTGATGTCGCGATGGATCACGCCCTTGTCGTGCGCGCTCGCGAGGCCCATCGCGGTCTGGTAGATCACGCGCGCCGCCTGTTCGGGGCGCAGCTTGCCGTCGCGCTTGAGCAGCGAACCCAGTGATTCGCCTTCGACGAACTCCATGACGAAGAAGGTCTGCCCTTCGTGCTCGCCGATGAAGTAGATCTGGATGATGTGCGGGTCGTTCAGCGAGGCCATGCTGCGCGCTTCGCGCAGGAACCGCTCCTTGACGCTTTCGTCGTGGGCCAGCGATTCGGCCAGCACCTTGATCGCGACGTAGCGGTTGAGCGAGGACTCGTAACCCTTGTAGACCACGCCCATTCCGCCGCGCCCGAGTTCGGCAACGATGTCGTAGTGGCCCAGCTGCGTTTTCATGACGGCTCCGGTTAGGCGATGACGCCTGTTGACTCTGTTGACAAGCTTAGCACCGTATGTTCTCGGTGCCGTGGCGGGATTGGCGCGTCCCGGCGTGAACCGCTCACTGAGCGAACGTGACCGGCTTCGCATTCGGCGCAGCGTTCCCGCCGCTGCCCTATCAATACGCAAAACGGCCGGCGGCGCTGGCAGCGAACACGGCGTTTCGGCGTGCGCGCTCACAAACCTGAATACGCCCGGTCACGGCGGCCTCGCGCGCGCAGAAGAGCGCAACGAGACTTACATGTTGGTGTCGCAGAATCGATACGAACGGAAATTTCCAAACTCCCTAACATCACGCGTGCTATCAGCCAGCGGATGACTGCGAAACCCCGCCTCGCCCTGATCCTCATCGTGCTCGCGTTCGCGCTGGGCCTGCTGCGCGCCGTGCCGCTGCTGACGCATGCGCCGCTGCTCGCCATCGCGAACAGCTTCGACCAGGCCCGCTATACCGGCTGCTTCGACCTGTTCCCCGATCGTCCCGCAGCGATACGTCCCGACGAAAACAGCCCGAACGCACCGTTTGAGTTCTATCGCTTCCAGAAGAATCCGGTGCGGCTGTGCTACGGCTCGAGCGAACTGCTGCCGCAGGCCGTCGCCGTCGGCGTATACAAGATTCAAGAATCCCAAGGTGTCGAACGCCACTCGGTGCGCTGGATAGGCGGGTTGAGGTTGTTCGTGCTGAGCCTGCTCGTCGCCCTGTTCTGCCGCGCCTGGTGGAAACGCGGCCTGTGGCCCGCGGCGCTTGCCAACGCGGTCGTGTTCGCCGCGGTGCTGACGGACCCGTCGGACACGATGTACTTCAACACGTTCTACGCCGAAGCGACCGCGCTCGTCGCGGCGTATGCGTTGTTCAACCTGATCCTGCTCCATGCGCACAGTCCGCGCACGCGCGGCGGCATCGCGCTGCTCGCGCTCGCCGCGCTCGCGCTTGCGACGAGCAAGATCCAGCACCTCGTACTGCCGCTGTGCCTCGCCGCCGGCGTGCTCGCGTTCGGACGCTGGCATCTGGGCCGCTGGCCCTGGCAGGGCTGGGCGCTGCTCGCCGGCGCCGTGATCGGCTGCGGCATCCAGGTCACGCAGCTTGCGCGCGGCGACACGATGATGAACTCGATCCGCTCGTTCAACCGCGCGAATCTCGTGTTCACGGGGCTGCTGCCCGCGGTGTCCGATCCGCTCGCGACGACGCAGCGTCTCGGCCTGCCGGCCGCCTGCGCGGCACATGTGGGCAAATCGGCCTGGCAGCTGCCCGGGCTTGCCGAAGACGTCTGCCCCGGCATGGAAAAGCTCGGCCGCACCGATGTCGTCATCGAATTCCTGCGCGAACCCGTCGCGCTGCTGCGCTTCTTCGGCAACGGCATCGCCGTGCTGAATCCGTGGCTGCCGCGCAATCTCGGCCATGTCGAAGGCGAGATCCTCGGCAAGCTGCCGCCGCAGTTCGTCAGCTGGAACGGCCTGCTCGACCGTCAGCCCGTGCTGCGCAATCTGCTGTTCGCGCTGCCGCTGCTGATGGCCGTCGTCGCGCTGCGGCGGCGCGACCGCTTCGCGCTGTTCGCGCTGCTCGCGGCCATGCTGCCGCCCGCCACGTTCGGCATCACGATCTTCGGCGACGGGCTGGCCGACGTCGCCAAGCAGGGGCACCTGATCTTCAACACGACGCTCGCGTTCGCCTGCACGGCGATCGTGCTCGGCGTCTGCGCGCTCGTCGCGCGCCGGTCGCTGAGCGCGCCGCTAGCGCTGGACCGTATGAATGCCGTCCAGTTCGACCAGCAGTTCGGCGCGGCAAATGTCGCCGAGCAGGACGAGTCGCTTCGCCGCGTCGGGTAGGCGCTGCTCCAGCAGCGCGCTCGTCGGCGCGAGATCGTCGCGGTGCCGCACGTAGGCCTTGAGCACGCTGCCCGCGCCGAAACCCGGCAGGTTGCCGGCGCTCGCGAGCAGGCTGTCGAGATTCGCGAAGGTTTCGTCGAGCTGCGCCGGCAGGTCGCCGCCGTGGCGCGACTGATGGCCGACGACGGCCGCAGTCCCCGAAATGTGCAGCTGCGGCTCGGCGCAGGGGCCGCGCATCGCGCGCGCGAACGTCGGCGAGGTCGGGCCGTATTCGCGCGGATAGCGCCAGGCGCTGACCTGCCGCGGATTCTCGACGGCGACGCCGGCTTGGCGCGCGGCGAGCCAGTACACCTGCAGCACGGCCTCGCCGTCGCTGCGGCCGATCGCGCTCGCGGCCGCAAAACCCTGCCGATGCACGCTGCGCATGCCTGCCGAGCGGCCGGTGCAGAAATGTTTGTAGCGTTCCGCGTCGCCGGCGCCTTCGTTGATCGCGGCGAGGTAGTTCCAGATGCGCAGCAGATGCGGCCATCGCCGCGTCAGCGTGAAGCGCGAGAGTTCCGCATAGGCCGCCTCGGTCGCCGCGGCGAGGTCGGCGTAGTCGGCTTCGGCAACTTCGACGCTCGCGAAGCAGTAGTCCGGCGAGCCGGCCCAGCGCACCGCACCGTCGCGACCGTGTTCGACCACGCCCGGCACGCGCCACACCTCGAACGGCGCGGTACCGCCGAGGGGTTCGAGCCCGACGCGCAGGTAACGCGGATCGCCCGACTGCGGCGCCGCGCGGCCGAAGCCGATCACGGCGAGCACGTCGGGCGCGGAAAGCAGACTGTCGAGTCCGGCGTCGACGTAACTCACGTCCAACGCCGGCAAGCCGTGTTCGCTGCTCATGCGGGCAGGATCCCGCGGAAAGGCGCAACGAGGCGCAGCGTCAAAGGCGATGGCATGTCGGCGAATGGGGTCCCTGAACCCGCCGGGATGGCCGGGCAAACCCGTATGATACACTCGCGCGCCGCAGCGGCCGCCGGTCCGGCGCCGCGCCGACTCAGTGGAAACCCCGATGGCGCAACTCTCTCCCGCCGAGCGCGAGCTCGCCGAGCTCCTGGTCGACAGCCTGAATCTGGAAGGCGTGGCCCCTGACCAGTTCGAACCCGAAGCCCCGCTGTTCGGCGGAGATCTCGGCCTGGACTCGATCGATGCGCTCGAAATCGCGCTCGCGGTGTCCAAGCGCTACGGCTTCCAGCTGCGTTCCGACAACGAAGAAAACAAGCGGATCTTCGGTTCGCTGCGCGCGCTGTCGGCGCATATCGAGCAGCACCGCGTCAATTGACCGCAGGCGGGGACGTTCCTGTCCCGTCCGCTTCACACCCCGCTTTTCCCGCCGCATTCGCGCCGGAACCGAAGGTCGCGTCGACCACGGCCCGCGCCGGCGCAGCGGCGACCAGTCCGAACGCGACGGCGGCCACGCCCGAAAAAACCCGACTACGCATTGCTCTCGCCCCACCGGGACATCCGGTGAACGCAGGCTAGAGAGCGGCCGCCGGACGCGGCACTGGCCGTAGGCAGGTGCCTGTCGGGGGATCGGGAATGGGGAATCGTCAGAAGCGGAAGCGGGATCGCTTTTACGATTCCCGGTTCCCGACTCTCGATTCCCGCACCGTCACGACGGATCCACCGGCGTCGTGCCGCCGGAGAAGTCCGTCGCCGACTGGCGCCGGCGTTCGCGCAGGTCGTCCCACCAGCGCTTGAAGTTCGCGAGCCCCGTCGCGGCATAGATCGCCTTGAACAAGTGCAGGCGGCGCATGACCGGGCCGCTGTCGAACACATCGCCGGCGAGCATTGAGATCACGCCCTGCTCGACTTTCAGCACGTTGCGCGGCGATGCGAACAGGCTGCGCATGACCGGCGAATTGAAGCGATAGATGAACCACGAGAACACGCGCACGCCGCGGCGGATGCGTTTTTCGAACGCCGCCTGCAGTGCGGATTCCTGTTGCGGATTCCTGAGGACCGCATCGACGAGCGCCGCGGCGTGCTTGCCGCTGTGCATCGCGAGATAGACGCCGGAGGAGAACACCGGATCGACGAACGCGAACGCGTCGCCGACCATGACGAAGCCGCGACCGGTCATGGCGCTGCAGGTATACGAATAATTGCCGGTCACGCGGACCTCGCCGACGATTTCCGCGTCGGCCATGCGTTCGACCGCGCCGGGCATGAGCTTCAGCGTGTCGAGCAGGAATTCGGCGGTACGTCCGCGGCGCTGCTTCAGGTATTCCGGAAAGCACACGCAGCCGATGCTCATGAGGCCGTCCGACAGCGGGATGAACCAGCACCAGCCGTAGTCGAAGCGATAGATGCTGATGTTGCCGGCCTCGTCGCCGGGCCGGCGCGTGACGCCCTTGAAGTGCGCGAAGATCGCGGCACTCTGGTGCTTCTGATTCTTGACCTTGATCTTCAGCGCGTTGCCGAGCAGCGTGTCGCGGCCGCTCGCATCGACGAGGTAGCGCGCGCGGATCGCCAGCTTTTCGCCGGTTTCGACGGTCGCCTGTGCGATGCAGCTGCCGTCGGCCTGGATCTCGACGCGATCGACCTTGACGCCTTCGCGCGCATCGACGCCGCTGCGCTGCGCGTTGCGGAACAGGATCTCGTCATAGTCCTCGCGCTTGACCTGGAACGCGTAAGGCGGCGTCTTTCCGAGCGAACGGGAGAAGTGATAGGTGCGGTAGTTGTCGCCGACTTCGGGAAAATCGGCACCGAGCTTCAGCATGCCGATGCCGCGGACTTCATCGAGCACGCCGAGTTCTTCGAGGATCGGCATGTTCGCCGGCAGCAGCGATTCGCCGATATGGAAGCGCGGGTGATGGTCCTTCTCGAGCTGCAGCACATTGAGGCCGCGCCGCTGCAGCATCGTCGCGGTCGTCGATCCGGCGGGTCCGCCGCCGACGACGAGCACGTCGCAGTTGATCTGGCCGTCTGCCTGGTTTTCCATATGCCGCCGTCGCCCCAAGTGAACTGAGCGCCGTATCATAGCCGGCTTGCGCGCCGCGTCGGCCCGCGCCTCCCGCAGTTCGCGCATGACCCCGCCACCGCCGCAACGCCCGCTGCAACGACCACCTTACGCAGCCCTGACCCTGCTGCTGCTCTATCCGCTGTTGTTGCTGCTCGCGCAGCTGCTCGGGCGCAGCTGGATCTCGGCGCTCGCCGCGATCGACCTCGTCACGCTGCTGCTGCTTGGCGCTCTGGCGCGCGGCAACCGCACGGCGTGGACGGCCTGGACACTCGCAGTGACCGGCACGCTGTGGTTGATGCAGCGCCAGCAGGCCGAGATCGTGCTGCTGCTCGTACCCGTCGCGATCAATGCCGGCATGGCCTGGTTCTTCGGACGCACGCTGCTGGCCGGGCGTCGTCCGCTGGTCGCCCGCGCGATCCTCGCGTTCGAAGGCGAGCAGCGGCTCGCCCAGCCCGGCGTGCGCGACTACGCGCACAGCCTCACGATCGCCTGGACGCTGCTGCTCGGCACGCAGGCACTCGTGATGCTGACCTGCGCGATCGGCGCGACGCCGGGCGGCATCTTCGCGCGGCTCGGTCTCGCCGTGCCGTTCGCGGTGTCCGACTACTGGGCGAACTGGTATCTGCACCTCGGCGGCTTCGTCGTGATCGGCCTGTTCTCGCTGGCCGAGTTCGCCTGGCGCCACTGGCATCTGCGGCACCTCGCGCACGATTCGCCGCGTCGCTATTTCGGCAAGGTGGTGCAGAACTGGCGGCGCGTGTTGCACGACGGCGCGGACGGCGACTGACCGCGGCCCGGCGCTTGCCGCGCTGCGTCAAACCCGCGATGCTTGCGCCGCGCCGGAGGGGCGGCCGGGCCGATTTCCTGCAGCAGACACCTGTATCGGCGTTCCGGTGCGAGGCTTCGCACGTCCGGGACAGTACGACCGACGCCGACGCGTCGCGGTCGGCAGGAACAGTCCGGCGCTCCCCGAGCCCTGCAATTCGCCGAGGCGTCAGTCGTGCATCACGAAGATTTCCGCATTCCGGCCGAGCATCCGAGTCTGGCCGGCCACTTTCCGGGCAACCCCGTCGTGCCGGGCGTCGTCGTGCTCGACGAAGTCGCCGCGGCGCTGCGCCGCCGTCACGACCGGCGCATCGCCGGATTTCGCCAGGTCAAGTTCATGGCGCCGCTGCTGCCCGGACAGGACGCCTCGCTCGAACTCGATATCGCGGACGAACGCCTGCGTTTCCGCGTATTGCGCGGCGGCGAGCTGATCGCCAGCGGCGAGGCGAGCACGGCATGAGCAATCCCCACTGGACCGACCGCCCCGAAGGCGGCGGCCGTTTCGCGATCTGGCTGATCCGCTCGATCGCGCTGTACGGCGGACGCCCGGTCGCTCGGCTGTTCCTGTATCCGATCACGCTGTATTTCTATCTGCGCCGCCGTCCGGAGCGCGAAGCCTCGCGCGCGTTCCTGAGCCGCGTGCTCGGCCGCCCGGCCGGCACCTTCGACGTGATGCGTCACATCCACCGCTTCGCCGGCGTGATCCTCGACCGCGTATTCCTGCTCGCCCGCGACGACGCGCGCCAGTTCGATCTCGAGATCCACGGCCTCGACCTGCTGTTCGACACCTACGACCAGGGCCGCGGCATGCTGCTGCTCGGCTCGCATCTCGGGAGCTTCGAGATCCTCCGCGTACTCGCGCGCGAACGGCCCGAAATCCAGCTCAAGGTCGTGCTCGACAAGTCGCAGACGCCGGCGATCACCGAACTGCTGCATGCGCTGAATCCGGCGATCGGCCGCAGCGTCATCGATGCATCGGGCGGCGGCACGGCCATCGTGCTCGGCATCAAGGAAGCCGTCGACCAGGGCGCGGTCGTCGCGCTGCTCGGCGACCGTGCGCGGCTGCAGGAACCGACGCGGCAGGCCCCGTTTTTGGGCCAGTCCGCGCCGCTGCCGGTCGCGCCGTACCTGATCGCGTCCGTGCTCGACACGCCGGTGCTGCTCTGCTTCGGCCTGTATCGCGGCGGCAATCGCTATTCGCTGCACTTCGAACATTTCGCCGACCGCATCGAGATTCCGCGCAGCGAACGCAATGCGCGCCTCGACGCCTGGCTTGCGCGCTATGCGCAGCGGCTGGAACATCATGCGCGCCTCGATCCCTACAACTGGTTCAATTTCTATGATTTCTGGCACAGCGATCGCATTGAGCCTGTTGTTGCCGCTGGGGAGCCGCGCCGCGCCTGAGCCGCCGGCCTGCAGCACCGACTGCCCGTCGGCGCAGACCGTCGCGCTGATCGAGAAACTCAAGCGTCCGCTGCCGGCGCAGACCGGCTACACCGAAGTGCGTTTCGTGCAGATGCTCGATGCGCCGCTGACGCTGCGCGGCGAACTGACCTATTCGAGCGCCGACGAACTCGGCAAGCGCGTCGTCTCGCCGTACGAGGAAACCACGACGATCGCGAACGGCCAGGTACAGATCGCGCGGCCCGGCAAGCCGGCGAAGCGCTTCAGCCTCAAGCGCGCACCGGCACTGGCCGGATTCCTCGAAAGCTTCAGCGCGACACTGGCCGGCGACGCGCAGCGCCTCGCGCGCAGCTATGTGCTGACCAGCGACGGCGACGCCGCGCACTGGCGCCTCGACCTCGTGCCGCGCGATCCGGCGCTGGCCAGACATGTCCAGCGCGTCGTGATTCGCGGTCATGAATCGACGCCGCGCTGCTTCGAGATCGAGGAAACCGGCGGCGACAGCAGCCTGCTGCTCGTCGACGCGCTCGCGAACACCGCGATCGACGGCACGCCGGACCGCAAGGCGCTGCAGCAGCTCTGCCAGCGCGCGCCGTGACGCTGCGCGCGCGGCTCGTCCTGCTCGCGCTCTGGCTCGCGCTGCTCGCGGGCCTGCTCGCCTATATCCTCGGCGCGCTGAAGATCAGCACGGATCTGCGCAGCTTCATGCCGCCGGCGCGCACGCCCGAGCAGCGCCTGCTGCTCGACGAGATCGGCGAAGGTCCGGGTTCGCGCCTGCTGCTGCTCGCGATCGACGGCGACGAACCCGACACGCTCGCGGACATCAGCAAGGCGCTCGTGCCGAAGATCCGCGGCGACGCGCGTTTCGTCCGCGCGATGAACGGCGAAGGCGACATCGGCGCGCTCGCCGACGACCTGCTGCCGTACCGCTATCTGCTGTCGCCGACGCTCGACGCAGAACGCTTCGACGCGGCCATGCTGCGCGACCAGCTGCAGCAGCGCGTACAGGATCTCGGCTCGCCCGCGGCGGCCTGGTTCAAGCCGCTGCTCGCGAACGATCCGACGCTGGAAACGCTGAAGCTCGCCGAAGCCTGGGCGCCGCCCGGCGAACCCGAGCGCTATGCCGAAGTCTGGTTCACGCGCGACGGCACGACCGCGCTGCTGCTCGCCGAAACCGTTGCCGGCGGCTTCGATCCGGCCGCCCAGCGCGACGCGCAGGACGCGCTCGACGGCTGGTTCCGCGAGGCGGCGAAGGACACGAAGGCGCGTCTCGTGCTCAGCGGTCCCGGTGTGTTCACGGTGCGCATCAACGCGACGACGAGCGCCGAAGCCAACCGCATCGGCCTGTACGATTCGATCGGCTTCATCACGCTGCTGCTGCTCGCCTATCGCCGCGTCGGCACGGTCATGGCCGGCGCGCTGCCGCTGGTCAGCGGCGGTCTCGCCGGCATGGCCGCGATGGCGCTCGTCTTCGGCGGCGCGCACGGCATCACGCTCGCCTTCGGCTTCACGCTGATCGGCGTCGCGCAGGACTACCCGATCCATCTGTTCTCGCACCTGCGCCGCGATCGCACGCCGGCCGCGGTCGCGAGCCTGCTCTGGCCGACGCTCGCGACCGGCGTCGCATCGACGTGCATCGCGTATCTCGCGTTCTTCGCCTCGGGCGTCGACGGGCTCGAACAGCTCGCCGTGTTCACGATCGTCGGTCTCGCGACCGCCGCGCTGACGACGCGCTTCGGCCTCGTGCATCTGCTCGGCAGCCGGCCGCATGACGCGGCGGATTCGGCCTGGCTCGCCGCGCTGTGGCGGCGCCTCGCGCGCCTGCCGCGCCCGCGCTGGCTCGCTCCGCTGCTCGCGATCGCGGCTGTCGCCGCGATGATCTGGGCGCCCGGCGCGTTCTGGGAAAACAACCTCGCCGCGCTGACGCCGGCGCCGCCCGATCTCGTCGCCCAGGACACGCGGCTGCGGCAGGAACTCGGCGCACCGGACGTGCGCTATCTGCTCGTGATCGAAGGCGCCGACGCCGACGCCGTGCTCGCGGCCAGCGAGAAACTCGAACCGAAGCTCGCGCAACTGCAGCGCGATGCCGCGATCGGCGGCTACGAGCTGCCGTCGCGCTACCTGCCGAGCCTTGCAACACAGCGCGCACGCCAGGCGAATCTGCCCGATCCGGCCACGCTGCGCAGCGCACTCGACGACGCGCAGCAGGGTCTGCCGTTCAAGCCCGGCAGTTTCGACGCGTTCCTGCGCGACGTCGAGGCCGCACGCGCACTGCCGCCGCTGACCGCGGAGCGCTTCCTTGCGTCGCCGCTGGGCCTGCGCCTGAAGGCGCAGCTGCAGCCGCGCGACGGCCACTGGATCGGTCTCGTCACGCTGTCCGGCGTCGCCGACCGCGACGCGCTGATCGGGCTCGCCGCGCAGCCCGATACACCGGCGCGCCTGCTCGATCTGAAGAACGCGTCCGAATCGCTGGTCGCCGCCTATCGCACGCGCGTGCTGTATTCGCTCGCGGTCGCGGCGCTGCTGCTGGTCGTCGTCGTGACCGTCGCGCTGCGCCGGCGCAGCCGCGTGCTGCGCGTGCTGCTGCCGATGGCCGTGACGACCTTGCTGATCCTCGCCGTGCTGCGCCTCTGCGGCGTCTCGCTGTCGCTGTTCCATCTGATCGCGCTCGTGCTCGCCGCCGGCCTCGGCCTCGACTACGCGCTGTTCTTCGAGCACGTCGAGGACGACGAACACGAACAGCGCCGCACGCTGCACGCGATCCTCGTCTGCAGCGCGAGCACCTTCCTCGTGTTCCTGCTGCTCGCGCTGTCGTCGCTGCCGGTGCTGCGCGCGATCGGCACGACGGTGACGCTCGGCGTCGCGTTCAACTTCGCGCTCGCGCTGCTGCTGACCCGGCCGCGCCAGGAAATTCCCCATGCTCGATAAGGCCCACTGGAGCGCGCTGATTCCACACCAGGGCGCGATGTGCCTGCTCGACGCCGTCGCCCACTGGGACGAGACGCATATCCATGCGCGCAGCGGCTCGCACCTGCGCAGCGACAATCCGCTGCGCCGCGACGGGCGCCTGCACGCGCTGCATCTGTGCGAATACGGCGCGCAGGCGATGGCCGTGCACGGCGGTCTGCTCGCGCAGGCCGGCGGCGGGCGCGCCGCGCCGGGCTTTCTCGTGTCGCTGCGCGACGTGCAGCTTGCGCGCGAGTTCGTCGACGACCTGCCCGGCGCGCTCGATATCCACGGCGAACGCCTGCTCGCCGGCGGGCAGAGCTGGCAGTACGCATTCCGCATCGAACACGACGGCACGACGATCGCGAGCGGCCGCGCCGCGGTGATGGTGCAGCCCGGGGCCGCGCCGTGAGCGCGCCGCACCGCAACGACACAGACGGAGACACGCAATGACGGCTTCACAACCGCGCGCGCTGGTTACCGGCGGCAGCGGCGACATCGGCGGCGCGATCTGCACCGCGCTCGCGCGCCAGGGCGCGCACGTGGTCGTGCATGCGAACAGCGGCCTCGCGCGCGCGCAGGCCGTCGTCGAGGCGATCCGCGCCGACGGTGGTTCGGCGCAGGCCGTCGCCTTCGATCTCTGCGATGCCGACGCGACGCGCGCGGCGGTCGAGGCGCTGCTCGCCGACGGCACGATCACGATCCTCGTCCACAACGCCGGCATCCACGACGACGCGCCGATGGCCGGACTGACCGATACGCAGTGGAAGCGCGTCATCGACGTGTCGCTGCACGGCTTCTTCCATGTCACGCAGCCGCTGCTGCTGCCGATGGGCCGGCAGCGCCGCGGACGCATCGTCGCGATGTCGTCGGTCGCCGCGGTGCTCGGCAATCGCGGCCAGACCAACTACGCGGCGGCGAAGGCCGGGCTGCACGGCGCGGTCAAATCGCTCGCGCGCGAAATGGCGAGCCGCGGCATCACGGCCAATGTCGTCGCACCCGGCGTCATCGCCGGACGACTGACCGACGCAACGTTCGCGCCGGAGCAGATCCGCCAGATCGTACCGATGGCGCGCGCCGGCAAGCCCGAGGAAGTCGCCGCACTCGTCGCGTTTCTGGCAAGCGATGCGGCCGGCTACATCTCGGGCCAGGTCATCGGCATCGACGGCGGCATGAGCTGAGGGCGCTCAACGGTTCGTGGCCGTCCGGAATACTGCGGCGAGGACGCGCACGGACGCGGCACCTTGGCAGGCCGCAGCCACAACGCGACCGACATTGCCACCCCTCGCTCGAAGCTGGGGCGGGCGGCGAAATCGGCGCAGCATGCGGCGGCAGTCGATACAGGAATCGCGGAATCGGCGACATCGCGCGGCGCAGCCGCGCCGGTGGACGCCGGTTCGCACAGGGGACGGCGAACCGGCACGCGCCATTCGCCGCGGTTGTTCCAACAAGGGGAAAAATCCATGTCGTTCCGTACCGCCGCCTTGATCGCCGCGCTCGCCGCCGGCACCGCGCAGGCCGACGTCGTCACGCTGCAGCGCACCGCGCCCTGGGTCGACGAGACCCGGATCGCATCGAACATCCGCGCCGAATGCGATCTGCCGAACAAGCTGCCGGCCTACATCGCCGAATACGCCGAAGAAAAACGCATCAGGACGCGCTTCTCTGACGCCGTGGCGCCCGGCGACGCCGGCCGCGTGCTCATCGTCGAGATCGACGAAGCGGTCTCGCGCGGCAACGCCTTCATCGGCCACCAGAAGTTCACGCGCGCGAAAGGCGCGCTCTACGAGAACGGCGCGGAGATCGGCAACTTCGTCGCGCAGCGCTACTCGATGGGCGGAGCATTCGCCGGCTACAAGGGCTCGTGCTCGGTGCTCGGCCGCACGGTCAAGGCCATCGGCAAGGACGTCGCCGAGTGGATGGCCGCGCCGACGAAGGACGCGCGGCTCGGGGATCAATGATCGCCGTGGGCGAATTGCGCCACGCCGCGAATCTGCGGGCAGCGTCGAGTGCGCCAGAAACGAGTGGGAGGCGTGAGAAAGGAGTGGCATGAGCTTTGACTCTTTTCTCGCTCCTCTTCACTCTCGACTGCGTTCTCCCGACATGCCAGACCCGATGAACACGATCAATTTCTACCGCACGACGGATGACTACGGCGAGTTCTCCAACTTCTCGCACCACCGAATCTGGCTCGACGGCGCGCACTGGCCGACGTCGGAACACTATTTCCAGGCGCAGAAGTTTCACGACGCGGCCTATCGCGAACGCATCCGCCGCGCCCACTCGCCGATGGACGCGGCCAACCTCGGTCGCGATCGCAAACAGAAACTGCGCAGCGACTGGGAGTCGGTCAAGGTCGAGGTCATGCGCAAGGCGCTGCGCGCGAAATTCACGCAGCACGACGAACTCAGGCAACTGCTGCTGGACACGGGCGACGCGAAACTCGTCGAACACACCGGGAACGACAGCTACTGGGGCGACGGCGGCGACGGTCGCGGCAGGAACATGCTCGGGCAGCTGCTGATGCAGGTGCGGGAAGAGCTGCGTGGCGCGTAGGTACCTGCCGGGCCTACGGCACCGCACGATGGAGTGGTGGGCGAGGAAGGAATCGAACCTCCTGGACTACTCGAGTCCCTGATTTACAGTCAGGACCGCTACCGTTTACGGGTTACTCGCCCAATTTGAACTCTTTAACTGCAGTACTCGGACATTGCGCGTGCTGCATCGCTTGCGCGCGGCTGCGCCGCGTGCAGACAGATCCGCAACGACAAAAAGAAAAAACCCCGGTTTGAGGCCGGGGTTTTTTTGGCTGGAGCTGCAAGTGATCAGCTCAAACGCAAAAATCTCCGCGGCTCGAAAGGCGACGGAGATAGCAATAGCGTGCGTTGTTGAGCTTGGTCGTCATGGCGGCGCACTCTATTGCCGGTATCGCAGGCTGTCAACCGCATATTCGTGAAAACTGTGCCCAATGAACCGGTGACTCGTCTCTTCCTGCAAAAAGCAGCGATCTACGGAGAAAGGGATGCCTCACCGCACAACGATCAACAGCCCACGCGGGCTGTGGCGGAACCGCATCATCGATGTGTCCGCGCCCGGCGAATCGCCGGGCACGAAAACGTGCGGTGGAACATTGAAACAATGCCGCACGCCCGTTTTCGGCGTGGGTTCTTCGCAGCGCAGTTACTGTGATGTTGCGGTTCGCCTGAAGCTCACCGCCAACCTGCGCGCGCCCCATATCGCGCAAAAAGAAACGCCGCGGCAAAGGCATGGGGAGGGTCTACGGGGGGAGGCCATGCTTCGTCCGCGGCGCAAGGACCGCTATCGGATTCGTTGTTGTTGTCAGTCAGGCATCGTCATCGGCTCATCGAATACGGCCGGTCGCCGCGCGCGGTGGCCCATTTGCGGTTCGGCGTCGCCTGCATGACGAAGCGCAGTTCGCCGCCTTCGAGTATCTGCGCGTGCGTGATCACGCTCTTCGTCAGCGGACGGCCGTTCAACGTGACGCTGCCGATGTAGCGATGGCCGTCGTCGAGTCCGTCGGCGACGACGGTGAAGGTCTTGCCGTTGGGCAGGGCCAGCGCGGCGCGGCGCAGGAATGGGCGGCCGATCACGTATTCGTTGCTGGCCGGCGCGACCGGATAGAAGCCGAGCGCCGTGAACACGTACCAGGCCGACATCTGTCCGAGATCGTCGTTGCCGACGAGGCCCGCGGGCGTCGGCGCGTACTGGCTGTCCATGATCTGGCCGAGGCGCTCCTGGCTGCGCCACGGCTGGCCCGCGTAGACGTAGAGATAGGCGACGTGGTGGCTCGGCTCGTTGCCGTGCGCGTACCAGCCGATCAGGCCCGTGATGTCTTCCATGTGCGCGAACAGCTTCGGATCGACCTTGGCGTCGAACACCTGATCGATGCGCTTGACGAAATTCGCGTCGCCGCCGTGCGCGCGGATCAGGCCGGCGACGTCCTGCGGCACGTACCATGAGTATTGCCAGGCATTGCCTTCGGTGTAGTCGGTGCCGTAGCCGCTTGCGCTCGGGTCGAACGGTTCGCGGAAGCTGCCGTCGCTGTTGCGCGCGCGCATGAAACTGGTCTTCGCATCGAATGCGTGGCGCCAGTTGCCGGCGCGCTTCGCGAACGCCGCGGCGACGTCCTTGCGTCCCATCGACTCGGCGACGCGCGACACGGTCCAGTCGTCGAACGCGTATTCCAGCGTCTTGGATGCCGCCTCGCCGACCTGATCGATCGGCACGTAGCCGAGCTGCCGGTACTGCGCGATGCCGCCGTAAGGGCCGTAGTCGGCGCTCGCGACCATGGCCTGCAGCGCCTCGTTCTCGTCGTAGCCGCGGATGCCCTTGAGATATGCGTCGGCGATCACCGGTACCGCGTGATAGCCGATCATGCACCACGTCTCCAGGCCGTGGAACGCCCAGACCGGCAGGATGCCGTGCGCGCTGTGGCGCCGCGCCGCGAGCAGCGACTGCACGACGTCGTTGGTGTACTGCGCCGGCTGGATGAGCGTCAGCAGCGGATGCTGCGCGCGGTACGTGTCCCAGAGTGAAAACGTGGAAAGATTGCGCCAACCCTGGGCCTGGTGCACGGCATTGTCGGGACCGCGATAGCGGCCGTCGCTGTCCATGAACAGGCTCGGCGCCTGCAGCGTGTGATAGACCGCGGTGAAGAACGCCTTGCGCCGGGCTTCGTCGGCGTCGACGCGGAATACGCCGAGCGCGCGCGTCCATGCCGCCTTCGCCTTCGCCGCGGCCGCGTCGAAATCCCAGCCGGGCATTTCCGCGTCGAGGTTGGCGATCGCGCCTTCCTCGCTGACCGGCGACAGGGCGACCTTGACGATGGCCTGCGTCGTGCCGGCCGGCAGGTCGAGCACGCCGACCAGCGCGCGGCCTTCGAGGTTCGCGCGTTCGCCGGGCTTGTCCGCGGCCGGCGGCGCGAATCCTTTGTAATAAATATCTTTTTCCGTGTTGTGCAACTCCTTCCCGGCTATCGGCGTCGACACGCGCAGCGCGAAGTAGAGCTGCCGGCCCGGCGCCCAGCCGCGCGTTTCGCGCATGCCGGTCAGCGTGCCGTCGTCGCGCAGGCGCAGCCGAGACCAGAGCACCTTGCCCGGGTAGTCGTACAGGCTCGTGCGCAGATCGATCAGCAGATGCGCCGGCCTGTCCTTCGGAAACGTATAGCGGTGCACGCCGATGCGCTCGCCCGCGGTGAGTTCCGCGCGGATGCCGTAGTCGCTGAGGCTCACCGCGTAGTAGCCGGGGCGCGCCTGCTCGTCCGCGTGCGAGAAGCGCGAGCGGTAGCCGCTGCCGGGCTGGCTGCTGTCGCCGGGGTCGAGCTTCACCTCGCCGGCGATCGGCATCACGAGCACGTCGCCGAGATCGGAATGGCCGGTGCCGGAAAAATGCGTATGCGAGAAGCCGACGATGCCGTCGTCGTCGTAGCGGTAGCCCGCGGCCCAGCCGTAGGCCTGCTTGCGTTCGCGGATCTGCGTGTCGGGGCTCAGCTGGACCATGCCGAACGGCACGACCGCGCCCGGAAACGTGTGACCGTCGCCGCCCGTGCCGATGAACGGATCGACGGCCGCGTACGCGAGTTCGCCGCTGTCCGCATCGTCAGCGAGAACGGTGGACAGGCAGGCCGTGATGCCGAACAGGCCGAAGGCAATCCGCGCGAGCAGGGGCATGGGTGTTCCCGGAATTTGGATCGGTCTAAATTCAACCTAGCACGGTCGTACGGTTTCGGCTTGCTGCAGTGCAGGATGTGCGTTTCCCCGGGCACGGGCACACTCGAACCGAATTTGGATCGATCTAAACTTATGTCCGGATCCCGACGCCGCTCCGTCACGCTCAGCGACATCGCCGCCAGTTGCGGCGTGTCGCGCGCGACCGTGTCGCTCGTGCTGCGCCAGAGCCCGCTCGTGAATGCGCAGACGCGCGACCGCGTCGAAGCGGAATTCAAGCGCGTCGGCTACGTCTACAACCGCGCCGCCGCGAGCCTGCGCACGCGCCGGTCGAGCAGCGTCGCGCTCGTCGTCAATGACCTTTCCAACCCGTTCTTCGCGGAATTTGCGGCCGGCGTCGACGAGGCGCTCGCCGCGGCCGGTTTCGTGACGCTGCTCGGCAGCACCGGCGAGTCGGCCGAACGCCAGCAGGCCGTGCTGCAGTCGCTGATGGAACACGATCCGGCCGGCGTGATCCTGTCGCCGGCCGAAGGCAGCGAAACGGTGCGCGTGCGCCAGGCGGTCGGCGCGCACGCGCCGGTCGTCGTGTTCAACCGCGAGCTGCGCGACAGCGGCTGGGACCAGCTCAGCCTCGACAACGCCGACGGCGCGCGCCAGGCCGCGCAGCATTTGCTGCAGTGTGGACATCGCCGCATCGCGTTCTTCGGCGGCCACGCGGGATCGAGCTCCTGTCGTCAGCGCCGCGAAGGGTACATGCAGGCGCTGCAGGCCGCGGGGATCGAGATCGAGCCGCAATGGCTCGTCGAGACCGCGCCGACGCGGCTCGAAGCGGCGGCCCAGGCCGGCGCACTGTTCGCGCGCGAGCGCGCGCCGACCGCGGCAGTCTGCTACAACGACGCGGTCGCACTCGGCCTGATGCTCGGCCTGCAGGCGCGCGGACGCGTGCCCGGCAGCGATTTCGCCGTGACCGGCTTCGACGACATTCCGGAAGCCGCGGTCAGCGTGCCGCCGCTGACGACGCTCGCGGCCGATCCGCGCGCACGCGGCCGCCAGGCGGCGCAGCGGATCCTCGCGCGCGTCGGCATTCGCGACGGCGCCGCGTCCGAGGACATCGCGCTCGATCGCGCGTCGCCGCCCGCGCACATCATCGTCCCCGTCCGCCTGATCGTGCGCGCGAGCACCTGCGCGCCGGCACGTCCCTGACACTCCGACCGGACCGCACCCCATGCAGGCTCGCGCCAGCACGTCCCCGCGCATCGCGCTGATCGTCACGACGACGATCTTCTTTCTCTGGGGCTTTCTCACGAGCCTCAACGACGTGCTGATTCCGCATCTGAAAGCCGTGTTCGAGCTGAACTACGCACGCAGCATGCTCATCCAGTTCACGTTCTTCGGCGCGTATTTCGTGATGTCGCTGCCGGCCGGACACGTGGTCGCGCGGCTCGGCTACAAGCACAGCATGGTCTGCGGCCTGCTGGTCGCCGGCCTCGGCGCACTCGGTTTCCTGCCGGCGGCGCAGTGGCAGTCGTACAACCTGTTCCTCGGCGCGCTGTTCGTCATGGCCAGCGGCATCACCTTGCTGCAGGTGTCGGCGAATCCCTACGTCAGCCTGCTCGGCGACGAAGCCGGCGCGTCGAGCCGGCTCACGCTCGCGCAGGCGCTCAATTCGCTGGGTCACACCGTCGGCCCCGCGGTCGGCGGACTGCTGATCCTGTCGGCCGCCGTGCTCGGCGCCGACGCGCTGGCCGCGCTGACGCCCGAGCAGCTGCAGCAGTACCGCGCGACCGAGGCCAGGGCCGTGCAGCTGCCCTATCTCGGACTCGCGATCGTCCTGTTCGCGATCGCCGCATTCGTATATCTGTTCCGTCTGCCGCATCTGACCGAGGCGGCCGGCGCCGGCGACGGCGCACACAGCCTCGGACAGGCCTGGCAGCAGCCGTCGCTGCGCCATGCCGTGATCGGGATATTCCTGTACGTCGGTGCGGAGGTCGCCATCGGCAGCCTGCTGATCAACTATCTCGCGGATCCGCAGATCGTCGGGATCAGCGAGACGCATGCGTCGATCTATCTGTCCTACTACTGGGGCGGCGCAATGATCGGCCGCTTCGCCGGCTCGCTGCTGCTGCGCATCGTCGAGCCGCCGCGTCTGCTCGGCGTGTTCGCCGCCGTGGCCGCGGCGCTGCTCGCGCTGAGCATGACGAGCCACGGCAGCCTCGCGCTCTGGAGCCTCGTCGCGATCGGCCTGTTCAACTCGGTGATGTTTCCGACGCTGTTCACGCTCGGCATCAAGGGACTCGGCCCGCTGACCGCCAGCGGATCGAGCCTGCTGATCATGGGCATCGTCGGCGG
>NZ_DATIGT010000024.1:0-5468 GCF_035481375.1 Tahibacter sp.
GGGCTGCGGTGCGCGTATATCGAGGCGCGCGCGCGTCAGGCGCAGCTCGTCGGCGCGCGCGACCGCCGCGGCAACGGCGGCGTCGGCCTGGTCGAGCTGCTCGCTGCGCGTGCCGTTGCTGAGTTCGAGCACGCGCGCATCGGCCGCGGCGACGTCGGCCTGCGCGGATTTCAGCGCGGTGTCCCGACGGTCGAGTTCAGCCTGCGCGATCAGGCCCTGCCGGCGCAGCTCCGCGGCACGCTCGCGCTCGCGCCGCGCGTCGTTGCGCGCGGCTTCGGCGCGATTGCGCTCGGCGCGTGCGGCGGCCAGCGTCTCGAAGCGCGTGCCGTGCTGCAGCTCGGCCTGCGCGGCCTGCGCGCGGCGAACTTCGGCCTCGGCCTGCGCGAGCTGCGCGTCGGTGCGGCGCGGATCGAGCTGCAGCAGCAGCTGCCCGGCCTCCACACGGTCGCCTTCCTTCACGGCGATCGCGACGACGGGCTCGGCCGCTTCGGCCTGGACGGCGATGCGATCCCATTCCAGCGTGCCGAGCAGTGGCGGCGTGTCGTCGCCGTTGCAGGCGGCGAGGGTCGCGGTGGTGAGTAACAATGAGAAAAAGCGAATTCGATACATGGCGCCGCTCCGGGGCGTGGCGGTCGGATCAAGGAAACGGTCAGTGCGCATCGCCGAGCTCCAGTCCGCGCAGCAGCAGCGCGAGCACATGGCGGCGCAGCACGTCGGTCGTGATGTCTTCGGACGGATAGATCGCGCGCCAGATCGGCTGCGCGGCGAGCGGGAATACGGTGAGCCCGATCAGCGACACCATGAGCAGGCGCGGCTCGATGTCGGGATTGAGCAGCCCCTGCTGCTGCGCGCCGGAGACGAGTTCGCGCACGCGATGCGCGACGTGCGGCGCGATGCGTTCGATCAGGCGCTTGCGCAACTGGCCGCCCTCGCTGAGCACTTCGCGCAGCCAGAGCTGCGGAAACCACGGATTGGCGGCGAGCAGTTCGAGGATGGTGCCGACGAACGCCTCGAGCGCGGCGCGCAGGTCGCCGCCGCCGTTCGCGAGGCGCTGCCCGAGCGCGGCCGACAGCGGCTGCAGACGTTCGTCCACGAGCGCATCGACGAGGTTGTCCTTGCTGCCGAAGTAGTAGTGCAGCAACGCCGGCGTGACGCGCGCCTTGCGCGCGATCTGCGACAGCGGCGTCGCCGCGATGCCGTGCTCGGCGAACAGCTTCAGCGCGACATCGAGCAGATGTGCGCGGGCGTCGGCATCGCGGCCGGGACCGGTCGCCGCGGCCGGGCGGCCGCGGCGGCGTGGGGTGGCGGATTTGGGTGGTGTGGGCATGGCGCGCAATTTAATTGATGATTAATTTAATTTCAAGGACGGGAGCGGGTTCGTCGTTGCCGCCGCTCTCGCCCCGACGACTCCCCAGTCCGACCCGCCGCGACACTCTGCCGCGTCGCGACGGTCCGCCCGCACGCGACAATCGCGACGACTCCCCGCAGCGAGAGGCTCGTGACGCGATTCGTGGTATTGCCCGGACTCGACGGCACCGGCGAGCTGCTGCGGGAATTCTCGGCCGCGCTGTCGGTGCTCGGAGAGGTGACCGTGCCTCGATACCGCGGCGATCGACGCCCCCGCCAATCTCGCGCCCCACGCACGCCGGCGCTCAGCGATCTCGCCGCCTGAGACGCCCCGATGTTGGCTTTCGCTTCGGCTCAATCCGACCCAACCGCGCATGACCAACCGAGCATTCCCGTCGTCACGACGATCTGCGAAGCTCGGCGCTTCGTCCGACCCATGCCCATGACTGCTCCGTCCTACCTTGCCGTCGCTCTCTGCGCGCTTGCGTTCGTGCTCGCGCTCGCGTTCCGCCGTCACCGCGCGGCGCAGTTGCTGGCCGCCTCGACGCTCGCCGTCGCGGCGCTGTCCTGGCCCGCTGACGGCGGCGTCGTCGCCGAACGTGCACGTGACGCGGCCATCCTGTTCCTGCCGTGGTGCTGGCTGCTCGCGCTGCTCGTGCCGGAGCCGCCGCTGCGCTCGCGGCGCATGCTCGCCTATGTGATCGTCGTGGCCGTTGCGGCGTGGCTGACGACGATGACGCCGGCACACGTCTGGGACGGGCTGCTGGACCTGCTGCCGCTCGGCGGCGCGCTGCGGCCGGCGCGCGCGGCGCTCGTCCTGAATCTCGCGGCCGTCGCGGCCGCACTCGTGCACTGGCTGCGTTCGCGGCGGCCGCTTGATGCGGCGATAGTGCTTGCACTGCTGTTCGCCGCTGGCGGCTGGCTGCAGCTCGCCGGACTCGACCTGCGCAGCTGGCTCGTCGCCGGCGCCGCGACGCTCGGCGTCGGCGTCGTCTATGCGTCGTGGCGGCTCGCTTTCCTCGATGCGCTGACCGGACTGCCGAACCGCCGCGCGCTCGACGAAACGCTGGCGCGCCTCTCGGGCGACTACGCGCTGGCCATGGTCGACGTCGATCACTTCAAGCAGTTCAACGACAAGCATGGCCACGACGCCGGCGACCGCGTGCTCGCCGCGGTGGCGCGCAGCCTCGCGCAGACGCGCGCGGCGCAGGCGTTCCGTTTCGGCGGCGAGGAATTCTGCCTGTTGTTCCGCAAGCCCGCCGTCGCGCATGCGGCCTGCGAGGAAGCGCGCGTCGCGATCGAATCGCTGCGGGTGACCTTGCCGCGCAAGCCCGCGGCGAAACCGGCCAAGGCCGGCAAGGCGTCGGCGAAGACGCCCGGACGCGCCGCGACCGTGCAGGTCACCGCGAGCATCGGCGTCGCGCCGCGCGGCGCCGCGCGGCGCGCCGTCGACGACGTGCTCAAGGCGGCCGACCAGTGCCTGTACAAGGCCAAGGACAAGGGCCGCAACCAGGTCGTCGCGCTGAACTGATCACGTACTGCGTCGTTCTCCGTCCTTGACGATGGCGTCGCTATGCTCGCGACGACTCGTAGGGGACGGCATCCGCGCCGTCGAACGCCGGCGGATCTCGCCGGCGAACGGTGCAGGCACGTAGGGCGCAATAACCGAAGGGCATTGCGCCGAGTCCGTTGCCGGCCTCACCGTTGGATTGAGGCGAAAGGCGCGGTGTGTCTGCTTTTGTTGCTGCCTGCGACGGTTGTGAGACGGCGCAATGCGCCTAATGAGGCATGTTGTCGTCGTGTTCGTCGGTGACGATGACGTAGCCGCGCGGCACGCGGCGCGTGCGCCGACGGCGTCGCCAATAGCTGTTGATGCGGATGATGTGCTGCGGCGAGTCATGGTTCGGGCCTATGCTCGCGAAGCGCTGGCCGAATCGCCGGCTGTTGCGTGCGAGCGAAACGAGCAACGGCGGCAGCTTCACGCCGAAATGCGCTTCGATGCGCGACAGGCTGCCGTCGGTCGGCTTGGGCCAATGCGGGAAGTACAGCGAATCGTCGAGTGCGTTGAACTGCTCGATCAGCGCGAGCATCGATGGGTCCATGGCGGTCGTCTCGCTCAATCCACGAGGAACGCCGCGGCGAAAATCGCCGCGGCGCCATTCACACCTCGATCGCCTCGATCTGCGCAACCCAGTCCTGCGCGCCGTTCGCCGTGGCGGCGAGCAGGTCGAACACCGCGTCGCTGAAGCCGCCGATGTGCATCACGCGCTCGCCGGCGACGGTCTGGCTCGTTGCGTAGGGCTGCAGATCGAGACAGATCAGGCGCGCCCGCGGGTTGTACGCCGCGAGCTGGCTCCAGAGGCGCATCGTTTCCGTGCCGCGGCCCTGCTGCGTCTCGCACCAGGACTCGTTGTCGGACACGATCAGCACGGTGTCGACGCGCGCGCGCTCGCGGCACAGCTGGGCGAGCGGCGCGCTGACCGTCGTGCCGCCGCCGCAGAGGCTCGCCAGGCGCTGCGCCTGCGTGATCACGCTGTCGCGCGGATTCGACACGTGCGCACGCACGACCGTGTCGAACGGCAGCACGCGCGCCGACGGGTTCTTGCGCTGGACGCACGCGGCGACCAGCGCGGCGACGTCGACGCAGCGCACCGCCGTCGTCGCGCCGTGGCGATGGCCCGTGACCGGCGAGGCCATCGAACCCGACACATCGATCGCGACGACCACGTTGCCCTGCAGGTGCGGCACGTTGTCGGTCGCGATTTCCATTGCGTCCTGCAGCGCGTCGCGGATCGCCGGCGGCAGGTCGGCGCGGCCCGCGTTCCAGGCCGCGAGCAGCTGGTACGGCATCGCGCGCGCCTTGCGGATCTGCGCTTCGTCGCGCAGCGTCGCGGCGAGCCGCGCGGTCAGCGCGGCGTCCTCGAACACGCCGTTGCGCTGCAGCGTGTTGAGATTCATGCGCAGCGACTGCCACGACAGCCGGCGCGCGACCGTCTTCCATTCGCTGCGGCCCAGCGACGCCGTCAGGTACTGGAAGTGCACCTCGGGCACCGTGCCGACGACGTCGCCGCGCTTGAACGCCTCGAACTGCTGCACGACGGCCGGCAGGCGGTCGGGCGCGCACGGCGTGCCGATCAGCCACGCATACAACGCCTCGCGCTCGCTGTCCTGCGGCTTCGGATGAACCATGCGCACGATGTCGGCGAGCGACGGGCGCTGGCCGATCGCGGCGTTCAGCAGCTCGTCGACGCTCGCGCGCTCCAGCCACTGACGCACGAGGCGCTTGGGCCGCGAGCCCAGCGATTTGCGGCCGACCACGCCGCTGCGCAGGATCTGCACGACATTGCGCAGCATGCGGCCGTTGTCGATCACGCGGTCGAACACGCGCGCGCAGCGTTCGCCGTCGTGCTGCGCGAGCCAGGCGACGAGCAGCGCCGGCATGTCTTTCATGTGGCCGCGGCGGCGCGCGTAGATCGCGGTCTTCGCGACGAACGCCGCCGGCACCTGGGCGCACAGCGCGAGCGCCTGCTCGAGCTGGGCCTGCGCGTCGGCGTAGTAGACGTCGTTGAGGCAGCCGGTCGCCGCGTACAGCGCGAGGGCGTCCTTCGGGCGGCGCGCATAGGCGCGGCCGCCGGCTTCGTTGCGCGTATCGGCCGGCGGCGGCGTGCGGCGCGTACCGAAGAGTCGGAAATTGGCCATGTCGTTTCTCCCGTTGTGGCGGACGGGGCAATGGCAAGCGACGTGCCAGCCGGGCATGGTTTTGAATTGCTTTTTGAAACAGACAGATATGTCACTCGGGCTCGTCCGCGCCAAATGCGTGTTATCCCAATGGATAGCAGAATTAGCGCACCGGATCGCGACGACGCCGTTTGAAGCGAAGGGCGCGTCGGGGAACGCGGGGACGTTCCCGTCCTCGTTGACAGACGCGGCGAACCTCGAAACGCCGCGTGGCGTCTGGACGACCGACCCGGGGAGCTGACGATGCAACGAATCCTTGCGGCCGTTGGCCGGGCCGCGCCTGCGGCAGCCTCGGATTGACCGGCGAACGGCCCCGCCGGCTTGTCCGGCCGAGCCTGCCGCCCGGACACCGGTCACGCCTTCTGGCCTATAATCCGCGGCCC
>NZ_DATIGT010000025.1:0-5077 GCF_035481375.1 Tahibacter sp.
AATACCGGCCGCGCGGACCGCGACGGTCGAAACGAAACGGCCGGGCGGGTCCCGCGCCGTTTGTCGTTTCATTCGGCCGGCAGCGCCACCGCCGGCCGAATGAAGATGCAGCGGTCAGGGCGTCAGAAGCTCGCGATTCGCGGGAACAGGCCGAGCACGCCGATCACGATCAGATAGATCGCGACCACATAGTTCAGCAGACGCGGCTTGATCAGGATCAGGATACCGGCGATCAGCGCAAGCAGTGCAGCAAGGTTCACGACCATGACGCCACTCCTTCGGTTGGGTTCGCCAACTGTACGCGGGAAGCGTGTGGTTGTGGGATGAAGGCGGGAAAATAAAGGAACCAGAGGTTGGTCGGCAGGAACCAGGAAAGGCCCGACGCGGCGAAATCTCCGCTTCACCTCCGGTTCCTGCCAACTGTCCACGGGTTTCCCGCTCAGCCTTCGAGCGCCGCCTCCAGCCGCGCGCCGTACTCCGCGTCCACCTTGCGGAAATGTTCCACCGCGCGCTGCCGGATCTCGGCGTCGACGCCATCCATGTGCCGCGCGAGATTGCCGATCAGCGCTTCGCGCTGGGCTTCGGTCATCAGGCGATACAGCGCGCCGGGCTGGCTGTAGTAGTCCTGGTCGTCGGCGCGATGGTCGTGGCGCGCGATGCTGCCGCCGAAGGCTTCGTGCAGCGCGGGTTCCGCGAAAGCGGCGTTGTCGCTCGGGCCGCCGCGTCCGTTGGGCTGGTAGTTCGGCTCGACGCCGCCGTTGCCGTCGACGCGCATCGCGCCGTCGCGGTGCGGGCTGTGGAACGGGCAGCGCGGCTTGTTGACCGGCAGCAGGCCGTGATTGACGCCGAGGCGATAGCGCTGCGTGTCGCCGTAGGAAAACAGGCGGCCCTGCAGCATGCGGTCGGGCGAAAAGCCGATGCCCGGCACGACGTTCGCGGGATTGAACGCGGATTGCTCGACCTCGGCGAAATAGTTGTCGGGGTTGCGATCGAGTTCGAGCACGCCGACATCGATCAGCGGGTAGTCGGCATGCGGCCAGACCTTGGTCAGGTCGAACGGATTGATCCGGTACGTCGCCGCGTCGGCTTCCGGCATGATCTGCACGCGCACGTTCCAGCTCGGGAATTCGCCGCGCGCGATCGCGTTGAACAGGTCGCGCTGCGCGCTCTCGCGATCGCCGCCGACGACGTCGGCCGCTTCCGCATCGGTGTAGTTCGCGATGCCCTGGCGCGACTTGAAGTGGAATTTGACCCAGAAGCGCTCGCCGGCCGCATTGAGAAAACTGTAGGTGTGCGAACCGAAGCCGTGCATCTGGCGATAGTTCTTCGGCAGGCCGCGGTCGCTCATGAGGATCGTGACCTGATGCAGCGCCTCGGGATGGCGCGTCCAGAAATCCCAGGCTGCGTTCGCGTTGCGCAGGTTCGTGATCGGGTCGCGCTTCTGCGTGTGAATGAAATCCGGAAATTTCAACGGATCGCGCACGAAGAAGACGGGCGTGTTGTTGCCGACGAGATCCCAATTGCCCTGCTCGGTATAGAACTTCAGCGCGAAGCCGCGTACGTCACGTTCGGCGTCGGCGGCGCCGCGCTCGCCGGCGACGGTGGAGAAGCGCAGGAATACCGGCGTTTCCTTGCCGATCGCGGAGAACAGGTCGGCCTTGCTGTAGCGCGAGATGTCGTGCGTCACGCGGAAGGTTCCGTAGGCCGCGGAACCCTTGGCATGCACGACGCGCTCGGGAATGCGTTCGCGGTCGAAGTGCGCGAGCTTCTCGATGAGCCAGAAGTCCTGCAGCGTCACCGGGCCGCGCGGGCCGGCGGTTTCGCTGTTCTGGTTGTCGGCGATCGGCCGGCCGGCGGCCGTGGTGAGTGTCTTCGTGCTCATGGCGTCTGCTCGTGGCGGTGGAGTGACCGCACAGTAAGCAGCGCCGGGGCATAGATGAAATCGATTGTCTGGATGGAATTGATAGTCGACAGCTATGCTTTATCCGTGCGCCATAGTCTGGATCTATGACGCAGCAGTCATCGTCTGTGCCGCTGCTTCGCGCGCGAGCCGGCGGCGGCGCGCTTTCGCGACATAGGGTTCGATGAACAGCCAGATGCCGCTGAGCGTGGCGAGCAGCAGCCCGAGCGCGCTCGTCGCGAACCAGCCGAACTTCACCGCGTCGCCGAAATACGAGCCGTCGTGCAGCGCTTCGATCGTATCCGAGCGTCGCACGGCGACCTGCAGCAGTGCGCCGGTGTGCGCATCGAACTGCGCTTCGCGGCCGTTGGCTGCGATGAGCTTGATCAGTCCCTTCGACGGCCGCAGCTCGACGCGCTCGACGTCGTTCCAGCTCTCGATGCCCAGCGACGCATCGGACTTCGCCGCGCGCAGCAGATGCGGCCATTCGGCGAGCGGCAGCCGCAGTTCACGGCGCTGCTCGACCGGCTGCACCCAGTGCAGCGACTTCTTGAACTGCAGCAGCAGTCCCGTCGCGGCGATCAGCGCCATCGGCAGCGCGAGCCAGAGCGACAGCCAGTAGTGAATCTTGCGGTTGAGATAGCCGGCGCGCACGGAGCTGCTCGGGATTGCGGAGAACAGGGGCCGACTATGCCGGGCTACCGGCCGTCTTCAATCAGTCATCGGACCGATATTCGCATCGGTCCAGTGGCGTGCTTCGCGGCCGCGCACATGCCCGACTCAGCATGTTGCAAGCCTGGTTAGTGCGCCGCGATTTTCGTCGATCGTGTCGCGCAGCGCATCTTCGAAGATCTGCCGGAGACGATTGCGGCCGAGAAGCACGCCACCGGCAACTACGTCGCCGGAGGTGCCGGACTTTGCCGGTCGAATGCGACCGTCATTTGGGCGAACAGGCAGACGTCGCAGTCGAATTCTTTTCATAGCGAGCTTCCATGCAGTCGGAACGGCGGCTAGAGAACCGCCGTCCCGACACGGCATCTCAATCCTCTTCCGGCCTCGGCTTGTACGATTCCATCAGGTGCTTCTGCACCTGCGGCGGCACGGCCTCGTAGTGACTGAACTCGATCGCATAGCGGCCGCGGCCGCCGGTCATGGATTTGAGTTCGGTCTGGTAGTCGGTGACTTCGGCCAGCGGTACCTGCGCGCGGATGATGATCTCGCCGCTGTGGCCGGAATCGGTGCCGTTGATGCGCGCGCGTTTGCTCGCGAGTCCTCCGGTGACGTCGCCCATGTGGTTGTCGGGCACGAAGACTTCGAGATTGACGACGGGTTCGAGCAGCGTGGGCCGCGCCTTCGCGATCGCGTCGAGGAACGCCTTCTTGCCGGCGGCGATGAACGCGACTTCCTTTGAGTCGACCGGATGGTATTTGCCGTCATAGACGGTCACGCGCACGTCCTGCATCTGGTAGCCCGCGACGGCGCCGTGATCGAGCACCTGGCGCACGCCTTTTTCGACGGCCGGCAGGAACTGGCCCGGGATCGTGCCGCCCTTGACCGCGTCGACGAACTCGAAGCCGGCACCGCGTTCCAGCGGTTCGATGCGCAGGAACACTTCGCCGAACTGGCCCGCGCCGCCGGTCTGCTTCTTGTGCCGATGATGGCCTTCGGCTGCGCCGGCGACGGTTTCGCGGTACGCGATGCGCGGCGGCCGCGATTTCACTTCGACGCCGTAGCGCTCCTTCATGCGTTCGAGCATGAGCTTCAGGTGCAGGTCGGACAGCCCCCGCACGACCATCTCGTTGAGTTCCTTGTTGTGTTCGACGCGGAAGCACGGGTCTTCCTCGCCGAGCTTCGCGAGCGCGCTCGCGAGCTTCTGCTCCTGGCCCTTGTGCGCGGGTTCGACCGCGAGGCCGAACATCGGAATCGGGAAATCGAGCGGCTTGAGATGGATCTGGTCTTCGTCGTGCGAATCGTGCAGCACGGCGTCGAAATGGATCTCGTCGATCTTCGCGACCGCGGCGATGTCGCCGGGAATCGCGTGCTCGATCTCGACGTGGTCCTTGCCCTTGAGCTTGAACAGATGACCGACCTTGAACGGCTTCTTGCCGTCGTCGATGAAGAGCTGCGTGTCGCGTTTCACCGTGCCCTGATAGACGCGGAAGATGCCGAGCTTGCCGACGAACGGGTCGTTGACGATTTTCCAGACGTCGGCGATGACGTGGGCCGAGGGATCGGGCATCGCTTCGATCGGCGTCGCGTCGGCACCGGTGCCTTTGACGAACGGCGGCGGGTTGCCTTCCTTCGGATTCGGCGCGAGGCGCTCGATGAGTTCGAGCAGTTCCTTGACGCCGGCGCCGGTGCGCGCCGACACGAAGCAGATCGGCACGAGATGGCCTTCGCGCAGGCACTGCTCGAACGCGTCGTGCAGCTCTTCGCCGGAAAGACCCTGCTCGCCTTCATCAAGGTAGTGGCCCATGACGGTTTCGTTGATCTCGACGACCTGGTCGATGATGCGCTGGTGCGCCGCGGCGACGCTGTCGAAATCGGCGATGCCGTCGGGTTTGAAGAAGCAGTCGACCACGGCCTTGCCGCCCTGCGCGGGCAGGTTGATCGGCAGGCACTCGGGGCCGAAGGTTTCGCGCAGGCTCTCCACGAGCGCGCGGCAGTTGCCGCCGTCGATCTTGTTGACGACGAGCAGGCGGCACAGGTTGCGCTGCTTGGCGTAGTCCATCAGCCGGTGCGTCGAGAACTCGATGCCGTTGTGCGCATTCACGACGATGGCGCAGGTCTCGACGGCGGCGAGCGCCGACAGCGTCGGACCGCGGAATTCGGGATGTCCGGGCGTATCGATGAGATTGATATGGCAGTCGCCGTGATCGATCGAGGCGATCGTGTCGGCGATCGAATGCTGGCGTTCTTTTTCCATCGGGTCGAAGTCGGACACCGTGGTGCCGCGCTCGACACTGCCTTGCGTCTGGATCGCGCCGCCCGCCTGCAGCAGCGCTTCGAACAACGTTGTCTTGCCCGCGCTCGCGTGACCCACGAGCGCGATGTTTCGGATGCCATCGGTGGTGTAGGACATGACGTAACCCTCCCGGCGAACCATGGATGCAGGGCCGTCATGGTCGTCCGCGGAATGCGCGTGACCCCGGCGGGTGAAGCGCGGGGCGGGCGGTC
>NZ_DATIGT010000026.1:0-42701 GCF_035481375.1 Tahibacter sp.
GCGCCGCGCGGCGAGCGCGCGCCGCGTACGTGGCCCGCCGGCGAATCGCGCCGCGGCGGGCCGGTGCGCGACGGCGGCCATCGCGACAGCACCCGCGATGTCGAGCGCGTGCCGCGTCCGGAAGTCCGGCAGCGCCACGACGAACTGCGCCTGTTCGGCATCAATGCGTGTGCCGCCGCATTCGCGCGGCGTCCGCAGGACGTGCGCAAGGTCTATCTCACGGAGGAACGCATTCCGCAGTTCAAGCGTCTGCTCGCATGGTGCGTGCAGCAGCGGCTCGGCTATCGCGTCGTCGAGGCGGCCGATCTCGCGAAACTCACGGCCAGCCAGCATCACGAAGGCATCTGCCTCGAAATGCTGCGCCAGCCGCCGCTGCCGCTGCGCGAGCTGCTCGCCCGGCTGCCGCCGGCACCGCAGCCGGCCGTGCTCGTGCTGCTCGACGGCGTCGGCAATCCGCACAATTTCGGCGCGGTGCTGCGCAGTGCCGCGAATTTCGGCGTCGCCGGCGTCGTGCTGCCGCCGGATTCGTCGCTGACGCTTTCCGGCGCGGCCTGTCGCGTCGCCGAAGGCGGTGCGGAAGTCGTACCGCTCGCGCGTCCGCAGGGCGGCGAGGACATGCTGGCCGCGCTGCGCGCCGCCGGCTTCACGATCGCCGCGACCGTGCCGCGCGACGGCGTGTCGCTGTACGCCGCAACGCTGCCGGCGCGCACCGCGTTCGTGTTCGGCGCCGAGAACGAAGGCATGAGCGCCGCGCTGATCGCATCGGCGGATCGGCGCCTGACGATCCCGGGGACCGGCGAAGTCGAGAGTCTCAACATCGCCGCGAGCGCGGCCGTGCTGTTCGCCGAACATTACCGCCAGCACGGCGGCGCGGCATGAGCGCGCGGCTCGCGCTCGTCGCGCTGCTCGTGCGCGACTACGACGAAGCGATTGCGTTCTTCACGCAGGCGCTGCGCTTCGAACTCGTCGAAGACAGCGACCGCGGCGGCGGCAAGCGCTGGGTTGTCGTCGCGCCGCCGGGAGGCGGCGCCGGCCTGCTGCTCGCGCGCGCGGCGACGGACGAACAGCGGTTGCAGATCGGCGATCAATCCGGCGGCCGCGTGTTCCTGTTTCTCGAAACCGACGAATTCGACGCGCAGTACGCACACATGCGCGCGCACGGCGTGCGCTTCGCCGAGGAGCCGCGCCACGAGGACTATGGCAGCGTCGTCGTGTTTCTCGATCTCTGCGGCAACAAGTGGGATCTGCTGCAGCGCCGGTAACCGCGAGAAACTCAAGTCGTGTCAGAGATGCCGCGTTTCCGCCGGCGGATTCCACCAGTTGTCGTTGCGGCCGTCGTACCAGGTCATCGGTGCATCGATCAGCGTCTGCGGCGGCACATCGTCGAGGCAGGCGATGTTGATCGAGAAGAACGCGCCGCCGATCTGTTCGACGTAGCCGTCGCTGTAGGCGTGCAGGCCGCAGTGGCGGCAGAAACGATAGGTGCCGGACAGGGTGTTGAACTGGTAGCTCGACAGCGCGTCCTGACCCGAGATCAGCCGGAACTGTTCCGGCTTGATCGTGATTCCCCATTTGCGCAGTTTGCTGCAGATCGAGCAGTTGCAGCGGCCGGTTCCCTGGCTGAAATCGATGTCGGCCTCATAGCGGACCGCGCCGCAGTGGCAGCTGCCGTGGTAGGTCTGCTGGGTCATCGCGTTCTCTCCGTTCGTGCCCCGAAGGGCGGGCCGGCAGAGCATGCCCGACAATGAGGGCACTTTCTGCCCTTATTGTTGCCGGGCGCGCTCCGCGGCCCGGGACGGCGCGAACGGAAGCACGTCGGTCCACGAGCCAGCCGGAAAGCGCAAGGTCTCGAACGTTTCGTCCGGCAGCAGCGAGGCCATCGAAAAGCTGATCACGCACGAGGTCTTGCGCCGGCGCTCGGCGGCGCGCTCGAGCAGCTTCGCGAGTTCGCGTTCACCGGGCTTTTTCGTCGCATAGAGATAGGCGCCGTCGGGACTGACGCGATCGGCACCGCGATCGATCTCGTCGACGATCACGAGCTTCGGCTTCGCCGGCGGTGCGCAATTGCCGATGTTCTGCACGTGGATGCGCGGAAACAGCTCGTTGCCGGCGCGGCTGACGAGCGAGGCGGCGAGGCGCGCGTCGGAGGCCAGCGCGGTGACGTGCAGCTCGATCAGATAGAAGTCGCGATAGGCGATCAGCGTGTGGCGCACGACGCGCGTCGAATGACCGACGATGGTCGAACAGATGCGTTGCCGCGCTTGCAGCTCGCGGCCGTCGTCGAGGTCGATCGTGCGTCGTGTCCAGGGATCGAGACGCACGACCGGTACACCGGCCGCCGTCGCCCCGCGATTGATGTCGAGGCACGAGCCCGCCAGTTGAGCGCCGCGGCTCAACGCCTCGTCTTCGGCCATCTTGCCGAGCGGACGGACCTGGATTTCGAAATCGGTGTCGAGATCGCCGCCGTAGCGATAGACCATGACGGCGCCATTCAGCGGCTCCGGATCGCGCGCGCTGCGCTGCAGTTCGAACTTCCCGGCGCGCCGCGGGAACAGGATCCGCGATTCGCTCACGAGCTGCGTGCGCGCCGCGCGTTCGTCGGCCTCGGCGCGTTCGCGCGACGCTTTCATGGCGGCGTCGGCGGCGTCGGCCGCATCCTGCGCGGCGACTTGCGCCGCGGCACAGAGGCCCAGCGCGCAGCGCGCGGCAAACGAAATCCAGTATGCGGTCATGCACTGTCCAGCGGCGGTCCCGGGTCGACGCGTTGTAGCGCGCCGGCGGACTGCCGCCAAGTCCGTCACCGTGTCGTTGCGGCAGGAAGGCCGCACGACGTCACTCGTCGCCGCCGTCCCGCTTGAACGCGCCCGGCGCCGAACCGAAATCGCCGTCGGCTTCCGCGGCCATGTAGGCCCAGCTCACATAGACCGCGACGATCTGCGCGAGCTGTTCCGGGTCGACCTTGTCGAAGGTGTCGTCGGCGGTGTGGTGGTAGTCGAAGTAGCGCGTGCCGTCGTTGGTCAGGCTCAGCGCGGCCATGCCTTCGGCATGCATCGGGCTCAGGTCGGGACCGCCGTTCGCGCGGCCGCTGCCGCGCTCGACGCCGAGCGGCGCGAGCACCTGCATCATCGCGTCGATGGCCGGCAGGGCTTCGGGCTTCACGCTGGCATTGAGGCGCCAGATGCGGTCGCTGCCGAAATCCGATTCGGAGCCGAGCACATGCTGCGCGACCTCGTTCCTGTGCGCGGCGGCGTAGGCCTTGCCGCCGTAGAGGCCGGCTTCCTCGTTCGCGAACGCGATGACGCGGATGGTGCGCTTCGGTGCCTGCGGCAGGTGACCGATCAGCGCACCCGCGGCCATGCCGATCGTAACGCCGGCGCCGTCGTCGATCGCGCCGGTGCCGAGATCCCAGGAATCGAGATGGCCGCCCATGACGACGACTTCGTCGGGCTTCTCGCTGCCGGTGATTTCGCCGATGACGTTGGCGCCGGTGTAGTCGCCTTCGACGCCGCAATCGAGCTGCAGCTTCATCTGCACGGGCTGGCCGCGGCGCACCGCGGCTTCGATCAGGTCGGCATCGGGATTGGACACCGCGGCGGCCGGAATGCGCTTGCCGTCCGGATCCCACTGCGTGACGCCGGTATGCGGCAGACGATGGCTGTCGGTGCCGGCCGAGCGCAGCACGAACGCCGCGGCGCCGAGCTTCGCCGCGATCGCCGGACCGCGGCTGCGCACCGATGAACCGATGCCGTAGTCGTGACCGTCCTTGTGCGCGCGCATGCGCGCGCTGACGAACACGATCTTGCCTTTGACGTCGTCGCTGTTCGCCGCCTTCAGCGCATCGAGGCTGTCGAAGAACACGATCGGCGCGGTGATGCCGCCCTTGGGCGTGGCCGTCGAATAGCCGAGTGCGGTCACCGCGAGCTGCTGCGCGAACGGCGCCACCAGCGACGCGCTTTCGCTGCGGCGCACCCACTTCGGATACGTGACCGGCTCGGTCCAGACCTTGTCGAAGCCGAGTGCCTTGAACTTCGCGACGGTCCAGTCGCGCGCCTTCTGATCGTTGACGCCGCCGGCGAGACGCGGACCGACCTCGGTCGTCAGCGATTCGAGCAGCGTGTAAGCCTGCCGGTCGGTCAGTGCCTGTTCGCGCAGCGCGATCGCCTGCTTGACCGCCGCCTCCGGCACGGTCGTGATCGTCGCGGCGGACACGCCCGCAGCGAACAGGGCGAACAGGGCACAGGGCAGGGCACGCAGCATCATGGGTGCAGCTCCGAAGGCAAAGCGCCAATGCTGCCATGCGAACCCGTTTCGCGATCTAGGACTATGGTCATGGATTGCGGACTTGCGAGGTAGCCATCCGCCCTTGGATGGGGAGAACCGATAACGACCGCACGCGCGTACCTATAATCCGGGCGCTCTGGGTCCTTGTATCGGTTTCGTTCGGAAGGTGCTGCAATGAGAAGCAGATTCGTGCTCGCCGTCGTGTTGTGCTCTGTTGGCGGAGCGGCGCACTCGCAGAGCTGGGTGCCGCTCGGCAATGACGGCGGTTTCGTCGACTATTTGCTGGTCGACCCTGCAACGCCGGGGCGCCTGTATGCAACCGCCGCAGGTATCGCTGTTTCGGACGATGCCGGACGCCATTGGCGGCCGGCGAATGCCGGACTTCATGCGACGACGGGGTCATACATTGCCGGTCTCGTGGCTGACGCAGACGTTCCGGGGCGCCTGTACGCGATCGATCGCGCGGGGTTGGTCATGCGCAGTGACGACGCAGCGTCGAATTGGGTGCCGACCGGCTATTCGCTGAATCTTCCGCTCGCGGCTTTCGGTAGCAGCCGTCTTCCGATGGCAGACGTACCCGGAAGCGCCACCACGCTGCTTATCACCGATGGCAGGAGCACGATTTACAAGAGTACTGACAGTGGTGCGACATTTTCACCGCTGGCCTATCTGAGCTACACGTATCAATCGATTGTCACGATGGCGGTCGATCCGGCAAATCCGCAGCATATCCTCGTCGGCTTGGGTCTCAGTTCGCAGTCGATGTCAAATCCGACGCTGATACGCAGCACCGACGGCGGCGCGACGTTCCACGGTGTGCAAGGCGGTCCGAGTGTCGGCACGGGATCGAGTATCGTGTTCGTGCCGGGCGGCCCCGTGCTGGCGGTTCTCAACGGCCGCGTTCACGTAAGCGGCGACGGCGGTGCGAGCTGGCAGTCGAGCGGCGTCGTTGCGACGCGTGTGGCCGTGTCGTCGCAGCCCCCGTATGAGGCAGTGGCGATGAATGCAACGAGCTGTCGCCGCTCCGCTGATTTCCTCGCGGGATCTACAGACTGCAGCGACGGCCTGCCGAGTAGCGCAACATATGCGCGATTTACCGATCTCGCGGTCGTGTCCGACGGACCGGAAGCATTCCGTGCCATCTCGACGACGAGCGTCACCGGCGCGCGTGCGATGAGTTCGAGCACGACGAACTGGGTGACGAGCAATTACGGGCTCAATGCCCGGTATATGCGCGGGCTGGCACTGTTCCCAGGTGACGAAAATTCGCTGTTTGCCGGCTACTGGATGGAAACCCCGTTCGAAACAACACCGCTGTTCGAGACTCGCGATAGGGGTGTGAACTGGACATCAATGCTTGGGAGCGGTGCGAAGTTCATAAGAACGGTCGTGATTGATCCGACGAGTGCCGCGCAGCCCACGTCGATGACAGTCTACGCAGGTGGCCTCAGCCACTACATCTCCGGTGCGCCGACACGCGTCAGCCTGTACCGAAGCGACGACGGCGGCAGCAACTGGCTACCGCTCGAGCAGGGCTTGCCGCCTGGTCAACTACCCGGCAGCGTGCAGCGGCTCGCGATCCGTCAGATCACGATCGATCCGCGTTCGTGCACGGTGCCACCGGCACGAGGACGCTGCCGGAGCGGTCCGTTACAGCGCGTGTTTGCGCTTTCGTCCACAGAGGGCTGGCGCGTGATTCGCAGCGACCTGCGGGGCGACCAGTGGATAAGCGCCGATGCCGCCGACGGCGGATTGCCGATTCATACGGACGACGGCAACGTTTACGAGTCAATCGCTCCGGTCGACCTCGAAGTAACGGCTGACGGCGAAGTGTTTCTGTCCACGTTGCATCAGGCGGATGCTGAAGACGGTTCGCCGGTCCAGCCAGTGATGGCGAGTGGAGTTTTCCGCAGTACCGACGGAGGTCTGCACTGGCAGCAGCGCAGCAATGGATTGCCGTTGTTGCCTGGCGCAACGCAGACGTATCCGGACGTGACGGCCATCGCTTCGCATCCGCGTCGCGCCGGTGTGCTGTGGGCTGCCGTCGCGGACGATGCCGAGCCTTCCCGTCTTTACAAGACGCTCGATGGCGGCGCGACGTGGTTCGCAACGAGTCCGGTGTTGTCCGGCTGCCGCATTCTCGATCTTCAAGTTGATACGTCGGCGCCGGATCTTGTCTACGCGGCCGGCTCCGGAGTCGGATTTTCATCAGCCTGCGTCTACCGCAGCGAAGACGGCGGGGCAACGTGGCATCGTATCGGCGGCAATTCGCCGTTCCGCGCGATCAGTGACGTGCGATGGAACGAGAACGCGCAGCAGCGGCTGGTCGTCACGACGGATCTCGGCGTGTGGGAACTCAGCGACGCGCCGGACAAGATCTTCATAGACCGCTTCGACGACTGACCGCGCCGCAGCAGATACCTGCCCGCCAGCCAAGTAATTTCTGCAACATCGCCACCGGCTGTCCACGCAGCCATGGCGCTACGATGACCGCCGTAGTCATTCGGGGAGATGACGATGGCATCGGGCTGGCGGTGGATGTCGGTGTTCGCGATGGGTGTGGCGGTGGCCGGCTGTACGGCGCAGCCGCGGTTCGCCGGGGAGTACGAGCGCGAAGGCGCGGGCCGCGGCGCGGCGGAATACCTGCGTGAAGAGCGCGCCGGGCAGCGCGAACGCGTGTCCGGTGCGCTCGAACGCGCGCAGTTGTTCGCGGCGCGGCGTCTGCCGGCCGGCGAGACGGAATTGCAACCGGCGCGCTGGTTCCGCGCCGAGCAGCAGATGAAGGCGATGCGCCGTCATCTGCCGGGCGGCGACGGCAATCCGCTGAATGCGAAGGCGCAACCGCAGTGGCAGTGGCTCGGGCCGGCCAACGCGACGGGCCGCACGCGCACGCTCGAATTCGATCCGCGCAATCCGGACGTGATGTATGCGGGCGGCGTGTCGGGCGGGGTCTGGAAATCCGCCGACGCGGGTGCGAGCTGGCAGCCGCTGTCCGACGACGCGGTGAACCTCAACATCGGCGCGCTCGCGATCGATCCGGAGCGCCCGGACACGCTGTATGCGGGCACCGGCGAGCTGTATCGCGACAGCGGCATGCCGTGGTCGCCGATGAGCGGCTCGGGGATTCTCAAGAGCGTCGACGGCGGCGTCGCCTGGAGTCCGCTGCTCGCGACGCAGAATGCCGACTTCCGCTATGTCAGCGACATCGTGTTCAGTCCGCGCGATTCGCGGCGCCTGTACGCGGCGACGAACAGCGGCATCTGGCGATCGCGCGACGGCGGCGCGACGTTCGAACGCCTGCTGCGACCGGCCGATGCGAACGACCAGCGTCGTTACGAAGGCTGCACCGACCTCGCGATCCGCAACGACACCGAGCACGACTGGCTGCTCGCGACCTGCGCGTCGCGCTCGATCGCCGATCGCTACTGGCTGCCGGGCACGGTCACGCCGCCGGCCTGCGGCGGGCCGTGTCCCGCGGCGATATTCCTGAACACCGATGCAGGCAACGCCGGCCAGTGGGAAACCGTGCTGTCCGAAGCCGGGCAGGGCCGCACGCAGATCGACATCCACCGCGCCGACCAGCGCGTGATCTATGCGGTCGCGGCGAGCATCGCGCCGGGTTTCGACCGCAGCGGCGACGGCGTCGGCGACTATGAGAACGGACTGCACGCGCTGTGGCGTTCCGAGGACGGCGGCCGCACCTGGGAGGCGCGGCTGCGCAACGACTCGGCCGACCTGCTGTCGGCGAGCCTGTTCCAATTCCATTTCGCGGTGAGGCCGACGGTCTGCGGCGATCCCTCGCAGCCGGATTTCTATGCGGCCGGCTGGTACAACAACGCGATCGCAGCCGATCCGCTCGACCGCGACACGGTCTGGGTCGGCGGCATGACGCTGTTCCGGTCCAGCGACGGCGGCCGCCGCTTCGGGCTCGCGAGCTACTACTTCGCGCCCGACGATTCCTACGTGCATCCGGACCAGCACCGGATCCGCTTTCATCCGCGCTACGATGGCGCGGCGAACCAGCGCCTGTTCAGCGCGCACGACGGCGGCATCGCGGTGACCGACAACGCGCGCGCGCCCGTCGGCATCGGTGACGCGGGACTCTGCGCGGCGCCGGCCAGCGAGCGCGTGCGCTGGCGCGACACGAGCCGCGGCATGGGCACGACGCAGTTCTACGCCGGCGCCGTATTCCCGGACGGCCGGCGCTACATGGGCGGCACGCAGGACAACGGCACCTGGCTCGGCGGCGACGACACCGGCGCGTTCGCCTGGCGCCACGTCTACGGCGGAGACGGCGGCTTCGCCGCGGTCAATCCGGTCAACACGAACGTGCTCTATGCGAGCGCGCAGTACATCTCGATGGGCAAGTCGGTCAACGGCGGGCAGACCTTCGCCGGCGCGACGCAGGGTCTCAGCGACCAGACGATCTTCATCATGCCCTACCTGATCGATCCGAACGCGCCGGACCGGCTCTGGGCCGCGGGCACGCGGCTCTGGCGCACCGACAACGCTGCGTCGACCTGGCGTCCCGTGAGCGCGCGCTTCGGCACGGACTTCTTCAGCCGCAGCTCGGCCGTCGCGGTCGCGCCCGGCAATTCCAACCGGATGCTCGTCGGCAACCGCAACGCGATCTTCCGCAGCGACGCGGCGCTGTCGAGCACGACGACGACGGCCTGGGCGTCGGCCTCGCCGCGCGACGGCTGGGTGTCGCGGCTCGCGTTCGATCCGGTCGACACGAACATCGCGTATGCAACATATTCCACGTTTGGCGGAGTCCACGTCTGGAAATCGACCGACGCCGGCGCGAACTGGCAGCCGCTCGACGGCAGCGGCGACGGCGCATTGCCCGACGTGCCCGTGCACGCGATCGCGATCAATCCGTTGAACACGCGCGAAATCTACCTCGGCACGGATCTGGGGCTGTTCGTCTCGCTCGACGGCGGCGCGCACTGGGCGGTCGAGAACAGCGGCTACGCGAACGTCATCACCGAAGACCTGAAACTCGTGACGCCGCCCGGCGGACCGCCGCAACTGTTCGCGTTCACCTACGGCCGCGGCGTCTGGCGCGTGAATCTCGGCGATTTCGACGGCGAGCCCGACTACCGCATCGACACGCGCGTCGCCGGCATGTGGTGGAACCCGCAGTCCGACGGACACGGCCTGATGCTCGAACCCGTCGTCATCGACGGCGTGACGCACGTCGTGGCGAGCTGGTTCGTCTACGCCGACGGCGATCCCCTCTGGATGATCGGCGTGGGCCGCGCCGACGGCGGGCGCGTGCGCGTGCCGGTCACGGCGAGCCGCGGCGCGAGCTTCCCGCCGAATTTCCGCGCGGCGGACGTGCAGCAATATGCCTGGGGCGAACTCGATCTCGAGTTCCGCTCGCCGACGCAGGCGACCTTGCGCTGGACCAGCACGCTGCCGGGCTTCGGCAGCGGCGAGCTGCCGATCGAATCGCTGGTCGCCGCGGCCTCGCCGGCCGACGACGCGCCCGGTGCCGGCATACGTGCCTGCCACAGCGGCAACTGGTTCCAGCCGGCGCAGAGCGGCCATGGTTTCTTCCTGCATGTGTTCGGCAGCGGCGACGCGCGCCAGCTCGTCGCGGTCTGGTACGTGTTCGATGGCGGCAAGCCGCTGTTCCTCGTCGGCGCCGGACCGGTCACCGGCGACTCGGCGACCTTGCAGCTCGGCATCACGCGCGGCCCGGATTTTCCGCCGGACTATCGCGTCGCCGATCTCGATCGCCGCGTCTGGGGCACCGCGACGTTCCGCTTCACCGGTGCGAACGCGGCGGAGGTCGAATGGACGCCGCAGCTCGCGGGCTATACGGCGGGGCGGCTCGATCTCGTGCGGTTGACGGAACAGCTGGGACGAACCTGCGCGCCGTAGGGCGCAATAACCGAAGGGCATTGCGCCGAGTCCGTCTCGCGGCTCGCTGCCGGGTCGTCGGCGAAAGACGCGGTGCACGCACCTTTTGCTTTTTGCTTTTACGTGTGCGCGGGAAAGACGGCGCAATGCGCGGGAAGACGGCGCAATGCCCTTCGGTTATTGCGGCCGTACGCAAAGGGTTTCGCGTCGGGGGATGGCGCAATGCCCTTCGGTTATTGCGCCCTACGTGGCGGTGGGGTGTTCGCGAGGCGCTTGCACAATGCGTCGAGCGTGACGCCTTCGTTGGCGGCGTGCACGCCGTGGGTGCTGAGTTTCGGCGCGTCGTCGCGGCCACCATGGTGTACGCCGATCACGTTCCAGTCGTCGTCGAACACGGGACTGCCCGAGCTGCCCGGCTCGGTCGCGGTGCGGTAATGGAACAGGCGAGGCAGCCAGTCGACATCGATGATCGTGCTGTTCTTCGTCGAGATCTGCAGGTCGCGGCCATTCGGATGGCCGATCACGAACGCCGACGTCGCCTGTGCCGCCAGGCGGCGCTGCACGCGCAGTCCGCGAGCGCGCGGCGGCTGTTCGTCGAGCCGCACGATCGTGATGTCGAGACGTTCGTACCGGCCTAGCACGATGCCGATGTCGCCGGGGCGCGAGGAGAACAGCACTTCGGCGACGCCGTAATGCTTGCCGGGCCGGCGCCCGGCGATCGCTTCGCTCGTGAACGCGATCCAGGCATCGTGCGGATGCAGCGCGCCGGCGACGGTTTCGCTGATGACGTGCGCATTCGTCACGAAGACGAGTTCGGCCGGTGCGTCGGGCCAGAGGCTGCGGCGATCGACGAGAAAGCCCGTGCCGACGCGACGCCCCGTCGTCGTGCAGACGCAGCCGATCGACTCGCAGATCTGCGCGATGCGCGCGAGATCGAGACCGGTGTCGTTGCAGAAGTTCCGCTCGTAGGCCGTGTCGATCTCGCGCAGGTCGTTGATCTGCGCGGCGTCGAACGCGACCGTGCCGGTCGTGGCATGGCCGTGCTCGAGCAGGCGCGACGCAAGCCGCGCGGCGCAGCCGTCGTCGGGCCGCAGCGCGTCGCCCTGCCAGATCTCGCGCAGCTGACGCGCGTACGCGGCGAGCTGGAACGCCGTCGTGCGCGGATGTTCCAGCAGCCGCTGCAGCCAGTGCTGCGCCGCGTCGCAGGCGTCGCCGAGCGCGAGGCAGGCTTCCGAAAGCGTCGCGATATGCCACGGCGTGTCGTCGTCGTCGGTCCCGGCGAGTTGCGGTTGCAGCATCGCAATGAGCGCGCGCGCTTCGTCTGCCATGTCCGCGGGCGGCGGCGTGGCCGCATCACGTGCGCGCCGCAGACGCAGCGCGATCGCATTGATGCGCAGCCATGGATTCCGCGGGGCGTCGCGCAGCGCATCGTCGTAGCGGCGCACGGCTTCGTCGAGCAGCGCGCGGACGCCGGTGTCGCCGGGCGCACACGGCCCGGCCGCGCGCACGAAGCGGTCCTTCGCCACGCGCGCGGACAAGCCGAGCAGTTCGACGACGGCACCTCGGTCCGCATCGTCCCGCGCCGTCCGTCGCGCTCGCTCGATCGCAACCGCGAGGTGTGCCTCGGCTTCGTCGAGCCCGCCGCAATCGATCAGCGCCTGCGCGTAGTGCGTGTCGAGCACCGCATCGGAGCGGCCGCCATTCGCACGCCACGCCGCAATGAGTTCTCCGGTGAGGCGGTAGCGGCGGTTCGCATTGAGCACGCGCGCCGCGGCGCGTATCGGTTCGTCGCCGCGGGCGTCCGGCGATGCGTTCGCGGTCGCGCCCAACTGCGCGACGGCGGCCGCAATGATCCACTCGGCTTCGGCGACCCATTGCCCGCGGCGCAATGCGTCGGCGACGGCAGCCGCGCGTACCGCTTGTTCATCCATGTCCCTTCCTCGCGTCCGATCGCGCGTCGTTGCGCGGATCGAAGTGTGGACATGGGGAAAGCGTTCTCTCAGATCTCTTCGAGACGCCGCCGCATCGTGCGGTAGCGTTCGGACAGCCGCATCAACGCGGCGGGCTGTTCTTCAGCAGATCGCGTATCTCGGTCAGCAGCACGACTTCGGGCGCCGGCGCTGCCGGTACTTCCTCCTGCTTGCGCATGAGCCGGTTCATGAGCTTCACGACGAGAAAGATCGCGAGCGCGACGATCGCGAACTGGATGATCGTGTTGAGGAACGCGCCGAACTGGATCGCGACTTCGCCCTTGCCGTCGGGGCCGGCCGCCTGAAGTATCCATCTGTACGCGGAAAAATCGACGCCGCCGATCAGGAGGCCGATCGGCGGCATGATCATCTGGTCGACGAGCGACGTGACGATCTTGCCGAACGCCGCACCGATGACGACGCCGACGGCGAGGTCGATCACATTGCCGCGCATCGCGAATGCCTTGAACTCGTTGAAGAAGCTCATAGTCAGGTCTCCTTAGGGTTGCGCTGGAAGGCGGCGGCCCGCCGCTCGCGGGAGTTGTACACGAAAGACGTGGCGTGCGTCGCCGGATGTGCGACGTGTTGCACCAGTGCGTCTGCGAGAAGGAAATAGTGGACAGGAGTGTGAAAAGAGAGGGCGGCGGCGGAAGACGTCCTCCGGTCCGACGTCGGGAAGAGGGTAAGAAACGTCAGCAAAGCGGGCTGCTCGATGTTCGCGATTGCTGCCGGTTGCCGCGAAGATCGGCGCACCTTGCTCGCTGGTGTTTCCCCCTCACCCGACCCTCTCTCCGAGCGGGCACGGGGGAGAGCGCCTTGGGCCGCGTTCGTATTCGAGTGAGCCGATCCATTTGCCACAATTGCACTCTTTCCTCACTCCTTCCACTCACTCTCCCGCTGTTACACGATCCGTCCCCTGAGCGAAGCCACGCCGCCGAGCGTGGCCTCGAACGAGTCGCCGCGGACGAGGGCGGCGACGCCGGCGGGGGTGCCGGTGAAGATCAGGTCGCCCGGCGCGAGTTCGAACAGTTTGGACAGTTCGTGGATGATCTCGGCGGTGTTGAAGATCATCTCGCTGATGTCGCTGTTCTGGCGCGGCTCGCCGTTGACGAGCAGCGACAGCGTCGCGTGCTGCGGGTGCGCGCCGGCGTGGACCGGGCGCAGCGTCGAGACCGGTGCCGACGCGTCGAAGCCCTTGGCCACGTCCCAGGGCAGGCTCTTGGCCTTGGCCACGGCCTGCAGGTCGCGGCGCGTGAGGTCGAGGCCGACGCCGTAGCCGAACACGTGGTCGAGCGCGGCATCGACCGGAATGTTCCGGCCGCCGCTCTTCAGCGCGACCACCATTTCCACTTCGTGATGCAGGTCGGCTGTCGCGCTCGGATACGGCACGTCGCGGCCGTCGGTGACGACCGCGTCGGCGGGCTTCAGGAAGAACGTCGGCTGCGTGCGATTGACCTCGGCGCCCATCTCCTTGGCATGGTCGGCGTAGTTGCGGCCGACGCAATAGATGCGATGCACCGGAAAGCGCTGCTCGCTGTCGAGCACGGGCACGCTGGCGACGGGCGGGACGGGAATCACGAAGCTCATGGCAACCTCGGCAGGACACAGGTCAGGGGCGGGCGCCCGGCCATGCGCGGCGGGCGTCCGGCAGAACGACGAGCATAGCAATGCGCCACCGCACCCGCGCTATAGTCCGCCGCATGAGCGCTCGTGCCACGGATGCCGCAGAAGCCCGCACTCTCGAACGTTGCGCCGCGCTCGACGCGCGACTCGTCGCGGCGATACGCGGTATCCGCCTGCTGCAGATCGTCAGCTGGCCGGCCTCGGCGCAGCACCGCTTCATCGAGAACTGGCAGCGCGGCGAGCGCAGCCTGCCCGACGTGCGCTATGCGCCGCCGGACCTCGGTGCCGAGCGCGACGAACTCATCGCGATCGGCCGCGAAGCCGACGCCGGGCATCCGGTCGGCGACTATCTGCGCCGCAGCGCCGAATCCTGGCGCATCGCGACCGACCTGCTGCAGGCCGTCGGCAGCACGGCCGTCACCGAGCACTCGACGCGGCTCTACGGCCGCCCCGGCGACCGGCTGCCGGGTTCGGAGCTGACCAATCTCGACGCCGCGCGGCATTTCATCGGACTTGCCGGCGAACTCGATCAGGAAATCCTCGCGAGCGATGCCGACTACTGCATTCCGGCCGAAACGCTGCAGGCCGAACTGCAGGCGCAGCTCGACGGGTTCTTCCACTCGCACAAGATCCAGGTCGAGATCGATCCCGACCTGATTGCGAAGGCCGCCGCAGGACCGACACGGATCCGATTGCGCTCGGCGACCTGTTTTTCCGAGTACGACCGCCATCAGCTCGTCGAGCACGAGGCGTTCGTGCATTCCTTGACCGGCCTCAACGGCCGCGAGCAGCCGCACCTCAAATCGCTGGGCCGTTCCTCGCCGCGCGTGACCGCGACGCAGGAGGGGCTCGCCGTGTTCGCCGAGCTCATGTCGGGCTCGATCGACATCGAACGCATGAAGCGCATTTCGCTGCGCATCGTCGCGATCGACATGGCGCTGTCGGGCGCCGACTTCATCGACGTGTTCCGCTATTTCCTCGACGCCGGCCAGACTGAATCGGACAGCTTCGCCTCGACCCAGCGCGTGTTCCGCGGCGTGCCGGTGCAGGGCGGCGCGGCGTTCACGAAGGACAACGTCTACCTGCACGGCCTGCTGACCGTGCACACGTTCTTCCGCTGGACCCTGAAGCACCGCCGCCTGAACCTGTCGCGCGCGCTGTTCGCCGGCAAGATGGCGCTGCACGACGTGATCGCGCTCGAGCCGTACTTCGAGTCGGGCTACATCGCCCAGCCGCTGTACCTGCCGCCCTGGGTCCAGCGCGCGAACGGCCTGGCCGGCATGCTCGCGTTCTCGCTGTTCGCCAATCACATCCGGATCGGGTCGGTCGAAGCCGGCGACCTCGTGCTCGGTGTCTGACCGGGCGCGACATTCCCTACCGCCCAACTGCAAAGAAATGTGACCGCCGATCCGTGCGCGGCCATGCGCGCTAGTCTTGCCCGCGTTCGCATCCGTCGGTCTGCCGGCGGATGCCAATGTTCACCCGCTTCCGCCGCCTCCGGCGGAAGTCGTTGTTCACCCGCTTCCGCCGCCTCCGGCGGAAGTCGTTGTTCACCAGGGGGAGCAGGCGCAGTCCGAGAGCTGCGCATGGGCCCGGACACGGCGACCAGGATGGTTGCCGTGTCGCTTATCCGGCCCGCCCCGCCCGGTCATTTCCCGCGACGTTCCTGCCGGTCCGATCCGACCCGTTGCACGGCGTCGTGCGCGAGGCCTTCGACGACTGCGTCGAGCTCCGCGAGCGCGGGTGTCGTTCCGTGTTTCGCGACGAGTTTCGCGACCGCGCGCTCGTAGCGTTGCGCCCCGTCGGGGCGTTCGATCTGTTCATAGCTGAAACCGAGGTGTTCCTGCGCATCGTCGGCGGCGCCGTCGACGATCGTCAGCGGCACGGTCAGCAGCACGTAGCTGCGGCCGTCGTCGCTGAGTCCCTGGAACACGTAGCTCACGCGTCGCGAGGTTGCGAAGCCGACATCGGGCACGAACTGCGTGACCACGCGAATGCCGCGGCCGCCTTGGAAGCGCAGCGCGCGCCGCTCCACGGTGAACTGCGGGCTCATGTCGAGGAACGGGATCATTGGCCAGTGAGCGACCGCGCCGGGCGGGCCGGCGAGCCAGCGGCGCAGCGCGTCGAATTCCTTGGCCACGTGGCCGCCCGGCTTCCGGCCGTCGTCGAAGATGCGCAGATAGTCGGCGACCGGAAACACGCGCAGCGATGCGTCCAGCAGGTCGGGTCCGCCGTAGCACGCGCGCAGATCGAAACGCAGGTGCGCGGGCATGTCGTAATAGTGAGGCTTGAGCACCCGCATCGGATCGCGTGCGAGCGCGGCACGCGCCTGCGCGTCGTAGGTCGGTTGCGCGTCGATGCGTTCAACGTGCGGCGTGCAGCCGCGAGGCGGCCGCAGCGACCAGCCGTCGCGTCCGATCGTCGCGGCGGCGAGCGGTTCGGCCAGCAGCGCGACGAAGCCCGTCGCGATCACCGCCGTCAGCGACCGGATTCCGGCATTCATGCGTTCGTCCCCGTCGCGAAAGCGCAAAGTATAGGCACGGCGTCTACACTCGCCGGCGACCTCCAGACGCGGCCTTGGCGACCATGTTCAGTCAGCGCATCGAGCACGCACGGTTCAAGCAACTCCGCCGCGGTCTGTTCTCGTACTCCGGCATCGTGGTATTGGCCGGGCAGCGCGACATACCGGTCCACATCGCAGGGCGCAGCGCCCGGAACCTCGAACGCGCCGCCGCCGAACTCGCGCCGCTGTTCGACGATTTCTACGCCGCCGTCGCTCCGGCCACGTCGGAATTCTTCGCCGGGTACGACGCCGTTCGCGATGCCGTCCGCGACGGCGAAGTGACGCTCGCGGAACTCGGCGGATCGCTGCCGGAACTGCGCGAGTCCGCGGAAATCTGGCGGCACCTCGTGCTCGAACGCATCGACATCGAGCCGAAACGCACGACGCCGCTGCGGCTGTCGTTCCGCGCACCGTGGGACATCGAGCACGACTACGGCATCTATCTCGCCGGCGGGCGGATGTCGTATGCGGGTGTCAGCGTCTGAAGTGCGGAACTACTCGAATCCGTCCGCAAACACGCGATCGCCGCGGCGGCGCGCAAGTAGCTCCAAATACACTTCAAGATTCGTATACCCGGCGGTGCCGAGCAGCGGTTGAGACAGTTGCAGGCCGTTGTTGTCGGCCGCGCCATTGCTCAGGCCCAGCGCGGCGTGCTGCAGCTCGAACGCATCGGGCAGGCCGTCGGCATCGCTGTCGACGGGCGCGGGCGGCGGCGCGCCGGGGCTGAAGTCGAGCGTGAAGGCGTCGTTCGCGGCCGGTTGGTCGTGCGGCAGCGGTGGTATCGCGCCGGCCGTTGCCGAGGCGGCGTAGCGGCGGTCCATGGCATCGTGCGGCTGCGCGCCGGCATCGAGCGGCAGGTAGCGCTGCAGTCGGTCGCCGCGGTGATAGGTCACGAGCGGAAACGCATGCCGTTCGATGCGCCGCTGTGCCGAGCCGAGGTCGGTGTTGCCGGCGGGGCCCGGCGGGAAATCGTTGCAGCAGTAGAACAGCGCGTAGTCGGCCAGCGGTGCGAATCGGTCGATGCGGTTGTCGGCGATGTAGAGCGTGTTTTCGCTGGGCGGATCGCCGTCGTCGGTGTCGAGCAGCGCGAAGGCTGCAAGGCCGTAGCTGAAGCCGCTGCGTGTCACGAAGCGATTGCCGACGAGATTGAGCTGCACGCGGAACGGACCGTTCTCGCGCTCGGCGTCGACCCAGGGGCCGTAGTCGACGAAATAGCCCGGGTCGAGGTAGAGGTTGTTGCTGACTTCGAGCCGCAGCGGCACGTTCCGGCACGCGCTGATATCGCGCGGCGGCAGGTCGTCGGGCGAACTCGATTCGCAGGTGATCTCGGGCAGGCGGCCCTTGATGCGATACCAGAGGTTGCGCAGCAGGCTGATGCCGTCGAGCGGATATGTCGTGTTCGAATAGTTCAGCAGCGCACCGCCGTAGGTCGCGTGATCGCCGACGGTCTCGGCGATGACCGAATCCTGCAGCGTGATCTGCGAGGCCCAGCTCAGCTGCACGGCTTCGTCGCTCGCGTTGGCGAGCGACACGTGATCGAGCATCGCGCGGCGGATGCCGTCGAGACGCAGCGCATCGTCGGCGCCGGGACAGTCGCCGGGCGGGCTCAGATGACAGGCCGGGCGCGAGCGCAGATGACGCACGACGAGGTTGTCGCAGTTCACGCCGCCGTAGTGCGTGCCGCAGACGAGACCGCGCACGGTGATGCCGCCGGGCGAGGTCTGGCCGGCGATCGTCACGTCGCCCGCGCGCACGGTCGCGATCCCGTCGATGATGCCGCTGACGGCGAACAGCACGGTGCGCGGACCGCTCTGGCGCAGCGCCCAGTTCAGCGAGCCGGCATTGCCGCCGCCGTTCGCGCCGGCCGGATCGGCCGCGAGCGTCGTCACGTAGAGCACGCGGCCGCCGCGGCCGCCGCTCGCGGCCGCGCCGAACCCTTCGGCGCCGGGAAACGCGGGCAACACGTGCGCCGGCGCGGGCAACGCGGCGCCGATCAGAAGTACCGCAGCGAGACGACGAGCAGCGTGCATGACTTCCCCCGACGCTTCCGCGTTCGATCCATGCAAGCGCAGGACCGGACCCGCGCAGGACACGCGGTTCAGCGGCTGTCGCCGAACCAGCGCAGCGTCGCGGTGAACGCGGTCGGGAAAATGCTGTTGTGGGTCTCGTCGTCCACGACACGCGCGCGCAGCCGGTCGGCGGGCAGTCCCTGCGCGATCAGCGCGGCTTCCAGGCGGCGCAGGTCCGAGGCCATGACCGGATTCTCGAGTCCGCCGGCGGCGAGGAACACCTGCGCCGCGGCGGCATCGAAGCGCGGTCTGCGATGAGGCGGAAGATCACGCCGCCGTCGTACCAGAGCGACGGGCCGATCAGCATGTAGCGCGCGAACGCCTGCGGCCGCGTCGCGAGCAGGTAGGCGCCGGACAGGCCGCCGTAGGAATGGCCGACGTAACTCGCACGAGCGAGATCGAGCGGATGGCGCGCCGCCGGCGCGAGCGACAGCAGGACGGCAAGCACGCGGGCCAGAGGCGCATGCGGCGATTCCGAAGGCGATGCGCGATGGTAGTCCTGCCGCCGAGGCCTGCCATTTCTGTCCGCTCATCGCGCAGTGCGTCACGAAATGTCCGCAGGCCTCTGGTATCGTCGCCGCTTCCCCATGCCCAGGCCGCAGCCTCGCAGGAGATCGTGCGTGATCGCAGATAGCTCCCGCCGCTGCCGCCATCGTGCGCCGCCGACCCTGCGTTTCGACCGTCGCCGTCGAATGCATTCGCGCGGTCGCCGCGTCGCGCAATGCGCGCGCGCCCGTGCTGCCATCCCGGCGACACCCGGCTGCAACGTGCGGTCGTTATATGTCCCGGTTTTTGCGCCAGCGGGCGCTTTTGGGAGGTCACTATGCGTAAGACGCGGAGTGGGGCGGGGGCCCTTGCCGCGGCGTTCGGCATCTTGTCGGGCGTCGCACTGAGCAGCACGGCTTACGCCGTCAGTCCGGATCATCACGAATTCGAAGCGACGCTCGAAGCGCCGTATCGCGGCGAACGCGGCGACGCGCGCGAGTTCGTCCTGCATTTCGCGTTTCCCGATGCGACCGACCCGGCCGCGGTGGCCTGGCGTCTGGCGATCGAGGACGAAAACGGCGCGCCGGTGCAGTCGTGGTACGGCGAAGCGCCGTTCTACGGCAAGCCCATCGACGTCCGCGTGGCCTGGGACGGCCGCGACGCCGTGCGCCGCGCGCTCGCGAGCGGCCACTATCGCGTGCGGCTGACCGCGGCGACCGGCGAGCCGCTGCTGCTGCGCACGCGCGAAGGCGACCTCGGGCAGCGCGTCGAGCAGGCACTGGCCGCGGCCGATCACGCGATCGCGCAGACCTGGGACATCGAGGTCGGCGCTCCGCAAAAACCCGTGATGCCCGCGTTCGCGGGACTCGCGGTCGGCGCGGCCGGCGAAGCGCAGCACAAGAGCGCGCCGGCCACCGGCTCGCTGCCGTATACGGTGTATTTCGGCAACCTGCACAGCCAGACCAACGATTCCGACGGCGGCGGCGCGATCGGCTCGTGCACGTCGTCGCAGGCCGCGCAGAGCGGCGCGTTCGGACCGTCGGCCGCGTTTCCGTATGCGCGCGACCGCGGTCTCGATTTCCTGATGACCTCCGAGCACAACCACTATTTCGACGGTTCGTCCTCGACCAACACCTCGGCGAGTCCGACGACCGCGCGCAACCGCTATGCCGCGGGACGCACCGCGGCGAGCAGCTTCAACACGGGCAACCCCGGCTTCCTCGCGCTCTACGGCATGGAGTGGGGCGTGATCTCCGGCGGTGGCCATCTCAACATCATCAACGGCAACCTGCTCGCGAACTGGGAAACGAACAGCTCCGGCCAGCTGATCGGCGACGTCAATACGCCGAAAAGCAACTATGCGTCGCTGTATACGACGATGAAAAGTCGCGGTTGGGTCGGCCAGTTCAATCATCCGGACACCAGCGACCAGTTTCCGGTCAGCGGCACGGTCATGGGCTACAGCGCCGACGGCGACGAAGTCATGGTTGCCGCGGAAATCCTGAATACCTCGGCGTTCTCGGCCAACACGACCGAAACCGAAACCGGCCGCAGCACCTACGAAGGTGCGTTCAACAAGCTGCTCGAACGCGGTTTCCACATCGCGCCGACGAGCAACCAGGACAATCACTGCGCAAACTGGGGTGCGTCGTACACGAACCGCACCGGCGTGCTGCTGCCGACCGGCACGACGCTGACCGAAGCGAACTTCGTCGCCGCGCTGAAGGCGCGCCGCGTGTTCGCGACCATGGACAAGAATTCGCAGCTGATCCTGACCGCGAACGGCCGCGTCATGGGCGAACGCTTCACGAACAGCGGCGCGCTGAACCTCGTGGCCAATTTTTCCAACAGTGCCGGCCGCACCGCGTCGCAGGTGCGCATCTATGAAGGCGTGCCGGGCCGCAACGGCACGGTCACGCAGCTCGCGACGACCGCGAACATAACAATCACGCCGTCCACCGGCGCGCATTTCTACTACGCCAAGGTCACGCAGGACGACGGCAAGATCCTCTGGTCGGCGCCGGTCTGGGTCACGCAGGGCACGGGCGGCGGCGACACGACGCCGCCGACGGTGTCGGCCTCGGTCAGCGGCAGCAGCGGCTCGATCAGCCTCACCGCGAACGCCTCGGACAACGTCGGCGTCACGCGCGTCGATTTCCTCGTCGACGGCACGCTCAAGGGCAGCGACAGCAGTTCGCCGTATGCGCTGAGCCTCGATTCGACGACGCTGTCCAACGGCACGCACAGCCTCGTCGCGCGCGCGTTCGACGCGGCCGGCAACAGCCGCGATTCCACGGCTGTTTCCTTCAGCGTGAGCAACGGCGGCACGACGCCGGTCGAGCGCATCGTCAACGGCGGCTTCGAGTCGGGCAGCAGTTCGTGGACCGCAACCTCGGGCGTGATCACGAGCGACTCGGGCGTCTCGGCGCACGGCGGCAGCTGGAAGGCGTGGCTCAACGGCTACGGCAGCGCGCACACCGACACGGTCTATCAGTCGGTCGCGATTCCGTCGACGGCGGCCCAGGCGACGCTGACGTTCTGGCTCGACGTGACGACCGACGAGACCACGACGACGCAGGCGTGGGACACGCTGACGGTCGAGCTGCGCGATACGAGCAACGCGCTGATCACGACGCTCGCCACCTATTCGAACCTCAACGCCCCGGGCGGCTATTCGCAGAAGTCGTTCAACGTCGCGGCGTACAAGGGCCGCACCGTGCGCGTGTACTTCAAGGGCGTCGAAGGCTCGCAGGTGGCGACGTCGTTCATCGTCGACGACGTGAGTCTCGTCACGCAGTAAAGCGGGAATTGGGAATCGTAAGAACGGAGCGAACGGCTGATCCCGCAGCGGGCAGGTCTTCGCTCCACGATTGCCGATTCCCGATTCCCGGCCTTCAAGGCACCCAATTCGCCGCCTCGGCGCGCTGCTGCGCGCTGAGGTCGGCGCCGATGCGGTTGAGCAGCGCCTGCGCGAGCGGCGACTGCTGCGCGGCAGGGTTGGCGCGCAGATAGACGTTGAGCCAGCGATACGCCTGCAGCGGATCGTTGCCGATCGCCGCGACGAGCGGTCGTGATGCATTGCCGCCGCCGTCGAGTTCGCGCGGCCTGTCGATCGCGTAGGCGATACCGAGCGCGAGCGCCGCTTCGGCGTCGCCGCGCACCGCGCGTTCGTAGACCATCGCCGGCGCGCGCCGCGCCCAGTCGATCGCCTGCTCGGTATCGCGGCTGTAGCCCGCCGCGAACGGCGGATCGTTGATGAATTTCCAGAAATCCTTGTCCGTGCCCAGGCGCGCGGCGAGCTCGCCGAACGCATAGCGCACCTGCGGCGGCTGCGGCACGTAGCCGCGGCATTCGTCGAGCAGCCGCTGCTGCGCGCTGGCGAGCGCGCTGCTGCGCTGTGCGTCGTCCTCGATCTGCGCGGCTGCGCTGACATCGGTCGCGACGCCCGACAGGCGCGAGCGGCCCGAGCGCGCCGCGCGTGCGAATCCCGGCGTCGGCAGCGTCGCGCCGGCGTCCGGCGTGAACGGCATCATCGCGTAGCAGCGCGCATCGCGTTCCAGCCATTCGGCGGCCGCGGCGGCGTCGCCGCGCTCGGCGCGCTGGCGCAGTTCGTCGAGCAGCGACACCCCGCTTTTCTGCGCCGGCGGCAGCGGCGGCGTCGGCAGTCCCGCGGCGCGCGCGAGCAGCGGATGCGCCGTGCCCGACGTGCTCGCACGCACGCGCGGCGTGCGTGGCGCCGAGGTGTTCTGCGCGGCGGTCGATTCCGGTGCGTCGTCCGATGTCGTTACCGACACGGGCGCCGCCGTCGAGGTCTCCGTCGGATAGCGCGTGAATCCATAGCCGCAGGCGAGACCGAGCGCGGCGGCGATCAGGGCGGGCAGTCGGCGCATCAGCGGCTCCCGGCGCGGCGGATGTTGCCGCACAACGAATTGTCGGGCGTCGGTCCGGAAACCGGCGGCTGGAAACGGATGCGCGATCGCGCCGCGGCGGCCCAGGCGTCGGCGCGCGCGACCTGTTCGGCGTTCAGCCGCGCGGCGTGGCTGCGCACGATCTCGGACCAGCGCGCGGACTGGTCCGCCGACAAGGTCTGCTGCGCGATCACCGCATAGGCGTAGGCCCAGTACGGATCGTCGCCGAGGCGTTCGCTCCACGGGCGCGCGTCGCGCGGCGCCCAGGCCGAATACATGTTCGACAGCACGGCCGCGGCTTCGGGCAGGCCGCCTTCGAACGCCTGACGTACCAGCGCCGGCGATTCCGCATTCCAGCGTTCGGCCCAGTCGACCCATTCCGGCGACAGTACATCGCGATTCCATTCGTTCGGCGCGATCGCGTAGCAGAGCTGTGCCTCGGCATCGCCGGCGAGCGCCGCCTCGCGTATCCATTCGGAACTTTTAGCCAATGTTTCCGGCTTCACGCCTTCGCAGCGTGCCTGTGCGGCGACCGCGTTCTCGAGAAAACGTTCGGCTGCGTTGAGGCGCCGGTCGGCGAATTCGGGACTGTTGACGTCGACGCCTTCGCCGCGCGGACCGGCGCCCGGCCCCGGACCGGGCATGCGGTCGGGGCCGCCTCGACCACGGCCGCCGCGACCGCCGCGCTCGGAGCGATCGAGCAGGCGTTCGGCCATGTCGAGCTGGCGATCGCGCGTCGCGCATTCGTAGAGATCGTCGGCGAGCCGGCGCGCCGCGGCGCCGTCGCCTTCGGCCGCGCGTTTCGCAAGTTCGTCGTAGTACAGCGTGATCGGCTGATCGCGCGGCGGCAGTGGCGCGGCGGGCGGCGCAGCGGTGCGCGGTTCAGCCGGAACTGCCGCGGCCGCGGCGGATCCCTTCTCGGGCACGCTCGCGGCGCTGCTGCGTTCGTCAGCAGTCCCGACGCCGCCGCTTGCCGGCGTCTCCGGCGTGGCGGACGTCCAGCGCGCGATCGCGTGGCCTGCGGCGAGCCCGCCGATGAAGCACGCTGCGATCACTGCCGTCATGCCGCGTCCGTTCGCTGTTGCCATCGTCAGGGTCCATGTCCGTTGCCGGTCGATCATGCCAAGCCGCACCAACGCAGACGAGACCTGCCGGGAATGCATTCAGTTCCGCGACGGGGTCGCGAACTGCAGCTCGCGATCGATCGCCGCGCGATCGCCAGGATCGAGCCGAGCAGCGAGCTGCGCCAGAGCATGACGCGCGAGCGGCGCCTGCGAGCCCTCCGGCGCGAGCTGCAGATAGCGAGCGAGCCAGCGATACGACTGCGCTGCATCGTTGTCGAGCGCCCCGTACGGCAGAAAGTAGTCGGCCACGTCGATGGGCACGTCGTCCGCATCGAGCGCATAAGCCAGGCCGAGGGCCAGCGCCGATTCCGCATCGCCGCGCATCGCGCGTTCCCGCAGCAGGGCCCGGCACCCTGCCGCGACCACTCGCGCATGCGCGCGAGCTGAGCCGCGTCGCCGCCGTCACGTAGATCGCAACGACCGGCGCGTCGGCTGGCGGCAGCGGCCGCGCCGCAAACGGTTGCGTGGCCTTGCCGGCGGTGCCCGCCGGCTCGCGCGCTTCGGCCGCATCGCTGCGTGCGACGACGACAGCCGCCGAAACCGTCGGAGCGGGGGCGAACGCGGTGCCGACGACGGCGCGTGCGGCGAACGTGCCGGCGACGAGCGCGACGAATCGCCGATGGCTGTTTTCCTTCAAGGCGCACTTCCCGGTTGCGGCCGCCGCTCGTGCGGCATCGTCCTTCGGGCGGTGCAGACGCTATCCGGCGGCGCCGATGATCAGAACGCGAGAGCCGCCGCTGCGCAATTGGCCCTCGACACCCGGCGGGCGGCGCACGCTAGATTCGGTCGATCCACCACGCGGGAGCAGTTCATGGACGTCATGCGCATAGCGGCATTTTCCGATGGAGAGCAGGGCGGCAATCCGGCCGGCGTCTGGATCGGCGAGGCGCTGCCCGAGGCCGAAACGATGCAGCGCATTGCGTCCGACGTCGGCTTCTCCGAGACGGCATTCGCCGCGCCGATCGACGGCGGCTGGCGCGTGCGCTATTTCGCGCCGCAGACCGAGATTCCGTTCTGCGGGCACGCGACGATCGCGCTCGGTGCGGCACTCGCGCTGCGTCACGGCGACGGCGACTTCGCGCTGACCTTGAACCACGCGTGGATCGGCGTCGCCGGCCGGCGCGACGGTGCGACGATCGCGGCGACGCTGCGCTCGCCGCCGACGCGCAGCGCCGCCGCGGATCCGGCGCTGCTCGAACGCGCGCTCGCGCTGTTCGGCCTCGATCGCGCGGATCTCGATCCGCGTCTGCCGCCGGCGCAAATCCACGGCGGCGCCGATCATCTGCTGCTTGCGCTGCGTTCGCGCGAAACGCTCGCGGCCATGCGCTACAACCTCGATGCCGGCCGCACGCTGATGCGCGAAGCGGGCTGGATCACGATCGCGCTGGTCTGGGCCGAATCGCCGCAGCGCTTCCATGCGCGCAATCCGTTCGCCTCGGGCGGCGTCTACGAGGATCCGGCCACCGGCGCCGCGGCCGCGGCGCTCGGCGGCTATCTGCGCGATGCCGGCTGGCCGCATGGCGGCGCCGTCTCGATCGTGCAGGGCGAGGACATGGGCATGCGCTCGCTGCTTCGCATCGCGATCGGCACGACGCCGGGCGAGCCGGTCGACGTCTCCGGCACGGCGCGACGGATGGACTGACGCGACGGCGCAGCCTGCCCGGCCGGCGGTCTCATCCGGTACAGTTCCACAACACTGCCGTTGCGGCACAGGGGGAACTGGCATGATCAACGCCGTCGTCGATCTTTCGCACCACAACGCGAGCGTGGATTTCTCCGCGCTCGCCGCCGCCGGCGTGGCCGGCGTGATCCACAAGGCCACGCAGGGCGCCGGCTACGTCGATCCGACCTATGCGCAGCGGCAGGCGCAGGCTCGCGCGGCGGGACTGCGCTGGGGCGCCTATCACTTCGGCGACGGCAGCGATGCGACGGTCCAGGCGCAGCATTTCCTCGCGACTGCGAACGCTGCGCCGGGGGACCTGCTCGCGCTCGACATCGAGCAGAACACGCAGGGCGCTTCGATGACGCTGGCCCAGGCCGAAGCCTTCGTGCAGGCCGTGCATCAGCAGACCGGACGCTGGCCCGGCGTCTACGGCGGCAGTTATCTCAAGCAATTGCTCGGCAGCGCGACGACGTCGGTGCTCGGCAACTGCTGGCTGTGGATCTCCGAGTACGCGAACCAGCCGGCGATTGCAGCGCTGTGGCCGAGCTGGACGCTGTGGCAGTACACCGACGGCAGCGTCGGCCCGAATCCGCACAGCGTGCCCGGCGTCGGCAACTGCGATCGCGACATGTTCAACGGCGACCTCGCGACGCTGCAGCGCTGGTGGGCCGGCGGCTGAGCCCGGCAGCGCAACGTCCGGCGGTTGCCGGCGGGGTATCCGTTTGGAAAAGTGCGCGCACTGCTTGACAGTCAAATGCGAATCATTATCATCTGGCCACCACCCGGTAATCGGAGCCAGCCATGTCGGTCGTGACGTCCACTCTTGCGCTTCAGGCCACCCGCACTTCGTCCGCGACACGGCCGGCGGCGACGCCCGCGCCGGCACAGCGCCGCGTCGATTCGCGCCTGCTGCTGCGCGAATCGCGCGAACTCGTGATCGAACATCTCGGCCAGGAATACCGTCTGCGCCGCACGCGCAACGACAAGTTGATCCTGACCAAGTAATTCGTCCTGCGGCACGCGGCGTTCGCGCCGCGTGCGTCCCTGTCCACGTCAGAGCAGCCAGCCTCGGGCCGACCGCCATCCCGGCCTCCCTGCCAGCCAGCTCCGCGCCCGGTGCCGCCTCGTCATTGCCGGCGCCGGATCTCTCTCGAGGCTCGCATGTACAAGCTGCCTTTCCGGCGCGCCGCCGGCGAGACGCGTGCGGCTGAACGCTGCAACGACGCCGCCGCTTCCGGTGCGACCCTGCTGCAGGCCATAGCGCTGCCGGCCACTGCGCCGCTCGCGGCGCTCGCGCGTCGCTGGCATTGCCTCGGACCGGTGCTCTGGCTCTGGCGCGCCGCGTCGGGGCACGCCGCCGATCTCGGCGCGATCGCCGGCTGGAACTGCATCCACCGCATCGAACCCGACGGCATCTGCGAAGCGCTGCGCTTCTATCGCGACGACGGCCGCGAAGTCGCGCGTCTGTATCTGCTGCCCGACAGCGACTATCTCGCGTGGGAGCAATTGCTGCATTGTGTACCCTGCGGCACCGCCGAGCCGCCGCGCGGACTGCATCAGCGCCTGCGCGATGCGGCCTGGTCGCGCGCCGGTCATCCGTGGCAGGGCGCCGTCGTGCGCTTCTGTCCCGGCCTCGATGCGGGGCGTCCGTGGCTGCTGGCCGAGGCGATCGCCGAGATTTCCGCGACCGGGCGCCGGCGCGCTGTGGACATCTGCGCGGGGCTGGATGCGGCGTTGCTGCGGTAGGGCGCAATAGCGAGGCGCATTGCGCCATCTCCGCGACGCGACGCCATCTGACACACGGCGCAATGCCCTTCGGTTACTGCGCCCTGCGGTTGCGGGGCGCAGCGACTGCGTCGCGCTGTCCCTTCTCAGCTTTCGTCGTCGTCGCGCGGCGGCAGCGGCGGCGGTGCGGGCGGCGCCGGCGGTACGGGTGCCGCGGCGGCGACCGGTGCGACCGGGGCCGGCGGCGCCGGAGCGGTCGGCGGAGCGGGAGGCGCCGGCGGTGTCGGAGGCAGCGGGAACATGGTCTTGTACTGCGGCACCTTGGTGTTGATCGTCAGCGCCTTCTTCTGACGCAGCACGTCGAGCTTGATGTCGCTGCCGGCATCGGCGTCGCGCAGGCGGCGCATCACGTCCGACGGCGAGTCGACCTTCGTGCCGCCCACGCTCGTGAGCACGTCGCCGCCCTTGAGTTCGGGAATGTTGCGCGGATCGGCCGACAGCACGAGCACGCCGTCGGACGTGCCGAAATACCCGGCGAGATCCGGATTCAGCGGCGCGAGGTTCATGCCCCACCACGGCATCAGGTTGATGCGCAGATCGCGCAGCTGCTGCAGGTTGCCGGCATCGCGCACGTGGCGGTCGATATCCACCTGCGCGTGCCTCACGCTGCGCTCGACTTCACGTCGGATGCGTTCCGGGTCCATGCTGCGTTCGACTTCGCGACGGATGCGTTCCGGATCGACGCCGAGATCGGCGAAGTCCGCCTCGCTGCCGATCATGACCTTGGGCCAGTTCAGCGCTTCGCGCCGCGCTGCAGTCACCGTGACGTCGACGTTCTTTCCGTCGCGCGACAGCGCGAGCTTCACCGGCTGGTCGACCTTGAGGTCCTGCAGCTGCCGGCGCGCGTCGTCGAGTTCATTGCGGGCGATCTTCTTGCCGTCGATCGCGAGAATCAGGTCGTCCCGGCGCACGCCGGCCTTGTCGGCCGGACCGCCCGGCGTGACCGCGGCGATCTGCACGCCCTTGTCGGTCGGGCGCATGACCACGCCGATCAATGCGCGATCGCTGTCGCCGAGATAGCGCCAGGCGAACTTGCGCGGCCCGCCTTCGCCGAGGCGCAGCGAAATGTCGCCCATGCGCCGGCCGAGATCGCGCATTTCCTTGCGCAGCTTTTCGAGTTCCTCGCGTGCCGCGGCCTCTTCGGCAGGCGTGGCATAGGGTTTCGCATCGGCATCCGCATGCGCGTCGGCATGCACGACGGCGCGCGCTTTCGCAGCCGGCGTCGCCGCGGCCGCGGGTTCGGCCCGTGCGGCCGGTTCGGCCGCGTGCGCCGTACCGATCAGCGTGATGGCCAAGAGGGGATAAAGCGACTTCATGGAATACCTCACAAATGGGTCCAATTGTCGGGCGCCGCCGCCGATCCGTTCGCGGCGACGCCGTTGCCAGCCAGGCTGTAGGTGGTGCGGACCGCGGCGAGATCGCGCAGCAGCTCCACGCGGTCGCGCCACAGCGCGAGCGTGTCGCTGCCGGCATCGTTGCCGGCGGCCAGTTGCAGATCGACGAGGCCGATCATGTCCTCGATCTCGGTCGCGGCCATGAGGCTGCGCCCGTCGAGCGGGGTTTCGTCGGCCTTGAGCGTGCGCAGCCATTCCTCGATGCGGCCGGACTCGCCGCGCAGCGCGGTGAGTTCGGCCAGTTCGGCGGTTCCGGCGGAGACCGCGGTTTCCGGCGTGATGCCGGCGTTCGAGGCGACGCCGGGCGGCGTCACGGATTGCGTGCGGTTGCCCGGCACGAGCGCGACGGCGACCAGCGCCAGCGCCGCGGCGATACCGACGGCGAGCCACGGCCGCCGCGGCAGGCGGCGATCGCGCGCATCGGCACGACGTGCCGGCGGATGCGCGTCGACGCGGCGCGTGTCGCTGTCGTCGTCCTCGCGCACGAGGCCGTGCGAGCGCAGGCTCGCGGCCAGCGTCGCCCAGCCGTCGGCCGGCGGCGTCGCGGACGGCAGATCGCGCAGTGCGCGCGTCAGCGCGTCGGCGCTCAGGTCGGTTGCGGTTGGACGGTCAGACATGATTTCGACTCCGTAGTGCCGTCCAGGAAGCCGCGCAGGCGGGCAGTGCCGCGGGCGACCTGGGATTTGGAGAAGCTGACGGTCTTTCCGAGCGCGTCGGCGATCTCCGGATGCGAATAGCCCTCGACGTGGTACAGCCACAGCACGCTGCGCGTGAGTGCCGGCAGCCGGGCGAGCGCCTGTTCCAGCACGAGACCGTCGGCGTGCACCCAGGGCGGCGTCGCGTCGGTCTCGATCTCGTCATAGCTCGCGTCGAACTCGATGCGCTTGTCCTTGCGCAGCCGCATCAGCGCCTCGTTCAGTGCGATCTGGCGCAGCCAGCCCCAGAACGGCGAGTCGCCGCGGAACTGATCGAGTCGCTGAAACAGCTTCAGCATGGCGTCGTGCAGGATCTCGCGCGCCGCGTCGGCGTCGTTGAGCAGCCGCAGCGCGAGCGAATAGACCGGCCGCTCGAACAGGCGGTAGATCTGCTCGAACGCGCGCAGCTCGCCGCGCTGGGCGCGCTGCAGCACGTTGTCGGGTACATCGATGGCGAAGTTCGATCGGTCCACGGGCTAACAGATGCGGCTGGCCCGGCAATGGTCGCAGCGTGCGCCGAATTTGCCAGCGCCGGGACCGCCGGACACTCTGTCCGCCGCGGCCGTGCGTCCGCGCGGCGGCCTGTCCGTCGCCTTGTCCGCGGACAGGCGTACAGCTGGGGAATCGCGATAAATATCTTGAAAAACAATAACTAATTGTTTGGCACGGCCATTGCTAAAGTCGGTCCAGGACCCGCCGCACGATGCGGACGCACAGCCTCACGGGAGCACGACCGATGATTCGCGACACCTCTGCCCAGGACCGAGTGATGAGCACCGCCGCGGCGCCGAAGCGGCGCTACTGGAAGCACGCGGCGATCGCCGGCGCCGTGATCGCGCTCGGCGTCTGGCTGCTGCCCGGGATGACCCGCATGCTCGGCGCCGGCGCTTCGTACAGCGTGGAGCGCCTGCGCTTCGCCGACGTGAAGCGCGGCGACCTGACGCGCGACATCTCGGCCCAGGGCCGCGTCGTCGCCGCCGTCAGCCCGACGCTCTATGCGCCGAACGGCGGCATCGTCACGCTCGCGGTCAAGGCCGGCGATCAGGTCGAGAAGGACCAGGTGCTCGCCGAAGTCGTCAGTCCCGAACTCGCCAACCGGCTCCAGCAGGAACAGTCCTCGCTGCAGAGCGCCGAACTCGCCGCCGAGCGCACGAGCATCGACAACCGCAAGCAGCAGCTGATCACGCAGAAGGCGGTCGACCAGGCCGACATCGATCGGCAGACGGCCGCGCGCGAAGTGGAGCGCACGCAGAAGGCATTCACGCTTGGTGCGCTGCCGCAGCTCGACGTCATGCGCGCGAAGGACGCGCTGCAGAAGGCCGAGATCACGCTGGCCCACGCGCGGAAAGACGTCGCGCTCGAACGCGAAAGCCTCGATTTCGAACTCAAGACCGCGCGCCTGACGCGCGACCGCCAGCGCCTGCTCGTCGCCGACCTGCAGCGCCAGGTCGATGAACTCAAGCTGCGCTCGCCGGTCGCGGGCCAGGTCGGCCAGCTGCTCGTGCAGCAGAAGGCGAACGTCGCGGCGAACGCCGGCATCCTGACCGTCGTCGACCTGTCGGCCATGGAAGTCGAAGTGCCGGTGCCGGAAACCTTTGCGCGCGAACTCGCGATGGGCATGCCCGCGCAGATCCAGAACGGCGGCCAGACGCTGACCGGCGAGCTGTCCGCGGTCAGTCCCGAAGTCGTCAACGGCCAGGTCACCGCGCGCATCCGCTTCACCGGCGAGCAGCCCGCGGGTCTGCGCCAGAACCAGCGGCTGTCCACGCGCATCCTCATCGACGAACACCCGAACGTGCTGATGGTCGAGCGCGGTCCGTTCGTCGACTCGGGCGCCGGTCGCGTCGCCTATGTCGTCGGCGCCGACGGCATGGCCGTGCGGCGCACGATCCAGGTCGGCGCGACCAGCCTCAATGCGGTCGAGATCGTCTCGGGCCTCAAGGAAGGCGACCGCCTGATCATTTCCAGTCTCGACGAGTTCAAGGGTGCCGAGCGCATTGCACTTGCGCGCTGACGCCCGCCGCCTGCCGGCGCCCACGGCGCGCCGGCAGGCAATTCCACACACACCACGCAACGCCCCGTTCCTCGCCGCCGCCACCGGGAGTACCCCATGCTGAAGATGAATCACCTCTCCAAGGTCTATCGCACGCACCTGATCGAGACCCACGCGCTGCGCGACTTCTCGATCCACGTGCGCGAAGGCGAGTTCGTCGCGGTCACCGGCCCGTCGGGTTCGGGCAAGACCACGTTCCTCAACATCGCCGGCCTGCTCGAGGAATTCAGCGGCGGCGAGTTCTGGGTGGACGGCGTCGACGTGCGCGGCATGAACGACGACCAGCGCTCGCGCCTGCGCAACGAAAAGATCGGCTTCATCTTCCAGGGCTTCAACCTGATTCCCGACCTGAACCTGTTCGACAACGTCGACGTGCCCCTGCGCTACCGCGGCTTCAACGCCGCCGACCGCAAGCGTCGCATCGAGGAAACGCTGTCGCGCGTCGGCCTCGCCTCGCGCATGAAGCACTATCCGGCGGAATTGTCCGGCGGCCAGCAGCAGCGCGTCGCGATCGCGCGCGCGCTGGCCGGCTCGCCGCGCCTGCTGCTGGCCGACGAACCGACCGGCAACCTCGACTCGCTGATGGCGCGCGGCGTGATGGAGCTGCTCGAGGACATCAACCGCCAGGGCACGACCATCATCATGGTCACGCACGATCCGGAACTCGCCGCGCGCGCGCAGCGCAACGTCCACGTGATCGACGGCCAGGTCACCGACTTCGAGGCCGAGCCGCAGCTGCGCGTTCCGGCGCACGGCAGCGACGCCGCGGTCGCCACGGTCTGAGGAGCGCGCGATGTTCGCCTATTACCTGCAACTGGGTCTGCACAGCCTCAAGCGCAATCCGCTGCTGACCGCGCTCATGGTCTTCGGCATCGCGCTCGGCATCGGCACGAGCATGACCAGCCTGACCGTGTTCTATCTGATGGGCAGCGACCCGATTCCGTGGAAGAGCGACACGCTCCATGCGGTACAGCTCGACAACTGGAGCGCCGAGCAGCCGTACCGCACGCCGAACGAGCCGCCCGACCAGATCACCTATCTCGAAGCCAAGGCGCTGATGGAAGCCGGCAAGGCCGACCTGCAGGCTGCGATGTACAAGGTCGTCTGGCCGCTGCAGCCGGAGAATCCCGAGATCAAGCCGTTCTCGTCGCTGGGCCGCGCGACCTACAAGGACTTCTTCGCGATGTTCGAGCCGCCGTTCAAGTACGGCCAGGCCTGGGACGCCGCGCAGGACAAGGAACACGCGCGCGTCACCGTGCTGTCGAGCGGTCTCAACGAAAAACTGTTCGGCGGCCAGGACAGCACCGGCAAGCGCGTGCGTCTCAACGAGATCGAATACACGATCGTCGGCGTGCTCGACAAATGGCAGCCGCGCGTGAAGTACTACGACCTCACGAACGGCTCGTTCAACGACGCCGAGGAATACTACGTGCCGTTCACGACGGCGATCGAGCTGCAGACGCAGCCCAGCGGCAACAACTCGTGCTGGGCCAACGCGAAACCCGGCTGGGACGGCTACCTCGCGTCGGACTGCGTCTGGATCCAGTTCTGGGTGCAGCTCAATTCGCAGGCGCGCGAGGACGAGTACAAGGCCTTCCTCGACAACTACGTCAACGAACAGAAGAAGCTCGGCCGCTTCCCGCGTCCGCTCAACAACCGCCTGCCCGACGTCAACGAGTGGATCGAGGCGCAGGGCGTGGTGTCGCGCGATGCGCAGATCCAGGTCGGCCTGTCGTTCGCGTTCCTGATCGTCTGCCTCGTCAACACGATCGGCCTGCTGCTCGCGAAATTCATGCGCAAGTCGAGCGAGATCGGCCTGCGCCGCGCGCTCGGCGCGACGCGCGGCCAGCTGTTCACGCAGCACCTCGTCGAAGCCGGCGTGATCGGCGTCAGCGGCGGCCTGATCGGCCTGCTGCTGACCTGGCTCGGACTCATGGCGGTGCGCTCGCTATATGCCGATCTCAACAACGTCGCGCGCATGGACTGGTTCATGGTACTGACGGCCATCGCGCTGTCGATCGTCGCGGCGGTGCTGGCCGGGCTATTCCCGACGTGGCGCGCCTGCCAGATCACGCCGGCCGTGCAGCTGAAGACGCAATAACGCCACTACGCTACAGGTGAAATCATGGAATTTCGTCCTATTCTCTCCGCGCTGATGCGCAGCAAGGTGGCCCTGGTGCTGATCGGCCTGCAGATCGCACTGACGCTCGCGATCGTCTGCAACGCGCTGTTCATCATCTCGCAGCGCCTGCAGCTGATGAGCCGCGACAGCGGCATCAACGAAGCCGACACGTTCACGATCGGCAGCCTCGGCTTCGGCAGCGCATTCAACGTCAAGACGACGATCGAGGAAGACATGGCCATGCTGCGCGGCCTGCCCGGCGTCGTCGACGCGACGCCGACGAATACCGTGCCGCTGTCCAACGGCGGCTGGTCGACCGGCATCAGCCTCAAGCCCGAGCAGAAGATCTCGACCGCGCCGTCGGCGATCTACTTCGTCGACGAGCATGGCCTCAACACCTTCGGCGCCAAGCTCGCCGAAGGCCGCTTCTTCACCGCCGACGAGATCACGTTCCGCGAACGCGGCGACAACACCTGGCCGCCGGTCATGGTCGTCACGCGTGCGCTCGCCAACAAGCTGTTCCCCGGCGAGTCGGCGCTCGGCAAGCAGGCCTATCTCGACAACGAAGCCGCGCCGCAGACGATCATCGGCGTCGTCGAGCGCACGCAGGTGCCGTGGATCGGTTTCGCGTCCGACGAAGGCCCCGACGCGGAGTTCTATTCCACGTTCGTGCCGCAGCGCATCGCGTTCAGCAACTTCGGCCGCTATCTCGTGCGCACCGAGCCGGGGCGCCGCGACGAAGTCATGAAGGCGGCCGAAGCGAAGATGGCGGAGACGAACCACAGCCGCATCGTGCGCGAGCCGCGTTCGGTCGAGCGCATCCGCGCCGAGGGCTACCAGGAACACCGCGCGATGACCATCATCCTGGTCGGCGTCATCATCGCGCTGCTCGCGGTCACCGCACTCGGCATCGTCGGCATGGCGAGCTTCTGGGTCACGCAGCGCACCAAGCAGATCGGTACGCGACGGGCGCTCGGCGCGACGCGCGGTTCGATCCTGCGCTACTTCATGACCGAGAACTTCGTGATCACCTCGCTCGGCCTCGCGCTCGGCATCCTGCTGACCTACGGCCTGAACTACTGGCTGATGACGAACTACGAGGCCCAGCGTCTTCCGCTGGTCTACCTCGCCGGCGGCATCGCCGTGCTGCTGCTGCTCGGCCAGGCCGCGGTGTTCGGCCCGGCGACGCGCGCGTCGCGCGTGCCGCCGGCGGTGGCTACGCGCAGCGTGTGAACGCAGTACAGAAGCGGGGAGGAGTGAGAAACGAGTAACCGCCGCGGGCTTTCGCTCGTTTCTCGCTCCTCTTCACTCTCAACTTTCTTGCTGTATCGTGCGCAACCAACCCGCGTCGGGCTGCATCCAAGCAGCCCATGCGCGACCTGAAATTCTCCAGCCCGAAAGAGCCCATGCGCACCGTCCTGGTCATCGACGACAATCCTGCCGTGACCACGGCGCTCGAAGTCCTGCTGTCGCTCAACGAAATCCGCAGCGTTTCGGCCGCATCGCCCGACGAAGGGCTCGCGCTGCTCGAGCGAGAGGCCGTCGACCTCGTCATCGCGGACATGAATTTCCACCTCGACACGACCTCGGGCGAAGAGGGCATCGCGCTGTTCCGCGCGATCCGCTCGCGATATCCGGATCTGCCGGTCATCCTGCTGACCGGCTGGACGCGGCTCGAAACCGCGGTCGAACTCGTGAAAGCCGGCGCGGCCGATTATCTGGCCAAGCCCTGGGACGACCAGAAGCTGCTCGCGACCGTCGAGAACCTGCTCGAACTCGCCGAATCGACGCGCGAGGTCACGCGCCTCAAGCGTGCGCGCAGCAAGAGCCAGGAAGCGCTGCGCGCGCGCTTCGACCTGCGCCAGGTCGTGTTCGCCGACTCGGCGACCGAGCGCGTGATCGAGCTGGCCTGCCAGGTCGCGCGCGCCGACCTGCCCGTGCTCATCACTGGGCCGAACGGCGCGGGCAAGGAGCGCATCGCCGAAATCGTGCATGCGAATTCGGCTGTGAAGCAGGGCCCGTTCATCGCCGTGAACTGCGGCGCGCTGCCGAACGAACTCATCGAGGCCGAGCTGTTCGGCGCCGATGCCGGCGCCTATACCGGCGCTTCGAAGGCACGCGAAGGCCGCTTCGAACTCGCCGACGGCGGCACGCTGTTCCTCGACGAGATCGGCAACCTGCCGCTGTCGGGGCAGATCAAGTTGCTGCGCGTGCTCGAGACCGGCCAGTTCGAACGCCTGGGCTCGGGCAAGACGCGCACGGTCAAGGTGCGCGTGCTCAGTGCGACCAACGCCGACCTGCCGGCGATGATCCGCGAAGGCCGCTTCCGCGAAGACCTGTTCTATCGCCTCAACGTCATCGAACTCGCGCTGCCTCCGCTGCGCGACCGGCCCGACGACATCCTGCCGCTCGCGCAGCATTTTCTCGGCGACGACGCGCGGCTCAGCGACGAGAGTCGCGCCGCGCTGCTCGCGCACGGCTGGCCCGGCAACGTGCGCGAACTCAAGAACTCGATCCAGCGCGCGCGCGTGCTCTGCCGCGACGGCATCGTGCAGCCGGCCGACCTCGGCCTCGCCGCCGCCGTGCGCGCGCCCGTGCGCGGCGCCGACGAACCCGACCGCGCCGCGATCGAAGCGGCGCTCGCGCGCGCGCGCGGCGTCATCAGCCAGGCCGCGGCCGAACTCGGCCTGTCGCGCCAGGCGCTGTATCGCCGGCTCGAGAAACTCGGCATCGCGCTGCCGGCATAAAGCGGAAAACGCCGGAAAAGGGCGGGCTGCGGCAAGCGCGGCGCACCGCCACATCGCGGTCGCCACGCCGCAAAAGTCCCATCGAAAGCCCGTCGACACACGGGCGCGCCGCCGTTATTCCGCCGATCGCTTGCGATCCCCCTGCGTCGACGCGTCGCGATCCCGGTGTTGCGGTTCGCCGCGCTCACCAGCAACCTACGCGGCCATCGCGCGTCGTGCGCACTAGGATCCGGATGCGCTCTTTCTCTCTCCAGGGCAAGCTGACCTTTGCGCTGGCTGCGGTCGCTTTCGCGGCTGCGGCGCTCGCCGTCGCGCTGCAGCAGTGGCTGGACACGCCGTGGCTCAGCCTTGTGTCGGTCGCGCTGATCTTCGCCTTCGCGCTGCCGCTGCTCGCGCGGGCGCTGACCGCGCGCACCGCCGCGCTGTTCCGCGCGCTGGCCGGCAGCGTCACGAGCTTCAAGGACGGCGACTTCAGCTTCTCGATCGCGACCGACCAGGACGACGAGCTGGCCGAACTCGTACAGGCGCACAACGAACTCGGACGCGTGCTGCGCGACGAACGCCAGGGGTTGTTCCAGCGCGAGCTGCTGCTCGACACGGTCGTGCAGAACACGCCGACCGCAATCGTGCTGACCGAACCCAACGGCCATGTGGTCTACGCCAACGTTGCCGCGCGCCAGCTGCTCAACGGCGGCCGCGTGCTGCAGGGACTGTCGTTCGCGACGGTCGTGGCCGAGTCGCCGCCGGCGTTCGCCCAGGCGGTCGCCGACGGCGGCGACGCGCTGTTCACGGTCTCGCTCGACGGCGAGGACGAGACCTTCCACTTCTCCGAGCGCAGCTTCAAGCTGCAGGGGCGGCTGCACCGGCTGTACCTGATCAAGCGCATGACCCGCGAGCTCAGTCGCCAGGAAGTGGCGACCTGGAAAAAGGTCATTCGCGTGATCAGTCACGAATTGAACAATTCCCTCGCGCCGATCACGTCGCTGGCCCACTCCGGCCGCGTGCTGTCGGGCAAAGGCGACGTGCAGCGGCTCGGCGCCGTGTTCGACACGATCGAGGACCGCGCGCGCCACCTGCACGGCTTCATCCACGGCTATGCCGAGTTCGCGAAGCTGCCGCAGCCGCGCATGGACGAGGTGTCCTGGCGCGGTCTGCTGGACGCGATCGCGCGGCAGTTTCCGGGCATCGAGGTCGCGCCCGCGCCGGAACAGCCGGGGTGGTTCGACCGCGCGCAGATCGAGCAGGTGCTCATCAATCTCGTGAAGAATGCGCACGAGGCCGGCGGTGCGGTCGAGGCGATCGAGGTCGCGGTCACCCAGCGCGGCGGCGAGACGCGCATCGAAGTCGCCGACCGCGGCACCGGCATGAGCGAGGCCGTGCTGGCCAATGCGCTGCTGCCGTTCTATTCGACCAAGCGCTCCGGGTCGGGACTCGGCCTCGCGCTCGCGCGCGAGATCGCCGAGGCGCATGGCGGCCGCATCGTCCTGGCCAATCGCGAGGGCGGCGGCTTGAGCGTGACGCTGGTCCTGCCGCGCTGACGTTCGCTCGCGGCGCGCCGCGGCGTTGACTGCGGGCCTGCCCGACGCCGCGGTCCGGCGCCGGGCAGAGTCCTTGCCGGTCGCGCGACCGCTCCGGGACGGGGCGCGACCGCGCCGCGACCCCGGCACCTGTTGCTATGATCCGGCCGACGGAGGAAGCCGTTCGCCATGCCCCAGACGCCGGTGAAGATCCCTGGATATGAATTCCTGCGCCAGCTCGGCGCGGGAGGCATGTCCACGGTCTGGCTGGCGATGCAGGAGTCGCTGCAGCGCAAGATCGCGATCAAGCTGATGCGCCGCACGCACGACACCGCGTCCGACGATGCGCGCCAGTTCGAGAAGCGCTTCCTGCTCGAAGGCCGCACGATGGCGAAGCTGCCGCATCGCAATATCGTCGCGGTCTACGACATCGTGTCGACCGAGGACGTCGCCTACATCGCGATGGAATTCCTCGAAGGCGGCACGCTGTCGGAACGCATGCAGGCCGGGCTGTCGCTGGCCGAGGCGATCAGCGTCGTCGTGCAGATCGCGGGCGCGCTCGATTTCGCGCACAGCCAGGGCATCATCCATCGCGACCTCAAGCCCGCGAACATCATGTTCCGCGACGCGGCGACGCCGGTGCTCACCGACTTCGGCATCGCACGGCAGCAGGACCAGGCGGCGACGCGCCTGACCCAGACCGGCATGCTCGTCGGTACGCCGAACTACATGAGTCCCGAGCAGATCAGCGGCAGCGACATCGACGGCCGCTCGGATCTCTACAGCCTCGGCATCATGTTCTACGAACTGCTGTCCGGGCGTACGCCGTTCACCGGCGACACGCCGATCGCGGTGATGATGGCGCACCTGACGCAGGCGCCGCCGCCGCTCGACGCGGAGTTCGCGCACTTCCAGCCGGTGCTCGACCGGATGCTCGCGAAGAACCGCGACGAGCGCTTCGCGACGCTGCACGACTTCGTCACCGCGCTGAAGCAGCGCGTCGTGCAGAGCGACACCTTGCTCATGCGGCTGCAGCTCACGCCGGGCATGACCTCGTCCGAACAGCTGCGCCAGCTCGGCTTCACCGCGAGCGACCCGTCCGGCAGCGGCCTGCGCAGCGCGAGCGGCGTGTCGACGCCGCTGCCGCGTCCGCAGGACGTTGCGGCACGCAAGACCGGCGGCGCATCGTCGCCGGCCCGGCCGCCGCCGGCAGCGGCGCCCGCACGGCGGCCGGCCGCAGCCACGGTGCCGCCACCGTCGCGCCCGCCGCCGCGGCGGCCGGTGCTGTGGCCCTGGATCACGGCGGCGGCGGTCCTGCTCGTCGCCGTCGTCGGTTTCGGCCTCTGGCGCTGGCAGGGTGGTTCGGGCATGTCGGCCGAGGAACAGGCACTCGTCGGCTACTGGATCAAGGATGCCGAGCGCATGGCCGGCGACAGCAAGTTCGTCTCGCCGCCGGGCGACAACGCCTACGAAGTGCTGCAGAAAGTGCTGCAGAAGGATCCGGACAACGACGCCGCGCAGGCGCTGCTCGACCGCATCGCGCAGTCGCTGCGCGCCGAGGCCGAGGCAGCGCTGGCCAGGAACGATTTCCCGCTCGCGCGCGACCGTGCCGACCAGGCGCTGTTCGTGCGCAAGGACGACGCCGGACTCGCGGCGCTCAAGCAGCGCATCGACGCGGCCGTCGGCGCCGAAGAACGCAGAAAGCAGATCGAACAACTGCTGGCCGGCGCCGCCGCCGCAGACAAGGCCGGCAAGCCGTTCGGACCTGACGGCAGCTATGCGCTGCTGGTCAAGGCGCGCGACCTCGCGCCCGAGGACGCCGGCGTCAAGCAGCGCATGGACGCGTTCATCGCGGCCCAGCTCGCGCCGGCGCGCGAAGCGCTCGCCGCGGGCAACAGCGATCGTGCGAGTCTGCTGCTGATCGGCCTGCGGCCCGAACTCGGCAAGGAAGCGCCGTTCGTCGCGCTGACCGAGTCAGCCGGTCAGGCGCAGCGTGCCGCGGGGCTCGAAAAGCAGATCGTCGATCTGCTCGCGCGCGGCGAAGGCGAACTCAAGGCCGGCCGTCTTGCCGAACCGAGCGCCGCGAACGCGCTCGCGACGCTGGGCCAGCTGCGCGAACTCGCCGCCGCCGACAAGCGCGTGCAGACCTTCGCCGGACAGCTCGCCGCGGCGCTCGTCGCCGAGGCACGCCAGTCCTCCGCGGCCGCGCCGCAGCGTGCGCTCGAGCGTGCCGAGCTCGCGCTGCGCGCCGATCCGTCGCGCGCCGACGCGACCGCGCTCAAGAACGAGATCGAACAGCGCCTCGGACAGCGCCTGGCCGACATCGGCCGCGCGCTGTCGCAGGCCAAGCAGGCGATCGCCGAGCAGCGCTACCTCGCGCCGCCGGGCAACAACGCGCGTGAAGCGCTCGACAACGTGCTCAAGCTCGACGCGCAGAATGCCGAGGCGCGCCAGTTGCTCGCCGAACTGCCGCGCCGCGTCGCCGAAGGCATCGAGGCGCGCGCGACGGCGAAGCAGACCGCGCTCGCGCTCGAGCTCGCGCGCAGCGGCACGGCGGCGTTCCCGAATGACGGGGCGCTCAAGACGCTGCTCGCGCGCGTCGAGACGCAGGCCCAGGGCGAGCAGCGCGACGCCGAGGCGAAGGCCGCGCGCGAGCGTGTCGCCAACGCGATCGGCGCGACGCCGGTGCGTGTGGACTCGCTGAATACGGCGGCGGCGTCGCTGACCGCGCTGCTCGCGGCCGACCCGCGCGACGCCGATGCGCTCGCGCTGCGCGCGCGGCTCGCCGAAACCACGGCCGCGGCGCAGCGCGCCGCCGCGAACCTCACCGATTTCGATGCCTTTGCCGGATTCCTGCGCGCGAACGGCAGGCTGCTCGCTGACGAACCGGCCGCCGCGGCGCTGCTGCGCGACGCGCCGGCGCTGCGTCAGAAACTCGAACAGGTCGAGCAGGACCGGCTCGCCGCACTGCAGGGCGAACTCGTGCTCAACGCGCAGCCCTGGGCGCAGGTCGAATCCGTCGTCGACGGCAACCGCAAGACGGTCGCGCTGCCGAACGAGCCGAGCACGCCGTTCGCGCTGAAGCTGCCGGCCGGCAACTACGTCATCACGTTCCGCCATCCGCAGGCGAGCAAGCCGGTCACGGTCATTGCCAAGGTCGAGGCGCAGCGACGCGCCGTGGCCAATGCCGCATTCCCCACCATCTCGGCAGAGGACTATTTCTCGCGTGCGGGCTGGTAAAGGAATCTGCGCCCTGACCGTGGCGCTCATCGCGGCCGTACCGGTCGCGGCCGACTACAAGGACAGTTACAGCCGCGGACTGGAAGCGGCGAAGGACGGCGACTGGGCGGCGGTGCGACAGCGCATGCAGGAGGCTGTCCAGGACAACCCGACGGCCGCGCCGCGCGTGCGCCTGTACGGGCAGCGCTGGGAACCGTATGTGCCGCAGTTCTATCTGGGGCTCGCCGCGTTCAAGCAGGGCGACTGCGCGACCGCGCTCGCGCAATGGCGCTCGTCGCAGAACACGGCGGTCATCGGCAGCGTGCCGAACCTCAAGGCCGAACAGGATCGCAGCGCCGCGAGCTGCGACACGCGCGTCGCGCAGCAGCCCAAGCCCGAACCGCCGAAGACCGACCCGAAGAGCGGCCAGACCACCGCGCCCGACGGCGGCGACACGCCGAAACCGACGCCGCCGAAGCCGGAGCCGCCGAAGCCGGAGCCTCCCAAAACCGAACCGAAGCCCGAGCCGCCGAAGCCGCCGCCGAAACCGCCCGAGACGCCGATCGCGCAACGCGTCCCGGGGCCGCTGCTCGATGCGTTCCGCAACTATCTCGGCGGGCGCTATGCCGACGTCGCGCGGATCAATCCGGACAGCTATACCGATGCGCGCTCCCGCGCGCAGGCCTACCTGATCCGCGCCGCAGCGCGGCAGATCCAGGCCGAGCTCGACAACTCGCCGGCCGGACTCGACGCGGCGCGTGCGGACATTCGCGCCGTGCGCGCGGCGAGTCCGAATCTCGTGCCCGATCCGGCGCTGTTCTCGCCGCGTTTTCGCAGTCTGTACAACGCGACGCGCTGAATGCGCCGGCCGGCACGCCCGGATTGACGCCCGCGTTACGGCGCGTCGGCGAAGATGCACGGCCATACGTGTTCGCTTGCGCCGAACCGCGACGTTGCGTTGCGACGCACCGGCGACTGCGCTAGCGTGACGAAGCCCGGGGGGGATGCCGGCGAAAATCCGTGATGGGAGGCACTATGCGCGCGTGGATACTGGCGGCCTTCGCGGTCGCTTGCGGATGGTTCGGCGGTGCGGCGATCGCGGGCAATCCCGCGCCTTCATTCACCGATCGGCTCGAGGGCGACGCGCCCGGCACGGTGCAGGTCGGCACTCGCATCAACCTGGGCTGGGCGGCGACCGCCCAGGCCTGCACCTATGCCGGCAGCACGTTCCCGGCTGGCGTGCGCTTCGACGAGTGGCCGGCCGATTCGAACGGCTCGACGCCGCCCCTGGCCTGCAACAGCTTCTCGAGCTGCGCGACGCCGCACGGCGCGTCGCTGTTCCTGCCGACGCCCGGCAACTACCATTTCGTCGTCACCTGCGTCAGCACCGGCGGACCGTCGGTCGCCTCGACGATCGACGTGATTGCGGTCGAAGCGCCGACGGCCGAGCGCATCGCGCTGAGCCTGTCGGCGAGCACGCCGGGACCGGTGCGGCCGACGGCCACCTACGACTACACCATGCTGCTCAACAACAACGGCGGGTTCCGCATGAACGCGCCGGCGACGACGCTGACCCTGCCGTCCGAGGTCAGTTTCGTCAGCAGTACCTGCGCG
>NZ_DATIGT010000027.1:0-18635 GCF_035481375.1 Tahibacter sp.
AGCCGATGCCGAGTTCTTCGTCGGCCGCGCTGATGATCGCGGGATAGAGCTTGTAGAACGTCGCCGGCAGCGTCGGTTCCTGCAAGTCGACGAGGTAGGCCTTGGAGCGGCCGTCGCTGCAACCCGGGCAGCCGATCAGCACGCGATTGCCCGACACCGACACGGACGTGCCGAATCGTGCGTTGGTCTGCGGCGTCTCGCCGGTCAGCACGGCGAGCCTGAGCCACTGCAGCGAACGCCACTCGCCGTTGCCCCAGCGAAAGATCGCGACGAGACCCGAATTCGTCGAACCGCCGTCGTCATAGCCCGGCATGCCGACGGCCAGCCATTCGCCGTCGCGCGAGACGCTGGTGCCCGCCTCGTAGGCCAGGCTCGGCGCAGCGAGCGTCGGCGACAGATATTCATAGATCGGCAGGCTTTGCGCGGTTGCCGTCACCGCACCGGACACGAGCGCGGTCGCGGCGAGCGCGCGCGCAGCGGATACGAACATTCGCATGTCTCCTCCCAGGCAGGCCCCCCTGCAGCGGAAGAAACGCGCCTTCCGCCGCAATGCGAACAGGCGTCGCCGACGCGTGTTTCGCTGTCGTTCACGGCAGCGCGCACGACCGCGTTGCCGCAGCGCCGTCGAAGCCGTGCACAAAGATCGCGTCGCAGATGTAGACGGTGACGACGCCGGAGCCGTCGAGCGCGAGGTACGGCGCGCCGAGCACGACCATTTTCCGGGACATGGTCAGCGCGCGGCCGATGCCGACGTTGCCGGCGCCCGGGAAATTGAGGTCCTGACGCCAGGGCCAGCCGGCGTTGCCCAGCAACACGAAGCGCTCGAACACATAGCCGCGCCCCTCGTCGGTCGCCGCGTTCTGCGCGCGTCCGTCCGCACCGACGACGAGCCGCGTGCCGTCGATGCCGACGGCGATGCCGAAGCGGTCGCCCGATTCCGCGTCGGGATGCTGGACCAGTTTCTCGAACGTATACGTGCTCTCGCCGACCGCGCGCCGATAGACGAACACGCCGCCGCCCGGCGTGCCGTCGACGCTGCGGCCCGGAGCGCCGAGCACGACATAGCCGTCGACCTCGGTCGACGCGCGATCGAGCGCGACGCTCGTCGCCATCGCATCGGTCGCCCCGGGTGTCGCGTTCTCGAACTGCTGCCGGAAGTCCCAGCCCGGTACGAAATGGCTGCGCTGATACAGATAGGCGCTGCCTGCGACGCCGCTGCCGGTGTTGTAGGCGGGCGCACCGATCAGCAGCGAGTAGTTCCCGCCGAGCGGCGTGCCCGATGCTGTCGAGGCGAGCGCGAGCGAACGGCCGAAACGCGAGCCGTCGGGCGACTCGGGCCCGAACAGCACGTCTTCCCAGATCACCGTCGTACCGTCGAAGCGGCCGGTCGCGACCGAGCCGCGCTCCACGCCGCCCGACGAACTGCGTCCGCGCGGCGCGCCGATCGCGACGATGCTGCCGTTGAGCGCGACGGCCGAGCCGATGCCGAAGGCGAAGTCGGGCTCGCTGATGATGGCGGGATACAATTTATAAAATGTCGGCGGCTGCGTGGTTTCGTCGAGGTCGACGAGATAGGCCTTGGCGCGGCCGTCGCGGCAATTCGGGCAGCCGATCAGCACGCGGTCGCCCGATACCGAGACCGCGGCGCCGAAGCGCGCGCTGACCAGCGCCGACTCGCCGGTCAGCGTGCTGAGCTGCAGCCAGCGGATGAGCCGCCATTTGCCCGCGAGCCAGCGGAAAATGCCGACGCGGCCCGAGTCGATCATGTCGCCGTCGTCGTAGCCCGGTGCGCCGACCGCCAGCCAGCCGCCGTCATGCGACACGGCCGATCCGGACCAGTCGCCCGCTGCGCCGGGAGCCATTCCCGGCGACTGATAGAGGTAGATCGGCGGCGTCTGTGCGACTGCGGCTCCGGCACACAGGACGAGCGCGGCCACGGCGACGGCCCGCGCAACGAAAGTGGAAATGCGCATGTTTCCTCCACTGCAGGCCCCCTGCAGCGGAATGGAACGCCGCTGCGCGGCGATGCGAACATGGCCGCGGGAGCCGGAACGCAGAAAACACGAAGCGAGCAAGCAGGAACTCGGGCGCGCACGCCGCTGGTTCCTGCCCGCCAATCGCCAGTTCCGAACTACCGGATCTCGCAGAAGCAGTAGGCGAACACGTTCGGCTTGCCGTCCTGCACGGTACGCAGGAGACGAAGCGGGCGCTGCAGATCGGCGTCGCGCAGCAGGCTCGTTTCCGGGCGCAGCCATTCGATCTTCGCGAGCGCGCGGGCGCTCGCGTTGTCGCTCATGTTGAGCAGGAACTGCTCGAATGCGCCCGGCGTCTTTTCGATGTAGCGCGTCTGGAACTCGGTTCCGAGCTTGGCGCGTTCGGCCGCGGCGGCCACCGCGGCGTCGAGTCCGCCGAGCTTGTCGACGAGCCCGCGTTCGAGCGCCTGCCGGCCGCTCCAGACGCGACCGCGTGCGACCTGGTCGATGTCCGTCGGCTCCTTGCCGCGTGCCGCGGCGACGCGGCCGATGAAGTCGCGATAGCCCTTGTCGATGACGGACTGGATGACCTTCGCGACCGACGGATCGAGCGGCAGCCGCGGATCGAGCGCGCCGGCCAGCGGTGTCGTGCCGACGCCGTCGGTGTGCACGCCGATCTTTTCGAGCGTCTCGGGAATGCTGACGAACAGACCGAAGATGCCGATCGAGCCGGTGATCGTCGCGGGCTGCGCGAAGATCTCGTCGGCGTCCATCGAGATCCAGTAGCCGCCCGACGCGGCGACGTCGCCCATCGACGCGATCACGGGTTTTCCGGCCTGCTTGATGAGCTCGACTTCGCGGCGGATCTGCTCGGACGCGAACACTTCGCCACCCGGCGAATTCACGCGCAGCACGACCGCCTTGACGTTGTCGTCCTCGCGCGCCTCGCGCAGCAGCTGCGCCGTCGATTCGCCGCCGACCGTGCCCGGGCTCTGCTCGCCGCCGACGATCTCGCCTTCGGCAACGACCACGGCGACCGACGCGCGCAGATCCGGCAGCGCCGCGCTGCGCGCGAGTGCCTGGTAGTCGCTCCAGTGCACCTGGCGGAAGGTGTGTTTCTCCTTGTCGGCCACGCCCTTGGCGATGAGGATCTCGCGCGCCTGGTCGCGCGTCGCGAGCTGGTCGACGAGCTGCGAGGTCAGCGCGATCTTCGCGAGATCGCCCTGCGCGTCCTCGATCGCTTCGGGCAGGATCTCGATGCCGTTCTGGATCGCTTTCGGTTCGAGCTTGCGGCGGCCGCCGACGTCGCCGAGCCAGGTCTGCCAGAGACCGTCGAGCCAGAAGCGGTCGGCTTCGCGCGCTTCGCTCGACGCGCGATTGAGAATGTAGGGTTCCGCCGCCGACTTGAACTCGCCGACGCGGAAAAGGTGCACCTGCACGGCGAGCTTGTCGAGCAGATCCTTGTAGTAGCCGCGATAGCTCGCGAAGCCGTTCAGCAGCACGGCGCCGTCGGGATGCAGCAGGATCTGGTCGGCGTGCGTGGCGAGGAAATACGGCATCTGCGTCATGCCGTCGGACACCGCGATGACTTCCTTTCCGGTTGCGCGGAAGCGTTCGAGCGCGGCGCCGATCTCGGTCAGCGAGGCCATTCCCGCGCCGCGCAGTTCGTCGACGATCAGCACGATGCGTTCGATGTTCGTGTCGTTGCCGGCGCGCCTGATGACCTCGAGCACGTCGCGCAGCTGGATCTCGTTGCTCTTGTTGCCGAGCATGCGCTCGAGCGCGCGCGAGCCGGCGTCGGTGCGGTACTGCTCGACGAGCTCGCCCTTGAGATCGAGCACCAGCGCGGTGCGCGGCTCGATGACCGGCGCCTTCGCCGACAGCGCGAGCAGCACGATGAGCAGGATGAACAGGAAGATCAGGTTCAGCACGAGCCGGCGCGTGAAATTGATCGCGTCCCAGATGGCGCCGAAGAACCGGCGCAGCGCGCCGGGCTTACGCTCCGTCATTGCTTTACTCCAGCTTGCGGATTGAGCTGCGGCGCCGGAACGGCACCGCTCAGTGGCTATTGTGGCCCGGATTGGCGACGGATTGAGCGACCGCGAGTGTCGCGCCCTGCCAGCGCCCGCGCGCGGCCTGGCGGCGGAACCGCAGGAACAGCAATACGGCCGCGACCGACAGCCCCGCAATCAGGCCCATCCACATGCCGCGCGCGCCGAAGCCGGCGCGGAACGCGAGAAACCAGCCGACCGGCATGCCGACGCCCCAGTACGCGAGCACGGTGACGAACATCGGCACGCGCGTGTCCTTGAGCCCGCGCAGCGCGCCGTTGGAGGCGACCTGGATGCCGTCGGAAAACTGGAACAGGCCGGCGAGCACGAGCAGTTGCGCGGCGAGCGCGATGACCGCGGCGTCGCTCGTATACAACGATGCGATGGCGCGCGGCGCCAGCAGCATCGCGCCTGCGGAAACGAACTGCGTCGCGACGCAGAGCGCGATCCCGGCATAGCCGGCGTAGCGCACGCCGCGCTCGTCGCCGCGGCCGACCGCGTTGCCCACGCGCACGGTGATCGCCAGCGCGAGGCCCAGCGGCACCATGAAGCAGACGGCGGATGCGTTCAGCGCGATCTGGTGGCTCGACGCCGTGGTCTCGCCGAAGCCGGCGAGCACGAGTGCGACGACCGCGAACAGGCTCGCTTCCATGAACACGCTGATGCCCATCGGCACGCCGATGCGCAGCAGTTGGCCAATGGTCCTCGGATCGGGCCTGTCCCAGCGCGCGAACAGCTGCAGGCGACGGTATTCGGGCCGCCAGTACAGCCAGGCGAGCAGGCTGAAGAACTGCAGCCAGATCACGAGCGCCGTCGCCGCGCCGCAGCCCGGCGCCCCCTGCGGCGTGATGCCGAATTTCCCGTACATCAGCGCAAAACCGATCGGCGCGAGCAGCGCCAGACCGAGCAGACCGAAATACATGGTCGGCCGCGTCAGCCCGAAGCCTTCGCTCGCGCCGCGCAGCGCGAAATAGCCGCAGAGCGCCGGAGCACCCCAGGAAATCGCGCGCACGAAACCCTGCGCGTCGGCGCGCAGGGACGCGTCGACGCCGATCCAGTCGAGGAAATACGGCGCGCAGAGCCGCACCGCGAAAAACAGCACGAGGCCCATGCCGGCGGCGAGCCAGAGCGCCTGACGAAACAGCGGGCCGACGTCGGCATGACGCTGCGCGCCGGCGAGCTGAGCGACCGACGGCGACAGCGCCATCATCACGCCGAGTCCTGCGACGTAGGCGAGCACCCAGAAATTCGCGCCGACCGACACGGCGCCGAGCGTGTGCGCATCGAGATGCCCGGCGAGCATCGTGTCGATGACGGTCATGCCGACGCCGCTGAGCTGGCCGGCGACGAGCGGCAGGGCCAGCCGCACGGTGTCGGCGCATTCGCGCCGGAGGCGCTGGCGGTCGATCGTAGGCATCGGGAGGAAAGAAGCGTGTGGCAGTCATGCAGTCTAGCAGCGCGGCCGCTCGGCGGCCGCGCCTCGGGAATAGGGAATCGGGAATGGGTAACCGGAGAGCGGGCCGAGGCGAGACTTGAGCAACTCCACAGACCACGCAGGAGCGGTGGCGATCGGCCATACTTCGGCGTCGCCCTCCAGCCCGCTTTGCACCGATGAATGACTCCGCACCTTCCGACCCGCCGGATCCGCAGCCGCTGACGCCTGCGCCGACCCCGCACGGCGCCTGCGCCAACTGCGGCGCGGAACTGCATGGTCCGCATTGCCATCAATGCGGCCAGCCGGTCAAGGGCATGATCCGCCCGCTGTCGGGGCTGACCGCCGACGTCGTCGACACGGTGTTCAACATCGATTCGCGCGTGCTGCGCACACTCGGCCCGCTGTATTTCAAACCCGGATTCCTGACGACGGAATACTTCATCGGCCGGCGCGTGCGCTACGTGACGCCGTTCCGCCTGTTTTTCTTCCTGACCATCATCGCGTTCCTCGTCACGTCGATCTACAGCGACCAGATGGGTCTCAGCGAGACCATCGGCAGCGGCGCGCGCATGGGCGGCGAAGCGGTCGCGCTGATCCAGAAAGCCACGACGACCGACGACGTGTCGGCGCAGCGCGACGTGGCGATGGCCGGCCTCGACGCGGCGCTGAAGAACGCCGCGCTGCCGGCCGAAGCGCGCCGCGAGATCGAAGCCGCGCGCGAGGAAATCCGCAAGGCGGCGCAGCAGCGCATCGATGCGCTGAAAGCGATCGAGGACGCCAAGGCCAAGGGCATCGTGCCGCCGATTCCGCCGCTGCCGTCCGAGGCCGGGAAGATCGCGGTACCGCAGCCGCCGGCGGCGCCGGATCCCGACACGGACATACCGCCGATCGTCTTCACCGATGACGACAAGAAGCCGCTGTCCTTCAATGGCAAGGAATGGGATCCGAAGAAGGATCCGGTGAAGATCTCGTGGCTGCCCGATGCGGTCAACGCGAAACTCACCGACATGGTCGTCACGGCGATCGCGAATGCCAAGGACATTCCTAAAAATCCCAAGCGCATCATTGCCGCTTTCTTCGGCGTGCTGCCGCAGACCCTGTTCGTGCTGATGCCGCTGTTCGCCGTGATGCTGAAGATCTTCTTCATCTTCAAGCGGCGCTACTACATGGAGCATCTGATCGTCGCGATCCACAGCCACGCATTCCTGTCGCTGAGCATGCTCGTGATCTCGCTGCTCGGCCTCGCACGCCTTGCGATTCCCGCGGCGGCGATGCCGCTCGGCTGGCTGATGATTGCCGCGACAGCCTGGATGCCGATCTATCTGCTGCTGATGCAGAAGCGCGTCTATCGCCAGAACTGGTTCATGACGCTGCTGAAGTATTCGGTGATCGGCTACTGCTACAGCGTGCTGATCGGCCTCGCGATCGCCGCGGCGATGGTGATCTCGCTGGTCGTCGCATGATCGTCTATGAGGTCAGCATCGAGGTCGACCGCGACGCCGCCGCCGCGTATCTCGACTGGCTGCGCGACCATGTCGCGCAGATGCTGGATTTCGACGGCTTCGTCGAGGCGCGCGTGCACGAACGGGTCGATCTCGCCGACGACGCGCCGCGCCGCACGTTCGTGATCGCCTATCGCCTGCGCGACCAGGCCGCGCTCGATGCGTACTTCGCGAACCACGCGGCCGCGATGCGCGCCGACGGCGAAGGCCGGTTCGGCGGACGCTTCGGCGCGAGCCGCCGCGTGCTGCGCGAGATCGGCTGAACTCGAATCGACTCAATTCAGATCAGCTGTATTCGAATCGACTGAACTCAATCGGCCGGCGCAGGCGCCTGCAGGCGTGCGGCGCGCTGTTCCGGCGTCATGCGCAGGAACGACTGCCGCACGGCGGCGCGTTCGGCTTCCGGCGTCGCGAGCAGCAGCCGGCGGAACGCCTTGCGCTGCGGCGGCGTGAGGGTGTCAAACATCGCGCGAATCGGCTCGCGCTCGGCCTCGGGCAGCGTCTGCAGCCAGCGCTGACGCGCGAGCGCGCGACGCTCGCTCGCGGCGCCCTGCAGGAACGCGCGGCGTTCGGCCGGGCTCATGCGCTTGAACTCGTCGCGCAGGCGCGCGCGTTCCTCGGGCGGCAGATGACGGAATCGTTCGAGGCCGCGCATGACGCGCGCCTGCTGTTCGGGCGGCATCGCGCGGAATTTCTGGAAGCGCTCGCGCAGCACGCGGCGTTCCTCGGGCGTCAGCGCCTGCCAGCGGCGGAAGCGGTCCTGCATCTGCGCGCGCTGCTCGGGCGGCATCGCCGCCCAGCGCGCGGCGGCACGACGCAGCTTCGCCTGACGTTCGGGCGGCAGCTTGTCCCACTCCGACGCGAACGGCTGCAGTTGCTCGCGTTCGGCCGCGCTGAGACTCGCATACGGAATCGGTGCCGGCGGCGCGCCGGCCGTCTGCGCGGCGGCGGCCAGCGCGAACAGCGACAGCAGCAGGCAGCAAACGACGCGGAGCAAGGCAACGTCACGGCGCATCGTCATCGTCCTCCACGGGCGGCAGTTCGGCCGCCGGCAGTTCGGCCGGATCGACGAAGCTGCCCTGCGCGTCCTCGAACTCGCTGAGATATAGCAGCAGCTCCGCATCGGGCGCGGGCTCCGGCGCGACGTCCTTCGGTGCCGGCGTCCGCGCGGCGGCCTTCGGCACCGGCGCAACCGGCGGTGCGCCGGCGGCCGCGGTCGCGGCGAAGCCGAGCAGCACGGCGCTCAGCCATTGTGTTCGCCGTCGGCGTCGAGCCATGCATAGAACTCCAGGTCGTCGGTCATTTCGAGTTCGCCGTCGGCGAGCAGTTCAGCATCTTCGGGCGACAGCGTCGACGCGCCGGAGACGGCCGGATTCTGCGTCGCGTCGGGCCACCAGATCGCCAACGCGAGCAACAGCGAGACCGCGATCGCGAGCCGCCGCGGCCAGTGCGCCGCCGCGCGCGCCGCGGCCGCGTCCAGTGCGCGCTGCCGCGCACGGTTGAGCCGCGACAGCGTCGCCGCGTCCAGCTCCTGCGCCGACGCATCGAGCAGCGCGCGTGCCTGATCGGTCCAGTCGGGTTTCATCGGTGCGCCTCCAGGGCCGAGCGCAGCGCATTGAGCGCGCGCCACAGATGCGTCTTGACGCTGCCCTCGCCGCAGCGCATGGCGGTGGCCGTGTCGGCCACGTCGAGTCCTTCCCAGATCCGCAGCAGGAACGCCTGGCGCTGCCGCAGCGGAAGATCGCGCAATGCCGCGTCGAGCGCGACACCGGCATCATCGGTCATGAGCCGCGCGAGCGGCCCGGCTTCCATGGTGTCGGCCACGGTCGCGATCGGATCTTCCTCGTCCTCGTCGTTGCGCGCCGGCCACAGCGCGGCCAGCCAGCGCCCGCGAACCTGACTGCGCCGGTGCCAGTCGGTCACGCGGCTGTCGAGCACGCGGTAGAACAGCGGCGGCCACTCCGCCTCCGGCTTGGCCGCGTAGTTGCGCACGAACGCGAGCATGGTTTCCTGGACCAGATCCATGGCCTCGTCGCGATGCCCGACCGAAAGTTCCGCGATGCGCAGCGCGCGCCGCTCGACGCTGCGCAGGAACGCATCGAGGCGGGTCTTCGCGGTTGCGGCATGCGCCTCGTCCAGTGGCATCCAGTCCAGTTCCGTCGACGGGTGAGCAGTCATTGTAGGTGCGGGTCGGTTTTCAGGCGGTCGAGCACTCGCAGGATGGTTGCCGCGGCGCCGTTGAGAAGCTCGCCGACGGAGCCGCACGGATGTATCCGCAGCGTCGGGAGGCTCCAACGCGCGGCCGGAAGGTCGGTTGACAGCGGGCAAACCCAGCAACGACGCGGGAGAGCGAACGCAACCGTCCTGTCAAGCGTTGTGCACAGCCCCGGACGGCGGCCGCGGCAGCCCGTCGCAATCCTGCAAAAGGCCACATATGACCCTTTTAAGACAATTTAACTCGTTGATTTGCAATGAGTATTGCAAACTGATTAAAGAATCGCCAAGGCCGGAGGAAGCCCGTATTTACGGCCTTTGCACGCGACTGCCGGGCGGTCTTCCACAAGCTTATCCACAGGCCTTGTGGATAAACAGCAAATCCTTTTCAAAACAGCCAACTGCACGCCAATGCTGACAAAACGCCCAAGAATGTTGCCGGAGCGCTCGGGACCGTTGGCAGAGCTGGCCGAATCGCCCGCCGGGCCGGACTGGCGTCCCACCGTACGCTCGGAGATGATCGTCGCTTCGCCCCGCCGGAAGACCTCCATGCCCGCCTCCGCCGCCGACTTCGATCGCCGTCGCTTCCTGGGCCTGGCCGCGGCCGTCGCGAGCGGCGTCTGGTTCGCCCCGACGCTGCGCGCCGCCGAGGATCCCTATGCCCGCTGGCGCAACAGCCTGATCGTCAATGCGCTCGGCGGCATCGGCAATCCGAACGTGCGGGAAGACGACGACGATCCGTCCGGACTCGGCGAGAGCCAGCGCAAACGCCTGCGCATCGATGAGCGCGAACGCGCCGACCTGCGCGCCTCGGGGCTGACTGCGGTCAACTGCACCATCGGCCACGTCGCCGGGCCGGGCGATCCGTATGCGCGGACGGTCTCGGAGATCGCGCAGTACGAACGGCTGCTGCAGGACTATCCCGACCTGTTCGTCAAGGTGCTGCAGGCCGCCGATATCGAACGCGCGCGGCGCGAGCGCAAGGTCGGGCTGATCTACGGGTTCCAGAACACGAGCATGATCGGGGACGACCTGCAGCGTATCGACGTGTTCGCCGACCTCGGCGTGCGCGTAATCCAGCTGACCTACAACCCGGCCAACGCCGTCGGCGACGGCGCGATGGCCAAGGACAACCGCGGCCTCACGCCGTTCGGGCGCGAGGTCGTCGCGCGGCTCAACGACTGCCGCCTCATGGTCGATCTGTCGCACAGCGGCGAGAAGACCTGCCTCGACGCCGCACGCGCCTCCAAACAGCCGGTGTCGATCAACCACACCGGCTGCCGCGCGCTGGTCGACCTGCCGCGCAACAAGACCGACGAGGAACTCAAGCTCGTCGCCGGCAAGGGCGGCTTCGTCGGCATCTATTTCATGCCGTTCCTCAATCCCAACGGTGCGGTGACCGCCGACGATGTCGTCGCCCACATCGAACACGCGGTCAAGGTCTGCGGCGAGGATGCCGTCGGTTTCGGCAGCGACGGCACGACGACGCAGATCGACGACCTCGACGCCTATCGTGCCGTGCTCGCGCGGGTGAACGAGGAACGCCGCAAGGCCGGTGTCGCCGCACCCGGCGAAGGTCCGCAGACCTTGCCGTTCGCGGTCGACCTGCGCGGCGCCAACCAGTATCTGGAACTCGCCGTGCGGCTGGAGAAGCGCGGTCACGGCACGGCGCGCATCGAGAAGATCCTCGGCGGCAACTTCCTGCGCTATGCGAAGGCGGTCTGGCAGTAACGAAATGCGGAGCAGCTCATGTCCGAGGAATTCATCGCGCTGATCAACCGCGTCGTCGTGCCGATCGGGCTTGTCGCGATCATGCTGAGCATGGGCCTGTCGCTGAAGCCGCGCGATTTCGCCGAGGTCGCGCGCAATCCGCGCGCGGTGTCGGGCGGCCTGCTCGGCCAGCTCGTGCTGCTGCCGCCGCTCGCCGTGCTGGTCGCCTGGGCGTTCCGGCTGCCGCCGGCGATGGCGACCGGCCTGTTCATCCTCGCGATCTGTCCGGGCGGCATCACGTCCAACGCGATCACCTACGCGGCCAAGGCCAACGTCGCGCTCGCGGTCGTGCTGACGACCTTGTCGAGCCTCATCACCGTATTCACGATTCCGCCGCTGCTGAACTGGGCGCTGGGCCACTACTTCGGCGGCGGCGAAGTGCCGCCGCTGTCGGTGCCGAAGACCATGCTGCAGCTCGCGCAGATGACGCTCGCGCCGATCCTGACCGGCATGCTCGTGCGCTGGCTCTGGCCCGGGGCGGCCGCGCGCATGACCGTCTGGCTGCGGCCCGCGTCGCTGATCGTGCTGGTCGCGGTCATCGCGTTCGCGGTGCTCGCGAGCATCGGGCTCGTCATCGACAACCTGCTGCGCGCCGGTCCGGCGGCCTATGTGCTCAACGCGACGAGCATGGCGATCGGCCTCGGCATCGCGTGGCTGCTGCGGCTCGATCGCAACGACAGCCTGACGGTCGCGATCGAGGTCGGCATCCACAACGCGACGATGGCCACGTTCCTGTCGCTGTCGGTGCTCAAATCCATGTCGCTCGCGATCACGCCGACGATCTACGGCGTGATCATGATCGCGAACGCCGGACTGCTCGTGCGCTGGCTGCGCCGCCGCGGCGCGGTGATGGCAGCGGCGCGGGCGGTCGCATGACCCTGCGCGTCATCGACGCGGCACAGGTCCGCGCCGAACTCGATGCGGGCGACTGCATCGCGCTGCTGCGCGACGCGATGATCGCGCTGTCGGACGGCCGCGCGCGGCAGCCGCTGCGCGGCATCCTCGATCTCGACGACGGCGACGCGTTCGGCCTGATGCCCGGGGCGCTTGCCGACGGCAGCTTCGGCGCGAAGCTCATCAGCGTGTTCCCGCGCAACTTCGATCGCGGGCTGCCGTCGCACCAGGGCGCGATCGTGCTGTTCGATCGCGACAGCGGGGCGCCGGTCGCGCTGGTCGACGCGAGCGCGGTCACCGCCATCCGCACGGCCGCCGCATCGGCGCTCGCGACCGACGCGCTCGCGCGGCGCGACGCGCAGGTACTCGCACTGCTCGGCTATGGCGAACAGGCGGCGACGCATCTCGACGCGATCGCGCGCGTGCGGACGATCGCCGAGGTGCGCGTCTGGGGCCGTTCGCGCGAACGCGCCGAAGCGTTCGCGGAACGCCATGCCGCGAGCGGCGTGCGACTGCGCGTCTGCGCCGACGTCGACACCGCCGTCGCCGGCGCCGACATCGTCTGCTGCCTGACCGCCGCGCAGGAACCGATCCTGTTCGGCCGCCGGCTGGAACCCGGCATGCATGTGAACCTCGTCGGCTCGGGTCGCGCAGGTCCGGTCGAGGTCGATCACGCGGTAGTGCTGCGCGCGCGGTTCTTCGCCGACCACCGCGAATCCGTGCTGCGCCAGGGCGCGGAATTCCTGCGCGCGAAACAGGCCGGACTGGTCGGCGACGCGCACGTGCTCGGCGAGATCGGCGAGGTCCTGGCCGGACGCATCGAAGGGCGTCGCGACGCCTGCGACATCACGCTGTACAAATCGCTCGGCAGCATCGTGCAGGATCTCGCGGCGGCGCAGTGGCTGGTGCAACGTGCCCGGGCGCGCGGATTCGGCACGCCGGTTCGTTTCTAGTCGCGTTGTTTCTAGTTTTTCCGGCCCCAGCTACGCTCTGGGTCCGATCGCACAGCCCCTGTATCGCGAAGCGTCCGCCGCAATGCCCGAGATCCTGCGCGTCGCCGTTCCGGTGCCGCTACCGCAGCTGTTCGACTACCTTGCACCGCGCGGCACGATGCCCGCGCCGGGCTGCCGCGTCGTCGTGCCGTTCGGTCCAGGTCGGCAGGTCGGCGTCGTCGTCGGCAGCGCCGCGGACAGCGAGGTGCCGCGCAGCAAGCTCAAACCGATCGGCGCGGTGCTCGACGCCGAACCGCTGCTGACGCAGGAACTGCTCGCGACGCTGCAATGGGCGTCGCGCTACTACCAGCACCCGCTCGGCGCGGTGCTCGAAACCGCGCTGCCGGTCGGCATGCGCCAGCCCAAGCCGCTGCCGCTCGAAGGCTATCGCGCGCTCGCGCTCAGCGCCGACGGACGCGGGACCAGCGCCGACACGCTGCGCCGCGGCACGCGCATCCGAGAACTGTTCGAGCGCCTCGCCGCCGGGCCGCTGACCTACGCGGCGCTCGACCTCGCGCTGCCGCGCTGGCGCGACAGCGCATCGGCGCTGCGCCAGCGCGGCCTCGTCGAGACCGTCGCGGTCGCCGCGAGCGCCGATGTCGCCGCCGCGCCGGTCGCGCCGCCTCCGCTCAACGCGGCGCAAAGCGAAGCAGTCACGCGCGTCGCCGCGTCGCTCGATCGCTTCCAGCCCTGGCTGCTCGAGGGCGTGACCGGCAGCGGCAAGACCGAGGTCTATCTCGGCCTCATCGACCAGGTGCTCGCGCAGGGGCGCCAGGCGCTGATGCTGGTGCCGGAGATCGGCCTGACGCCGCAGACGCTGCGGCGCTTCCGCGATCGCTTCGGCCATCGCGTGCATGCACTGCATTCGGGACTCGCCGAAGCGGAGCGCACGCGCGCGTGGCTCGCCGCCGCACGCGGACAGGCCGCGGTGATTCTCGGCACGCGCTCGGCGATCTTCGCGCCGATGCCGAAGCTCGGCCTGATCGCGGTCGACGAGGAACACGACGCCTCGTACAAGCAGCAGGACGGGTTCCGCTACAGCGCGCGCGATCTCGCGCTGGTGCGTGCACGCGCGCTCGGCGTCCCGGTCGTGCTCGGTTCGGCGACGCCATCGCTGGAAAGCCTGGCGAACGTCGCCGCCGGCCGTTACGAACGCGTCGAACTCCCGCAGCGCGCCGGCAGCGCGCGGCCGCCGCAGCTGCGCATCGTCGACGCGCGCCGCACGCGGCTCGATCACGGTCTCGGCCCCGAACTGCTGAGCGCCGTGCGCGACACGCTCGCGCGCGGCGAACAGGCGCTGATCTTCCGCAATCGCCGCGGCTACGCGCCGGTGCTGCTCTGTCACGACTGCGGCTGGCACGCCGACTGCGAGCGCTGCGCGAAACCGATGACGCTGCACCGGCAGCGCGGCCGGCTCGTCTGCCATCACTGCGAGGCGGAACGCCGCGTGCCGGTTCAGTGCGGCGACTGCGGCAGCGCCCAGCTGATGCCGCAGGGACAAGGCACCGAGCGACTCGAAGAAGCGCTGTCGGACCTGTTTCCCGAAACGCCGATCGTGCGCATCGATCGCGAGACGACACGTCGGCGCGGCGCGCTGGAAGCGCTGCTCGACCGGCTCGGGCCGCATCAGCCCGGCATCTATGTCGGCACGCAGATGCTCGCGAAAGGACACGATCTGCCGAACCTCACGCTCGTCGTGATACTCGGCGTCGACGAAGGACTGCACAGCATCGACTTCCGCGCGAGCGAGCGGCTCGGCCAGCTCATCGTGCAGGTGGCCGGCCGCGCGGGTCGCGCAGCGAAACCCGGCACCGTGCTGCTGCAGACCCATCAACCGGACAACGCGCTGCTCGGCGTCTTGCTGTGCGGCGGCTATCGCGCGCTCGCGCAGAATCTGCTCGAAGAGCGCCGCGCCGCCGACTGGCCGCCGTACGCGCATCTCGCGCTGCTGCGCGCGGAAGCGAAAGATCCGCTCGCCACGCAGGAATTTCTCGCCGCCTGCCATGCCGCCGCGGGTCAGGTCGACGGCGTCGATCTGCACAACCCGATTCCTGCGCCGATGCCGCTGCGCGCCGGATTCGCGCGCAGCCAGATGACGCTGTCCGCAACGGATCGCAGCAAGCTCCAGGCGGCATTGCCGGCCTGGATGGAACTCTGGCGCCAGCTGCCCTCGGCGCGGCGCGTCCGGTGGTCCCTCGACGTGGACCCCACCGACCTTTATTGAAGGCCATCCGTGAGCAGATCATGCAAAGTGAAAAAGAACCGTATGTGGTCATTGTCGGAGGAGGATTCGGCGGGCTGTGGGCCGCCCGCGCGCTCGCGCGCAGCCGGGTCCGCGTAACCCTCGTCGACCGCGTCAACCACCACCTGTTCCAGCCGCTGCTGTATCAGGTCGCGACCGCGGGCCTGTCGATGCCGGACATCGCCGCGCCGCTGCGCCACATCCTGCGGCGCCAGCGCAACGCGACGGTGCTGCTCGGCGACGTCGAATCGATCGACCGCGATGCGCGGCGGCTGCGCTGCGCCGACGGCAGCGAGATCGCCTACGACTACCTCATCGTCGCAAGCGGCGCGCGGCATGCGTATTTCGGCAACGACCACTGGGCGGCGCACGCACCGGGACTCAAGACGCTCGACGACGCGCTGCTGATCCGCCGCCGCGTGCTGACCGCGTTCGAACGCGCCGAGGCCGAAACCGATCCGGCGCGCCGCGCGGCCTGGCTCAATTTCGTCGTGATCGGCGGCGGCCCGACCGGCGTGGAACTCGCCGGCACGCTCGCCGAAATCGCCCGTCACACGCTGCGCCGCGAGTTCCGTCGCGTCGATCCGGCCGCCGCGCGCGTCCTGCTCGTCGAAGCCGGGCCGCGCGTGCTGTCGGCATTGCCGGAATCGCTGTCGGAAAAAGCGGCCGCGCAGCTGCGCCGGCTCGGCGTCGAAGTGCATACGGGCCGCGCGGTGAGCGCGGTCGATGCCGACGGCATCGCGCTCGGCGACGAACGCATCGCCGCGCGCACCGTGCTCTGGGCGGCCGGCGTGGCTGCCTCGCCGCTGGGCCGCAGCCTCGGGGTGCCGCTCGACCGCGCCGGCCGCGTGCTCGTCGAAGACGATCTCAGCGTGCCGGGCCATCCGGAAATCTTCGTCGTCGGCGACCTCGCGAGCCGCCATCAGGACGGCAAGCCCGTGCCCGGCGTCGCACCTGCGGCCAAGCAGATGGGCACGCATGCGGCGAAGGCGATCCTCGCACGGCTTGCGGGCCGGCCGGCCGCGCCGTTCCGCTATCACGACGTGGGCTCGCTCGCGACGATCGGCCGCATGGCCGCCGTGGCCGATCTCGGCCGCGTGCGATTGTCAGGGCTCGTCGCCTGGTGGTTCTGGCTGCTGATCCACATCCTGTTCCTGATCGGATTCAGGAGCCGGCTCATCGTGCTGATCAACTGGAGCTGGTCGTACTGGACCTATCAGCGCCACGCGCGAATCATCGTGGGTTCGGACCGCAGCGACGCCAAACCGCCGGCCTGAAGCCGCAAACGACGACGGCCCCTTTCAGGGCCGTCGTCTTACCGCGAGCGGGTGGGTCGGATTACGCGACGAACAGCGCGCGCATCTTCTTCATCGCATTGGCTTCGATCTGGCGGATGCGTTCGGCCGAAACGCCGTACTCATCCGCCAGTTCCTGCAGCGTCGCCTTCTCGCCGTCCTTGAGCCAGCGGCGCGTGATGATGTCGCGCGAACGCTGATCGAGTCGGGCCATGCCTTCGCGCAGCGACTCGAGCTGGTTTTCTTCCTGATCGTCGTTGGCCAGCGACTCGTACGGATCGGCGCGATGGTCGACGAGGTAGGCCACCGGAGCCGGGGGCGCGTCGTCGTCGTTGTCGCTCGGCGCGTCGAAGCCGACGTCGCGGCCCGACAGGCGCGATTCCATTTCGAGCACGGTCGCCAGCGGCACGCCGAGTTCCTTCGCGACGGTCTGCGCCTCGTCGTGGCTGAGCCAGCCCAGGCGCTTCTTCGACTTGCGCAGATTGAAGAACAGCTTGCGCTGCGCCTTGGTCGTCGCGACCTTGACGATGCGCCAGTTGCGCAGGATGAACTCGTGCATCTCGGCGCGGATCCAGTGGACCGCGAAGGAAACCAGGCGCACGCCCAGGGTCGGGTCGAAACGCTTGACCGCCTTCATGAGACCGATATTACCTTCCTGTACGAGATCGCCGAGCGGCAGGCCGTAGCCCTGATAGCCGCGGGCGACGTGAACCACGAAACGCAGGTGGGACAGCACCAGGCGCTTGGCCGCGTCGAGATCGTTGTCGCGGCGCAGGCTCTCGGCCAGCTGCTGTTCCTCGTCCTGGGTCAGCATCGGTACGCGATGCGTGGCACTGATATAAGCCTCGAGGCTGCCCAGCGCGCTAGGAATCGGCAGGTTGTTGCTGACAAGGGCAAGCGCTTCGGTCATGGCTTGAAACCTCCAATACTGATCACAGGTTAGCACTCGCCTGTATGGAGTGCTAAGAACCACGGGAGTTCCCGAGGGGGAGCTTCGCGCGAACGGTCATTAGTGTACCACCAAGTACAGGAAAAGGGTTAAGCCGTGGTGAACTCTCATGAGCGGACGGTCCCGCAGACCCAGATTCGCGATTAAGCGATTGATTGAAAAGGGCCGGTAGTCACGGTGGAGCGGCATATGGCATGGCCGCCGTTCAGCGGTCAGGCCGGCGCTTCGCCACCGAGCAAGCCGCGCAACACCAGCACGAGCGCCGTCAGCGGCGCGACGAAGCCCTCGCCGCTGTCCCGCCAGCCGCCGGAAACCTCGCGCAGTAACGCGGCGGTCCGCACGAGCCCGCGACGTTCGAGCGATTCGGCGTGCGCGGCCACGCGAGCCATCGCCGAAGCCGGCTGATGCCGCAGCCCCTGCCGTGCCCAGAGCGCGAGGTCTTCGACGAGCGCATCGAGCGCGCGCACGAGACCGTCGGACCCGCCCGCCCCGCTCCAGGGCGGCAGGGTCTGCGCGGTCGCGGCGGATGCCTGCAACACCACCGCTCGCCGCGCCGTCAGCACGGCGAGCGGCTGCATCCGCACCGTGCCCGCATGCAGCCGCACGGGCCCGGCCACGAGGCGCGGCGGATCGTCGCCGTCGGCGAGCAGCGCGCCGAACGCGTCGATCGTCCCCGGTGCCGCCGGTTCGTGCGGCAGCATCACCTCGATCCAATCGTCTGCACGTTCGGACGCCGCTTCGCCACAGCGCAACTGTGCGCGCAGCGTCTGCGCGGCCGCATCCCAGCCCCAGGGGCCGACTTCGGCCACGGGCAGCACGTGTACGTGCGCGATCGCCTGACGCGGCTGCACGAAATCCGGCACCGACTCGCGCAGATGGCGCGCGAGCGCCGCGCCGCCGGGCTGGCGCAGCGGCGCGGCGAGTCCGTCCCACGCGGTCGGCGACAGCGGCAGCACGCTGGTCTGGCGCGCGGGCGAGGCGATATCGACGACACCGTTCGCGCGCCGCTTCGCGCCGCGCGTGACGACCTGTGCGGCGGCCAGCTGTCGCAGCGACTGTCCGGCGACGCGCCGCTGCAGCACGGGTGTCGGTGCCGTCGCGCCGTCGCGCGGCCAGCTGCGCTCGAGCACAGTGACGGCGAGCGTGTCCGGATCGGCAAACAGCACGCGCGCGCCGTCGGCCGTGTCGTCGCTCCAGCACTGCAGGCCGAGCGAAACGAGCTTCAGATGATCGAGCGCGACCTCGCCGCGCACGCCGATGCCGAGGATCTGCGCCGGCGGCAGGCGCGGCGCCTCGATGCGGGCCGCGGCCGCGGCCG
>NZ_DATIGT010000028.1:0-21981 GCF_035481375.1 Tahibacter sp.
GGCCTGCGCCGCGCGATCGGCGCGAGCGACGGCAGCATCATCGCGCTGTTCCTGCGCCAGGGCGGCCGCCAGCTGACGGTGGGCCTCCTCGTCAGCGGCGCGATCTCGGTGCTCGTGCTCTATGTGGTCTCGCAGTTCGCCGGGGTCGGCGTGATCGCACTGACCTTCATCGGCCTGCTCGTGGCGGCCATCGTGACGGCGCTCGTGCTCAGCGCCGTGTTCATTTCTACGCGCCGCGCCGTTCTGCAGGAACCGGCCGTGGCGCTGCGTTTCGACTGACGACGGAATCCGCGGCGCCGCCGCGGACGTATCGGGGATTTGTGGAGGACTGGCAAATGACGGATCTGGCAAACATCGGCGGCGGCGATCTCAAGGACGTCCAGGGGACGAAGCTGCTGCTCGAGGTGGACACGGGCAATCTGAAGGTGACCGACTGGGCGCAGAAGAACCGCGAGCACGTCGAGCGTCTCGTGCAGGACAACGGCGCGCTGCTGATACGCGGACTCAAGTTCGCCGGCAGCCAGCAGTTCGGCGCGACGCTCGCGACGCTGTTCGGCGAGGAACTGATCCAGTACACGTACCGCTCGACGCCGCGCACGGAACTGCGCGGCAATGTGTATACGGCGACGGAATATCACCCGGACCAGATCATTCCGCAGCACAACGAGAATTCGTACACGAACCGCTGGGCCATGCGCATCGGGTTCCTCTGCACGATGCCGTCGGCGCAGGGCGGCGCGACGCCGATCTGCGACAGCCGCCGGGTCTATGCGGATCTGCCCGACACGCTGCGGCAGCGCTTCGAGGACCGGGGCGTGCTCTACGTGCGCAACTACAGCGATCTCGACATTCCGTGGAGCGAAGTGTTCCAGACCACGGAAAAGGCCGACGTCGAGGAATTCTGCGCGGCGAACGACCTCAGTTACGAATGGCTCGACGACCGGCACCTGCGCACGCACCAGATCAACCAGGCCAGCGCGACGCATCCGGTCACGGCGGACACGGTCTGGTTCAACCAGGCGCACCTGTTCCACGTGAGCAATCTCGAGCCGCAGGTGCGCGACAGCCTGCTCAGCGTGATGCCCGAGGAGCACCTGCCGCGCAACACCTACTACGGCGACGGCGCGCCGATCGAAGCGCCGACGCTCGCGACGATCCGCGAGGTCTACGAGCGCAACACGATCCGCTTCGACTGGCAGCGCAACGACCTGCTGCTGCTCGACAACATGCTGTTCTCGCATGGGCGCGAATCGTTCGCGGGCAATCGGCAGGTATTGGTCGGCATGGCGCGGCTGCACGGAGCGGACAGGGCCGCTCCGGCAAACGGCAGCGCCGCGCCGCGTTCGTCCTGACTCATCGAGGCTGTGCCATGAAAAACCTCACGCCTGTAAAGAATCCCTGGATCGTCACGCACTCCAGCTCGCGCCGCCCCACGCAGCGGCTGTTCTGCTTTCCGTATGCGGGCGGCAACGCACAGGTGTTCCGCGCCTGGGCCGACCGCCTGCCGCCGTCGATCGAACTGATCGGCATCCAGGCGCCGGGCAAGGGCAGCCGCGTGCTCGAAACGCCGTATTCGACGCTGCGCGAACTCGTCGCGGCACTGCTCGCCGACATCGAGCCGCTGCTGTTCGACCGGCCGTTCAGTTTCTTCGGCCACAGCAACGGCGCGCTCGTCGCGTTCGAGCTGAGCTGCGTGCTGCAGGAGCGCGGCCTGCCGCTGCCGCAGCATCTGTTCCTGTCGGCGAGCCCGGCGCCGTGGACGCGCGTGATCGACCGGCCGTATTCGGCGATGAGCGACGACGAGTTCATCGGCATGCTCGAATCGCTGAGCGGCACGCCGCCGGAAGTGCTGCGCAACCGCGACCTGCTCGACCTGTTCCTGCCGGGCCTGCGCGCCGATTTCTCGCTCGCGGAGAACTATGCGTTCGGACGCCGGCGCAAGCTGTCGGTGCCGACGAGCATCTTCTACGGCGCGCAGGATGAGATCGAGGAAGTGCAGATCCGCTCGTGGCAGCAGCAGCTCGAATCCGAGGCGCGCTTCGAGCAGATTCCCGGCGGTCACTTCTTCATCCACAGCCATGTCGAGCTGCTGACCGACCTCGTGGTCCGGCAGCTCGCCGCGGCGGCCTGAAGGGAACGTCGAAAAACGTCGACGTTTCCGCGGCGCAGTCATGCGCCGATTCGAACAACGCCGGAACGGCGGCTTTTTGGAAGTTCCCTGAATTTCTCCCTTCATCGCAAGAGGCCGGCATGCAGGCCGGCATCGCATCAACCAAGGATTACGTCATGGGCAACGAAAGCGAACAACTCTACCTGCGCGAAGACGTCTACTTCGAGCCTCTGCTGAACCAGTGGTACGCCTGGCCGTACCTGCTGCCGCCCGTGACCGGCGCCCGCCACATGGTCAACACGCACCGGCGCATCATGAGTTCTTTCGTAAAGAACTATAAATTGCACATCATGGCCGTGCACCAGCCCGGCATGGCCGGCGCCGAGTTCCTCGACTGCAAGGAAGACCAGGTCGCCGACATCAAGGCGCTGATCGACCGCATCGACACCGAGCACGCCGACCTCGTCGCGCTGTCGGACGCCGTGCGCGAGCTCGACGAGCTGCTGCGCACGCACACGACCGGCGAGTCGATCGAATATCTCTATGACAAGGTACCCGAGCCGCTGAAGGGCTATGTCGAGATCTTCATGGACCTCGAACACAATCCCTCGTACCGTCTGCTCGAAAGCCTGTTGTACAAGAGTCCGTACTACAAGCGCTCGCTGCAGAACGTCTCGTTCGGCCTCGTCGACAAGGTCGGCGGCCGTCCGTTCGTGCTGAGCACGCCGCGCCTGCCGGATGCGACGAACCTGCAGCTCAATACCGACTACAACGATCCGATCCTCGACGAGCTGTTCCGCGCGCGCGAAACGCCGATCGCGGCCGACCGGCTCGACGCGCTGTTCGCCGGCCGCCAGACCTCCGGCGGGCTGCCGTACCGCGACCTGTTCACGACGACGCCGCCGGCGCACCGTCACGAGCCGGTGGCCGAAGGCGTGCGCCTGCAGTACCTCGGCCACGCGGGCTTCCTCGTGCAGACGCCCGACGTCGCGATCGTCATCGATCCGGTCATCGCTTCGCGCGGCCCGGACTTCGCCGACGACGTGATCAGCTTCAGCCAGCTGCCCGAGCGCATCGACTACATCTGCATCACGCACAACCACCAGGACCATGCGAATCTCGAGTCGCTGCTGCAGCTGCGCTACAAGACCAGCAAGATCCTCGTGCCGAAGAACAACGGCGGCACGCTGTCCGACCCGTCGCTGCGCCTGCTGCTCAAGCAGTTCAAGTTCGACGTGATCGAGATGGACGACCTCGACGAGATCCTCGTGCCCGGCGGCCGCATCGTCAGCGTGCCGTTCCTCGGCGAGCACGGCGATCTCAACGTGCGCTCGAAGACCGCGTGGTACTTCGAACTGCTCGACAAGAAGATCTTCCTCGGCGCGGACTCGTCGAACCTCGACCCGGCCATGTACCGCCACATCGGCCGCGACCTCGGCGAAGTCGACGTCATGGCGATCGGCATGGAATGCGTCGGCGCGCCGTACACGTGGCTCTACGGCGCACTGCATACGAAGCTCGTCAGCAAGAAGATCAAGGAGTCGCGCCGCCTCAACGGCTCGAACTTCGTGCAGGCGAACAACATCGCCGAGATCTTCAAGCCCTCGCACCTGTTCCTCTACGCGCTCGGCATGGAGCCCTGGTACAAGTACTTCATGGGCCTCGACTACGACGAGAACTCGGTGCAGATCACCGAGACCGGCAAGATGCTCGAGGAATGCGCGCGCAAGAACATTCCGGCCGAGCGCCTGTACGGGAAGATGACGATGCAGCTGGCGTGAGCGCCGCTGCGGAGAGTCTCCGATGCCGCATGGGGGGGGCGGGTGCGGTTTGGCGCCGAGCTGAAACCCATCCCCACCCATGCGTGTCGCTGCCTTCGCGCCAGCGCGGCACGGCGGCCTGTCCCGCGAGCGCGCCGAGATCGATGCCGGCCTCGGCCCAGTCCAGCGGGCTAGCCGCTGTCCTCCATCGATTTCCTGCACATCGCCGCTCTTTCGAGCAACGCCTGCAGGATGCGGCCGATGCCGTAGACGTCGTACGCGCCGTGCCGTTCCGCCGGCAGGTCGGCGACGCGGCCGAACGGCGTTTTCACGCGCGCATGGCGCTCAGCGTCCAAGTTCCAGTTCCTCGCGCAGCCACGCGCGCGTGAAACGCAGATCGCGGTCGACCGAGGACAGGGACACGCCGAGCACCGCGGCGATCTGCTCGCGATCGAGGCCCGCGAAATACGTCAGGTGCAGCACCTCGGCGCCGCGCGGATCGAGCGCTTCGAGCCGGCGCAGCGCCTGGTCGAACGCGAGGAGTTCCGCGGCCATCGATGGTTCGCCGGCGTCGACGAACGACAGCGTGACGTCGCCGGCACCGTCGCTGCGCTTGGCCGCAGCGCGTGCGCGCGCGTGATCGACGAGCGTGGAGCGGATGAACAGCGACATGCTCGCGAAGAAATGCGCGCGGTTCTTCCAGTCGCGCGGCGCATCGGCGATGCGCAGCAGCGCGTCGTGCAGCAGCTCGGTCGGCGTCAGCGTGACCGCCTGGCTGCGATGGCGCAGCCGCTGCACGGCGATCTGCTTGAGCTGTTCGTAGGCGAGATCGACGACGCGGTGGAACGCGGCGCCTTCGCCGCCCTTCCAGGCGTGCAGCAGATCGGTCAGGGCGGGCGGCGGCGAGGCAGGCGGCATGTAGGAGCAACGCGTAAAAGACGCGACGCAGTGTACGCGACGCGCGAACCCAAGATGCTCATCATCGGCGCATGATGCGAAAGCTCGCTCGAGTCGCCTTCGGGGTTATCAAATCCGGCAAGCCCTTTGATCCTTCGCTTCACGGGACTTGATTCGACAACAGTATCCACCGGTCGTGACGGCGGCGGCGCCGGTGCGGCGAAGCCTCGACGTAGGGCGCAATAACCGGAGGGCATTGCGCCGAATCCATCGCGAAGCCGACTCGCTCGCCGATGCGCGCAACGCAATCGACGCTTCCTTGCTTCGACCGGAGCGAAGCGACGTCGGCGCGTTCTTTGGCTGTCGGGACGGCGCCATGCGCGCGATCAGCGACACGATCGCGAGCCGGTGTTCGGCGTTCATGCGCGACCTCCCTCGGCGACGGCGACCGGCGCCGCTGCGGGGCGTGCGCCGAGCACGTACGTGCGCCACACATAGCCCCAGGGAATGAACAGCGCGAGCAGCGGCATCGCCAAGAAGGATTCGGCGACCGACTGCGCGGACGAGCCTTCCATCGTGCCTGCGCGCCACAGCGGCACGGCGACGAACGCGAGCCAGATCGCCTTGTAGCCGAGCGTGAAGAGCATCAGCGGCAGCCAGCGCAGCGGATGGATCAGCCCGAACAGCGCGAGCGCCGGATAGGTGGCCCAGACCGACCACGCGACCGCCGACAGCGGCGCCCACTCGCCCTGGTGCGACAGCAGCACGCGCCAGGCCGTCGGCGCGACGAACAGCAGCATCAGCAGATAGAACGCGCGCAGGCCCCAGATCTGGAACGGGCGCACGCCTTCATGGCGCAGCGGGTCGGAACGAAAAGCGCGAAACAGGTCCATGGTCATTCCTCGACAGGCAGAGCGGGGCGGCAGGGGCGCGGTGCAGTGCGCGCGTAGCGCACGCGCAGCAGCCAGAACAGCATCGCGGCGAACGGCGCGAACGCGAGTACGAACAGCATCGGCGAGCCGCGCATCGCGGCCGGCAGCACGTCCTGCTGTCCGAGAAAAACGAGCCGGTCGCCATGAAGAACGCAAAGCACATGCGCCAGAGATGACGCGAGATGCGCTGCGTCGCGGACTGCGTGCGTCGCAGGATCCAGCGCAGATCGAGCAGTCCCGCGAACAGGCAGACGCCGCCGAGCGCGAACAGCGCGCCGGGCCCCGGCGGTCCGGCGAACTGTCCCGGCGGCGCGAACGCAAGCGCGAAGCCGCGGCCGATGATCGCCGCGCCGATCGCGACGGCGAATGCGCAGGCGACGTTCTCGATCGGTCCCGGCGCGCCGCTGCGCCGGCGCGCCGCCATCCACGCGGTCGCGACGAAATAACAGACCACGATGCCGCCGACCGGCGATTCCGGCGGCGATTTCAACGGCGCGAGCAACGATGCAGTCAGGCCGAGCACGAACATCGCGAGACAGAACCCGGTGCCCGCGGCGGCATGCATCCCGCGGCCCTTGCGCACGAGGATCGCCACGCTGCCGGCGGCGAGTGCGATCGCGCCGCCGGCGACATGCAGGGCGGTGATGCCGTTCATGCGTCGTCTCCGTCGTCGGTGCCCGCGGCAACGCGGCCGTCGGCGTCGGCGTGGAACTCGAGCAGGTCGCCCGGCTGGCAGTCGAGCGCGACGCAGATCGCTTCGAGCGTCGAAAAGCGGATCGCCTTGGCCTTGCCCGTCTTCAGGATCGACAGGTTCGCGACCGTGATGTCGACGCGCGCGGCGAGCTCCGTCAGCGTCATGCGGCGCTCGTACAGTTTTTTGTCGAGGCGGACGAGGATCGCCATGTCACACCGTGCCTTCGAGGTCGGCGCGCATCTGCGCGCCGCGTGCGAACACGCCGGACAGCACGAACAGCAGCAGTACCGCGAGCCACGGCGCGAACGAGAACGCCTCGATCTGTCCGGGTTTCCAGACCACCGCCGCGATGCCGGCGATGACGAGCCGCAGCAGTTCGAGCGACATCACGCGCCAGGCGATCGCATCGAGCCGCCGCGCGTTGTCGAGGATGAACGGATCGCCGACGCGCACCGTGTCGACGATCGCGAGCAGCTGCCGCAGGATCGTGTGCACGATCGCCGCGCCGGCCACGCCGAGAATCACGATCGCGCGCAGGCCATGGCCGACCAGCGGGTGCGCGTTGACCATGTCGAACCCCAGCGGCCGCTGCGGCCAGCCGTCGATGAAGAAGCTCCAGACGAGCAGCCCGAAGATCGCGAGCGCATACAAGGCGTTGAGCACGACCAGCAGTCGGATGACCGGGCGGGCGAGGGCAAGGGCTTGAGCGCTGGTACGGGTCATGGCGGGCTCAGATTTATCGTGGAACGATACTATCCATATCGAAAAACGATAATCAAGGCTGCCGGAAGTCACCCCGGGGCGGTCGTTGCGGGAGCGGACCCGCGCGTGCGCATGAGAGAAGAAAGCCGCTGGAGCCACTGTCCAGTTGCCCGACCGGAAGACGCCGCCGGCGGTGCTGATTTGTGGAAAGATGGCGATCGCGGCATCGCCGCGGTTTTCGACATGAACCGGACTGACGGGGGAGGAGACTGGCCGTGAAACGACTCGCACTGTTTCTGGACGGCACCTGGAACGACCCCGTGGACAGCACCAACGTCCACACGCTGCACGAGCAGGTTTCGGCGGTCGGCCCGGGCGGCGTCGAGCAGCGGACGAAATACCTGGCCGGCGTCGGTACGAAGTGGACCGAACGCGTGCGCGGCGGCGCGGTCGGCTACGGGCTGTCCGGCATCGTGATGAAGGGCTACGACTGGCTCGTCGACAACTACGACGACGGCGACGAGATCTATATTTTCGGATTCAGCCGCGGTGCGTTCACGGCGCGCAGCGTTGCGGGACTGGTCGCCAAGTGCGGCCTGCGCCGCCGCGGCAGCACGACGATGGACACCGAGGCGATCTATGCGCGCTACAAGCGCGGCAAGGAACTGCCGGCGCTGCAGGACATCCTGTTCCGGCAGGAGCACAAGGGCTATGTGCCGACGGCCGAGGAACAGGCGCTGATCGACTCGTCACGGCGCGTCGAGATCATGATGATCGGGGTCTGGGACACGGTCGGCGCGCTCGGCGTGCCGTGGACCGAGGCGCCGTGGTTCGGTCCGAAGGATTTCTATTTCCACAGCACGCAGATGAGCGTGCTGTACCGGCATGCGTTCCACGCGATGGCGATCGACGAACACCGCGGCGCGTACGCGCCGACGCTGTGGACGCGATTCACGCCGGACGCGGCCGATCGCAATCCGTCATCGGCGATTCCGGTCGAGCGTGTCGAACAGCGCTGGTTCGTCGGCGCGCATTCGAACGTCGGCGGCGGTTACACGGACGACACCCTGTGCCGTTTCCCGCTGGCCTGGCTGCAGCGCAAGGCGGCCGGACTCGGGCTCGCCTTCGATACGACGTTCGCGCCGACCGATGCGGATTTCGACATCGAACCCGTCGATTCGTACGCGAAGTTCATGCGCGGCCTGTATCGCGTCATCCGCTTCGGGCGGCGCTTCTACCGCCCGATCGGCGCCGACGAGCGCGTCGTGAGGAACGGCCGCTCGATGCCGATCAACGAGTTCATCGATGCGAGCGTGTTCAGGCGCTGCCAGGCGAAGCCGGAATATCGGCCCGACAATCTCGTGGAGTGGGCGAAGCGCCGTGGCGTGGATCTGACGAAGGCGGTGCCGGCGGATGGGGTATCGGCGACATAGCCGGGGATCGGGAACTGGGAATCGCGAGGGCGACATTCCGGCTTTCGGCGCGATTGTTGTGCTTTTGCCTATACGATTCCTCCGATTCCCCGATTCCCGCAGGAGACGATCCATGGACGAGCAGAAGCGGCTGGCCGTACTCATCGACGCCGACAACGCCGAGCCCGGCGTCATCGATGCGCTGCTGGCCGAAGTGGCCAAGTACGGCACGGCGAGCGTCAAGCGCATCTACGGCGACTTCACGTCGACGCTCATGACGCAGTGGAAGAAGGCGCTGCTGCGGCACTCGATCACGCCGATCCAGCAGTTCGCCTATACCAGCGGCAAGAATGCGACCGACAGCGCGATGATCATCGACGCGATGGACATCCTGTATACGGGCCGCTACGACGGGTTCTGTCTCGTTTCCAGCGATTCGGATTTCACGCGGCTCGCGCAGCGGCTGCGCGAAGGCGGCCAGACCGTCTACGGCTTCGGCGAGAAGAAGACGCCGGATCCGTTCATCCAGGCCTGCGACAAGTTCATCTACACGGAATTGCTGCGCGTGCGGGCGACACCTCCGAAGTCCGCCGCGAAGCCCGCCTCGCCGGCGAAGGCGAAGCCGGCCAAGGGCGCGCCGTCGGCTGCGAAGCCTCCGGCAAAGACGACGGCGAAAGAAACACCGCCGGCGAAGGAAGCCGAACCGGCCGTGCCGGCGTTGCCCGTGGACCTGCTGCAGCGCGCGATCGAGGAATCGTCCGACGAACACGGCTGGGCGAATCTCGGCGCGGTCGGCAACTACCTGACGAAAGTGCAGCCGGATTTCGACCCGCGCCTCTACGGCAAGCGCAAGCTCAGCGATCTGCTGCGCACGCGCGCCGGCGTGTTTGGTCTCGAGGAACGCGGACCGGCCGGCGGACCGAAGGCCACGTATGTCCGCAATCTCTGACGCGACGCACGGCCGCGATCGAGAGAGCGGGAGAGGTCTGCCGCGCCGGCCGCTGAGCGCGAAGGTGCCGTAGTCCGAAGCTGCCGTAGTCCGGCGGCTGGCCCAGGATGCCACCCGTGACGGCCACGTGGAACGCGCCCGTTGACTCCGGCACGGTTGCCTACGCGCGACAGCATCCAGGCGATGCGCAACGGCGACCGCCGCGTCCGGTCGGGCGCGTCGCCGCTTTGCGGCACCTATCCCAACAGGCGTTCGTCCCGCCCCGTACCATCGCTGCGATCAACGGGAGCTGCCGATGCTGAAAAAGGAAAAGATGGCCGGTGCCGCATTCGCGGCCGCGCTCGCCTGTGCGGGCACGCCCGCGATCGCCGCCGTGGAATGGACCGGCGTCAATCTCGCCGGTGCCGAATTCGACAGCGGAACGTTCTGGCCTAACGCGGCCGAGATGAACTATTTCCGCGCTGCCGGCATGAACATCGTACGCGTGCCGTTCCGCTGGGAGCGCCTGCAGCCGGCGCTCAACGCGCCGCTCGACGCAACCCAGCTGTCGGCATTGCGCACCGTCGTCGCCGCGGCGCGCACGGCCGGTCTCTCGGTGATTCTCGATCCGCACAACTACGCGCGCTACAACGGCAACGTGATCGGCAGCGGCGCCGTGCCGCGCGCCGCGTTCACGGATTTCTGGAACCGGCTCGCGACCGCGTTCCGCGACGAGCCGCACGTGATCTTCGGCCTCATGAACGAGCCGAACAGCATGCCGACCGAAGACTGGCTGCTCGCGGCGAACGCGGGCATCGCCGGCATCCGCAACGCGGGTGCGCAGCAGTGGATCCTCGTGCCGGGCAATGCCTGGACCGGCGCGCACAGCTGGCTGCAGAACTGGTACGGCACGCCGAACGGTTCGGTCATGGGCGGCATCGTCGATCCGCAGAACCACTACGCCTACGAGCTGCACCAGTATTTCGACGGCGACTTCTCCGGCCAGTCGTCGTGGTGCAACGCGAGCAACGGCGCCGCGCAGCTCGCCGCGGTCACGCAATGGCTGCGCGAGCGCGGCAAGCGCGGCTTCCTCGGCGAATTCGCCGGCGGCAACAACACCGACTGCCGCACCGCCGTCACGAATGCACTGGGATACATCGAGAACAACGGCGATGTCTGGCTCGGCTGGAGCTGGTGGGCGGCCGGCCCGCAATGGGGCGACTACATCTTCACGCTCGAACCCACGAACAACTACACCGTCGACCGGCCGCAGATGTACTGGCTGCGGCCGTATTTTGCGGACGATCGGCTGTTTGCCAGCGGGTTTGAGTAGCGAGAGCCGGGAATCGGGAGTCGTAAGAGCGGGGTGGTGAAACGGCAATCAAAGCGCGTCGTCTCGCTGCGCGCCGAAACCAGTCCTCCCCTTCGCGGGGAGGGTGGCACGGGCGGTCCGTCAAGCAAACGGCAAGCGGAACGACGCGATAGGGAACTACCCGGCCCGCATCGAGACCTCCACGTCAGGCCCGAACGGAATGGACAGGTAGCCATTTCCCGCCGCGCGCACGTGCGCGAGATAGTCCGGGCTGTAGTCGGCGTTGTCCGCAACGACCAGCGCTCCGGGGCGAAGGCGGCTTTCGACGAGACGCAGGACGTCGGTATAGAGCGCCTTCGCGCCGTCGAGCAGCAGCAGGTCGATCGTTTCGGGAAGGTCGGTGCTCAGCGTCACGAGCGCATCGCCTTCGCGGATTTCCACGAGATCGGCGAGACCGCCGGCGACGAGGTTCGCGCGGGCTTTCGCGACCTTGCCCGGCTCGAACTCGCTCGTGATGAGACGGCCGCCGCCGTTGTCGCGCAAGGCGGCTGCGAGATACAGCGTCGAGATACCGATGGAAGTGCCGAACTCGACGATGCTCCGCGCACGGCTGCTGCGCGCGAGGAGGTAGAGCAGGGCGGCAGTCTCGCGCGACACGGCGAGCGGAAAGTCCTTGAGCTGCGTGTAGATGTCGAGGTACTCGGTCCGGTTGTGCATGAGCCGCATGTGCTGTTCCGGCGTCATGTCGGCGAACACGGGGTTGTTCGCGGGCGACGCCGCGGCGTCTTCGTCGAACAGGCGGTCGAGCAGGCGGTCCAGCGGTGCGGTGGTCAACGTGGTCATTTCTGTCTCCGGTCGATGCAGGGTTGCAAGGCCGGATTAGAATGTGACGAATTCGTCGCGTTTCCAATTCGCATTCCGGAGGCCTCCATGACCGACCGTCGAAAACCGCGTATTTCCCAGCGAAAACAGCCGAAACAGGCGCGCTCGACCGAACTCGTCGCGATCATTCTCGAAGCCGCGGTTCAGGTTTTGGCGAAGGAGGGAGCGACCCGCTTCACGACCGCGCGCGTCGCGGAGAAGGCCGGCGTCAGCGTCGGCTCGGTGTATCAGTACTTCCCCAACAAGGCGGCGATCCTGTTTCGCCTTCAGAGCGACGAGTGGAAGCAGACCAGCGATCTGCTGCGCGGCATTCTCGAGGACTCGCGATTCGCGCCACAGGAACGGCTGCGACGGCTGGTTCATGCGTTCATCCGTTCCGAATGCGACGAGGCGTCGATGCGCGGCGCGCTCAACGACGCCGCGCCGCTGTACCGCGATGCGCCCGAAGCGCAGGCGGCGCGCGTGTCGGGATCGCGCGCAATGCAGGACTTTCTGCGGGAAACACTGCCGGATACGTCGGACGCGGCGCGCACGCTGGCCGGCGAACTGGTTACGACGACGCTGAAGACCGCCGGCAAGGAGTTCTCCGAGCGCCCGCGCAAGCCGGCGGAGATCGCGCGCTTTTCCGACGCGATGGCCGACATGTTCTGCGCATACCTCGATCGCGTCGCGAAACGCACGACGTAGAGCGCAGTAAGCGAAGCGCATTGCGCCGCCACCGACGAAGCGAAGGAGTTCCCGGCGTTCCGCTCCGGCCGAAGAGGCGCTTGGGGTGCGGCGCCGTGACGCGGTGATCCGGACCCCGGCGCGATGACGCAATACGCTTCGATTCTCGCGCCGTTTTTCCGATCGCGGTCTCGCACGTCGGACGCGGCCGGCGCTGCGGCGAATCTCGTGCGAGCGATGCGGTAGGGATGCGCGGCGCCCGAGCGTCTGTAGTCCCTTTTTGCGCAGACCGATCTGCAGCGCGGCGCAGAACCGCGCAGCACGCTTTTTCCTACCGCCGGTGCAGCCGGCATCGTCGCTGCGCAGCGCATCACAGTGCTCCGGACACCGCTCACGCAGCGTTCGGCACCGATGCGCGACCGGCGTCGCGCATCGCAGGAACATTCCGGCGACGAATACGCGTTGCGCGCGGTTCGCACGCGAGCCCGCTGCGTCGCCGTCATCCACGTTCATTCTCAAGGAGCAGCCCATGCAATCGGAACCGGCAAGCGCAACCACACGACGCGACGCGACCGGCGAGCCTGCCGACCTCGATCGGCGCTCGCTGCTCAAGGCGATGCTCGTCGGCGCAGGGCTCGCGGCGTGTCCGCTGTCGAGCGCGATCGCGCAGGCGCTCGCCGCGCCCGAAGGCAGCGATCGCGTGTTCGCCGACGGCTTCGAGCCGGCGCCGGGCGGCCGCATGGGTTTCAGCGTGCGCGCGCCGGGCGCGCAGGCGCAGGCACCGGTCGCGCTCGGATTCGCGTTCCGCCGCGGCGACGTGCCGGCCGGCAGCAGCGTGACGGCGAACCAGGGTGCGCTGCAGGTGACGCCGCGCAACTACTGGCCCGACGGTTCGCTGAAGTTCGCGCAGTTGGTCTGGCGCGGCGCCGTGAACGCCGCGCCGACATTCGTGCAACTGTCCGCCGGCAGCGCCGGATCGGGTACGGCGCTGACGCTGGCCGATCTGCAGGCGACCGGCGTCACGGCGAGCATCGCCTGCGGCGCCTATGGCACGGTGTCGTGGTCGGGCAGCGACTGGGCGGCGCCGTTCGCGTTCGAGTCGGGCCAGTCGGCCTGGATCAGCGGACCGCTGATGTCGTCGTGGATCTACCGCAAGGCCGTCGGCAGCGATCCGCATCTCGTCGCGTGGCTCGAAGTGCGGCTGTATGCCGGCGGCGCGGTCGACGTGCTGCCGTGGATCGAGAACGGCTATCTCAAGGTCGCCGCGCCGGCGAGCAAGGCCGCAACGTTCACCTTTACACTCGGTGGCACGCAGCGCTTCAGCGCGGCCGTCACGCTGCCGCACCACTGCCGCACGCCGCTGGTGTCGGGCGCCGCGCTGTCGCACTGGCTCGCCGGCGATCCGCAGATTTCCGTGCAGCATGACGCGGCCTATCTGATGGCCAGCGAACTCGTGCCGACCTATCGCGCGAACGTCGCGGCGAACGCGCCCGTCGTCTCGGCGCTGCCCGCCGCCTACGTTCCGCTGCAGCAGGGTTCGTTCACGTTCGACGGCGACGGCATGACCGCGTCGGGCTACCAGGAGCCGATCGGCCTGCTGCCGCAGCACGACGTGCTGTATCTGACGAGCCCCGGCGTGGCGTATGCGGCGGTCGTGCGCAACGGCTTCAGCGCGGGGCGCTATCCGATCCACTACCGCGACGAAACCACGAACCGGCCGATCCGCTTCACGAGCCATCCGACGCTCGGCATTTCCAACGGCAGCGGATTCCACGACAACGGCGCCAGCGGCTCGTACACGCCGACGCCGAGCGGCGCCGCGCCGCGGACCTGGGACTGCGCGCACAGCCCGTCGGTCGGCTTCATGGCGTATGTCGTCACCGGGCGCTGGTATTTTCTGGAAGAAATGCAATTTGCGGCAACGGCGAACCATCTCGGCAAGGGCTCCGTCGCGGCGCTGCGCGACGGTGCGAAGGGGCTCGTCAAACCCGAGGTCGGCGCCTGGCAGACGCGCGCGGCCGCGTGGCAGTGGCGCACGCTGGCGCAGGCGGCCGCGCTGACGCCCGATGTCGACGCGACGCTCGCGACGGAGTTCCGCACGGTCATGCAGTACAACGTCGACAACCTCTACGACACCTATATCGCGCAGCCGAACAATCCGTTCGGCTTCATCCAGTCCGCCGCGACCTACGGCAACGGCGGCACGGCGGTCGTGCCGCCGTGGCAGCAGGACTTCTTCACCGCGGCCACCGGCTATGCGATCGCGCTGCAGGCGCCGATGTCCGACGCGCATCGCGACCGGCTCGCGGGCTTCTTCGCCTGGACCGCGCGCAGCATCGTCGGCCGGCTCGGCGTTGCGTCGGGCTTCTGGTACATCAACGGCGATCCTTACGTGCTGCGCATCAGCAACGCGGTGCTGCCGAACTACCAGACCGGCGCGGGGCCGTGGTTCGCCAACTGGTCGGAGGCCTATGCCGCGCTGCCCGCGGCGCTGACGACGGCGAGCGCGCCGAACGGCTGGCTCGGCAGTACCGAAGGCACGCTCTGCGGCGAGATCATGCCGGGCGAACGCGCGATGTGGGGCAACCTGCAGCCGGCGATCGCCTATGCCGTGCGCTTCGGCGTCAGCGGCGCGCTCGCGGCGTACCAGCGCATGACCGGCGCGACGAACTGGAACGCGTTCGTCAACGCGCTGAACGTGGCGCCGGTCTGGTCGGTCGCACCGGCCACGGGCGCGGCGCAGATGCCGGCCTGGCTCGCCGGCGCGCCGCTCGACACCTGGATCGAGATCCCGGGCACCGCGCTGACGCTCGGGCCGCTGCCGGTGTTCGGCGGATTCGCGGTGCGTGCGAGCGACAGCACGCTCGTCGTTGCGGCCGCAGGCGGCCATCAGGACTCGTCGAACAACGCGGTCGCGTCGATCCGCCTGTCGCAGGATGCGCCGGCCTGGGTGCTGCGCCAGACGGCGACCGCGAACCCGACGCCGAATCCGGTTTCGACCTGGGGCTACGAAATCGACGGCAAGCCGTCGCCGATGCACTTGTACCATTCGCTGCAATATATCCCCGCAATCGATGCGGTGCTGCGCCTCAACCCGCGCTACACCTGGCCCGGCGCGCACGATCTGACGCAGGCGCCGCAGGGTTTCAACGACGCGTTTGCGCTGAACTCGCCGCCGAATCTCACCGACGCGTCGGGCTGGGCCGGCCGCGGCGTGCATCCGGCCAGTCCCGGCGGCGCGAGCGACTATGCGCTGTGCGTCGACGCCAACGGCCGCGTCTGGACATCGACCCTGCGGCGCTACGACCCGGCGACGCGCACCTGGATGGCGCCGGTGGCCAGCAGCGGCATCAGCGTGCGGTTTCCGGGCGCCTACGACAGCAGCCGGCGGCAGGTCGTCACGCTGCAGTGGGGCGACAGCCAGGGCGCCGGCAGCGGGTGGAGCATCGGACGCATTCCGATCGACGGCAACGCGCAGATCACGCTCGGGATCAATCCGTCCGCGGCATTCACGGCGCTCACGAATGCGCGGCCGCAGTATCCGGGTTTCGCCTACGACCCCAACCGCGACGAGTTCCTCGTCATCGCGGGCGGATCGTGGACCGGCAGCGGCGCGAGCCTGATTCCCGATCGCCGCATCTTCGTGCTCAAGCCGAACGCGACCAACACCTGGGATCTGACCGAACGCTCGATAGGCGGCGCCGCCTGGACCTGCCGCAACGACGGCGTCAACGCGCGGCTGCACTATCTGCCGCAGTTCAAGGGTTTCGTGTTCCAGCCGGACTGGACGCAGAATCTGCTGTTCTGCCGGACGGCCGTATGAGGGCGTGAAGCGACGGCGCCCGCGGCGTGTTGCGGAAACGGCCGCAACGCCGACGCTTAGAGATTCCCTTAACGCGCAACTCGCGACAATTCCATCCTTGAACGCCCGGCGCGTGCCGCCGGGCGGACGCCGATGATAATCCGAGACGAGGAGAACGCGATGGTAGCCAAGAACGCGGTCTGTCTCTGGTACGACGGCACGGCCGAGGACGCCGCGCGGTTCTATGCGCAGACATTTCCGGACAGCTCGGTGAACGCGATCCATCGTGCGCCCGGCGACTATCCCGACGGCAAGGAAGGCGACGTGCTGACCGTCGAGTTCACCGTCATGGGCATTCCGTGCATCGGTCTCAACGGCGGCCCTGCGTTCAAGCCCGACGAGGCGTTTTCGTTTCAGGTCGCGACCGACGATCAGGAGGAAACCGATCGCCTCTGGAACGCGATCGTCGGCAACGGCGGCCAGGAAAGCGCCTGCGGCTGGTGCAAGGACAAATGGGGCCTGTCGTGGCAGATCACGCCGCGCGCGCTGACCGCGGCGTTCACCGATCCCGACCGCGCCGCGGCGAAGCGCGCGTTCGACGCGATGATGCAGATGAAAAAAATCGACATTGCGACGATCGAGGCCGCGCGCCGCGGCTGATCGTCCGCCGCAGGCGCAGCCCCGCTGCGACGGCGGCGCTGCGCCTGCGGTGACTCAATCGCCGGCTCAGCCGCCCGACGTCGTCGTGCCCGGCAGCTCGAAGATGCACGGCGCGATGCCCGAGGAGAACGGATGCTCGACGATCACGAGCGACTGGTCGTCGACGGCGCCCGGACCGGGCAGGCTCGGCGACTCGACGTGGCCGCGCACGCGCACGGTGTAGCTGTCCGGCGTCGTGACGGTGCAGGCGACGGTCGCGCCGACGGTCTTGGCGCGCAGGTTGCTCTCGGTCGTGTCGCCGTCGTTGGAGCACAGTGCGCTCAGCGAGTCGTTGGTCGGTGCGACCTGGCGCGACGTCACGTTGAGGATGCTGCGATTGACGACGATGTCGTATTCGACATGGCCGCGCTCGACCTGGCATTCGGCGGAATAGCTGATGACGAGCGTGCGCGCGCCGCGGACGCTGATCGTCTTGCTGATGAACTCGGCGTCGAGCGGGCCGACCGGCACGGGCACCGCGCCGGTGTTGGTTTCGACGCTGACTTCGTCAGCCGTCGCGAACGGGGAGAGCGTCAGGCCGAGCAGCAGGGCGGCGGTCGACAGGCGGATCCGGGTATTCATGGCGTTGTCCTCAGGGTGGCGAACGGTGCGGGTCGTGGTCTCCATGAGCGTGTCTTCATGGGGATCGCCAGTACGTACGTATCGCGCTGCGGCCAGGGATCACCGCGAGAACAATGCAAGGAACGGGGTAGTCGCGCCGTCTGAGGCGAATGTTGCGTAAGCAATAAAACTACTTTGGAGAATCGCCGGGCAGGCCGGCCGGCATCCCGCGAACCACGAGGTGTTCCGAGGTCCGTGGGAAGGCCGGCGTAGTCCCGACGTGCGGCGCTGCCGTCAACCGCGCTTGCGCGCCGGTTTCTTCCGCGCAGCCGGTCGCGCGGCCTTCGGCTTGCGCGCCGCCGGCCGCTTCGCCGCATCGCGAGCGACGGCCTCGGCGACCGCGTCCTTCGTGAACGGCTTCAGGTTCTTGCGCTGCGGCGTGAGGTCGGCGACGCGCCTGCGCGCCGCGGCGCGCGGTGCGGCGGTCATCACGACGGGCGCGGCGACGTGGTCGGCGATCGCTTCGAGCCAGCGTTTCGCGAGGATCTCCCAGCCGGGTTCGAAAAAGTGGATTTCGTCGTGCCAGTCGGACGGCCGGATCGACGCGACGGCGTCGCGCGCATCGAACCACGACAGTCCGGGAATCGCACGCATGGTGTCGTTGAGCCGGTCGATGACCTCGCCGATCAGCGCGCGGCCGCGCTCGACCGGGAGCCCGAGCGTGCCGAGCAGGTGCTTGCCGACCCAGGGGCCGATGCCCTTGAACGGAATCACGATCTTGCCGCTCTTCAAGGTCGGCGTGACGCTGCCGTAGCCGTGCGCGATGACGGGGCAGCGCCACGGTGCGGCGAGTTCGAGCAGGTCGCCCCAGGATTCGCGGATGTCCTGCAATGCCGCGGCGAGCCGCGCCTGGAGGACCGTCCCGTTGCCGTCGGCGCCGGGGCCGATGAACCGCTCCGGGAACGGCAGGATGTCGTTGCCGCCGCCGGTGACGATGACGGCCTGGAAGCCGAACGTGATGCCGCGGCGCTCGCCGAGTTCCTGCAGGAAACCGAGGCCCTGGTGCAGATCGAAATCGCGCGACATGTCGGCCAGTTCCTTGCCGGGATGCGCGAAGCTCAGCACGTTCATCGGCCGCGAGCCGTTCGCCCCGGTCCACCGGCGGTCGTTGAGAAATTGCACGACGTTCCGGCCGTCCCAGAGATTGCCCGGCAGCGACAGCCAGGAATCGCCGATCGCGAGTACGCGCAGTTCGTCGGGATGGCTGCGGCAGCGATCGAGGTAGCGTTCGCAGCGGCGCAGGTGCGGGGGCAAGGGCATGACGGCAGCTCCATCGGCGGGGATGACCATCAGTGATCCGGCGGCGCGCAATCTCGCAGTGGCGCGCGCCGGCAGTTCACGACGAGGCCGCGGCAGCGTCGAGCAGGGCCAGCACGTCGGCATGGCCGCGCTCCTGCGCGAACGCGCGTGGCGTGTGTCCCGCGGCTTCCGGACCGGGCTCCGCGCCGCGTTCGAGCAACAGCCGCACGATGTCGACGAGACCCATTTCGGCGGCGCGATGCAGCGCCGTGAAGCCGCGATCGTCGCGCGCGTTCGCATCGGCGCCGCGGTCGAGCAGAAGATTCACGGCGTCGAGCCGCGTGGACTGGACCGCGTTCATCAGCGGCGTGGCGCCTTCGGCCGAGCGCACGTCCGCCGGCGGGCCGCGGTCCAGCAGCACACCTGACGCAGCCAGCCACGCACGCGGATCAGCGTGCCGCCGTGGATGAACAGCGCCCACTTGTGCTCCATCGCGCGCGGCGTGAACAGCACGCGTTCCCACACCATGATCGCCACTGCGGTTCGTCGCGGCCGGCGCCTTCGCTGCGCGATCGCGGCCGCCGCGCATCCCGGCGGCCGGACTTTACGCGCCGGGTCGCGCAAAGCGGATATCCGGAGCCGGTTTTCACCCGCCGGAAAAGGCATTAGCGGAAAACCCTGATGCCGCCTATCACGCGCGCTTCCGGGCAGCGAAAAAAATCGTTCAAGGGGACAAAAACGTCCCGAATGGCGAGCAAAACCGCGAACGCATTGCATAAACTCGGTGCGGTTACGTGCGTGCGGCGAGGGAAAAGCGTCGGTGCGCCGCGATTACATGCTCAGCCACTCAGGGGTAACTCATGCAACCAGTCGTTCGCGCCGTCGCGATCGCGGCGGTCTTCGCTGCGATCGCACCCGCGCTCTTCGCGCAGACGATCGTTCCCAATCCGCATCTCGATGCGCAGCTGCCGCCCTGGGCGGCGTTCGCGTCGTCCGCGCCCGATCCGGTCGGCGCCGGCGAGGCGCCGGTCTGGCAGTCGCCGCCGGACGTGGACAACGCGCCGAGTTCCGGTTCTTCGCGCGTGCGGCTGTCGCCCTCGTCGCCGAACGCGGCCTCGGGCATGGCGCAGTGCTTCGATTTCGCGGTGCCGACCAGCATCAACTTCATCAACTACGGCATGGCGTTCTACGTGCCGTCCGCGGCGTCGCTCGACGGCGCGGTGGCTGCGACGGTCGAGCTGCGGCTGTTCTCGGGGGCGGGCTGCACCGGGTTCCTCGGCGGCGGCACGCAGTCGCAGGCGCTGACCGCGGCGAACGTTCCGCCGGCGACCTGGTATCGCATCGCCGACAACAGCTTCGTGCCGGCCGGTGCTCCGATCATGGCCGCGAGCGCGCAGGTGCGCGGCTATCTGCGCCAGACCGGCGTGCAGCCGACGCAGTCGGACTATGCACTGAACCTCGACCATTTCGTCGTCGTGCCGAACAGCACGACGCCGGTGTCGTTGATCCAATTCGGCGTCGAGTAAGGAGCGCACCGTGATGCATCGCCATCTGTACCGCGCGACGTTCGCGCTTCTCGCCGCGCTCGCGTTCGACGTCGCCGCGGCGCCCTGTCCGACGACGACCGTGACGCCCGGAACGACGCTGTCCGGCGCGACCGTCGGCGTCAATTATTCCCAGGCCTTCACCGCGTCCAACGGCAACGCGCAGCCGTTCGCGTTCGCCGTCACGAGCGGCCTGCCGGCCGGCAGCGGTCTTTCGTTCACCTCGACCGGCGCGTCCAGCGCAAACCTCGCGGGTTCGCCGGCGCAGGTCGGCAATTACCTGATCACCGTCACCGCGACCGACACGATCGGCTGCGGCGGCGGACGCACGTATGCCCTGGCCGTTGCGCAGGGCACGCAGATGATCGCGTTCTCGACGACGGCGCCGAGCGGAGCGGCCGTCGGCAGCGCGGCGTATGCCGTCGCCGCCGCGGCGACGTCGGGCCTGCCGGTCACGCTCGCGATCGATGCGGCCTCGAGCGGTGTCTGCGCGCTCGCCGGCAGCAGCGTCACGTTCACCGCGCCCGGCACCTGCACGATCAACGCGAGCCAGGCCGGCGACGCCAACTGGGCCGCGGCACCGCAGGCGCAGCAGAGCTTCGCCGTCGGGCTGGGCAGCCAGACCGTCAGCTTCACCTCGACCGCACCCGCGGGCGCGGTCGTCAACGGTGCGACGTATGCGGTTGCGGCGACCGCGACCTCGGGCCTGCCGGTCAGTTTGACGATCGACGCATCGGCCGCATCGGTCTGCACGATCGCGGGTTCGACCGTGTCGTTCACGGGCGCGGGTACCTGCGTCGTCAACGCGAACCAGGCCGGCAACGCGAGCTGGAACGCCGCGCCGCAGGTGCAGCAGACTTTCGCGGTCGGACAGGGCAGCCAGACGATCAACTTCACGTCGAGCGCTCCGGCGGGCGCGGTCGTGAGCGGAGCGACGTATACCGCCGCGGCGACCGCAACCTCGAGTCTGCCGGTCGGCTTCACGATCGACGCATCGGCGGCATCGGTCTGCACGATCGCAGGTTCGACCGTGTCGTTCACGGGTGCGGGCACCTGCGTCGTCAACGCGAACCAGGCCGGCAACGCGAACTGGAACGCCGCGCCGCAGGTCCAGCAGACCTTCGCGGTCGGACAGGGCAGCCAGACGATCAGCTTCACGTCGACCGCGCCCTCGGGCGCGGTATTCAACGGAGCGACGTATGCCGTTGCGGCGACTGCGACCTCGGGCCTGAGCGTCAGTTTCGCGATCGATGCGTCGGCCGCCTCGGTCTGCACGATCGCGGGTTCGACCGTGTCGTTCACCGGCGTGGGCACCTGCCTCGTCAACGCGAACCAGGCCGGCAACGCGAACTGGAATGCCGCGCCGCAGGTGCAGCAGTCGTTCGCGGTGGCCGCGGCCTCGCAGACGATCGCGTTCACGTCGAGCGCGCCGGCCGCCGCCGTCGTCGGCGGCGCGACGTACAGCGTCGCCGCGACGGCGACCTCGGGTCTGCCGGTCGCGTTCGCGATCGATGCCTCGGCGAGCGCGACATGTACGATCGCCGGCTCCACGGTGTCGTTCATCGGCGCCGGCACCTGTGTCGTCAATGCGAATCAGGCCGGCAACGCGAACTGGAGTGCCGCGCCGCAGATGCAGCAGTCGTTCGCAGTCAGCCAGACGCCGCAGAGCATCACGTTCACGTCTGCCGCGCCGACCGACGCGAGCTACGGCGGACCGACCTACCTCGTCACGGCGACGGCAACGTCCGGCCTGACCGTCGCGCTGACGATCGACGCCGCCT
>NZ_DATIGT010000029.1:0-9890 GCF_035481375.1 Tahibacter sp.
GAGCTGTATTTCGTCGACGCCGACGGCGAACGCAACGACATCCTGTTCGGCTACCGCGCCGGCAAGGACACGGTTGGTTCGCACATCAAGGCGGTCAAGCCCGAGTTCGCGAGCGGCATCCTCATCGACGAGCTGCGCGACGACGACGACAACATCCTGATGTTTGCGATCGATTGGAAACGCAGCGCGGAGCCGACGCCGCCGACCGTCTACAAGTTCGACGTGAACGACGGTTCCAAGAAGAAATTATTCGTGTCGCCGCTGCGACTGACCTCGGGCTTCCTCGCCGACCATGCCGGCAACATCATGTTCGCCTACGGCAACGACGTCGAATCGAACTGGCAGGTCATGTACCGCGACAAGGACGGCGGCGACTGGGTCAACGTCTTCGACGGCAAGAGCACGCCGGGCCGCGCGAAGCCGCTTGCCTACGATCGCGACAACAAGCTCGTGTACTGGTCGTGCCAGCCCGAGGGCAAGGTCGGCGGACTCTGCACCTGGTCGTCCGAAGACCGCACGCTGAAGCCGGTCTGGTCGGCCAAGGACGTCGAGATGGACGCGCTGATCACCGATTTCGACGACACGACGGTCGTCGGCGTGCGCGCCTATCCGGGCCGTTCCGCGATCGGCGTCATCAACAAGAAGACGCCGATGATCGAAGCGATGACGGCGCTGATGCAGCAGTTTCCGGGCGAGACGGTCGACGTGACCTCGGTCAGCAAGGACGGCAAGCGCGCGATCGTGGCCGTGTACAGCGACGTGAATCCGGGCGAGTTCTATCTGTTCGACCGCGAGAACAAGAAGCTGTCGCCGCTGCTCAAGCGCGCCGACAAGATCAATCCCGAGCAGATGGCGTCGATGGAGCCGATCAAGCTCAAGTCGCGCGACGGCCTCGATCTCAACGGCTATCTGACGCGGCCGCTCGGCCAGGAGCAGGGCAAGAACCTGCCGCTCGTCGTCGTCGTGCACGGCGGTCCGTTCGACGTGCGCGACTACTGGGGCTACGACACCGACGTGCAGGTGCTCGCGAGCCGCGGCTACGCCGTGCTGCAGGTCAACTTCCGCGGTTCCGGCGGCTACGGCTACGCGTTCGAGACGGCCGGCTACCGGCAGTGGGGCGCCGCGATGCAGGACGACGTGACCGACGCGACGAAGTGGGCGATCGAGCAGGGCATCGCCGATCCGAAGCGCATCTGCATCTACGGCGGCAGCTACGGCGGCTATGCCGCGCTCATGGGCACGATCCGCGAGCCCGGCCTGTATCGCTGCGCGATCGGCAGCGTCGGCGTCTACGACCTGCGCCTGATGCTGAGCCGCGGCGACGTGCAGGACACGAAATACGGCGAGAACTACATCAAGCGCACGGTCGGCGACGACGCCGCAACGCTCGCCGCGCGCTCGCCGATCACGCAGCTCGACAAGATCAAGGCCAGCCTCATGCTGATCGTCGGCGGCCAGGACAAGCGCGTGCCGCCGGTCCACGGCGAGAGCGTGCACAACGCGCTGGAGAAGCGCGGCGTGAAGCACGAATGGCTTTACCAGCGCAACGAGGGGCATGGTTTCTACGACGAGAAAAACGTCGAGGACATGTACGCGCGCATCCTCGCGTTCCTCGACGCGAACATCGGCGCGAAGCCCGCCACGGCACCGTGACCCGACTTGAACTGACGTGATGCGTCCGCCGCGGCCGGGCCGCGGCGGACGGAATCAGCGGCGGCGCACTGCGCCGCCGATTTTTCAGGACTTCGCGCCGGCCGTGGCTTTCGGCGTCAGGTGCAGCAGGCGGCCGCCCGAACCGTCCTCGAGCAGCCAGATCGTGCCGTCGGGACCTTGCTCGACTTCGCGAATGCGCTCGCCCATGTCATAGCGCTCGACTTCCTTCGCCTTCGTGCCGTCGAACGCAACGCGCACGAGCGCCTTGCTCGACAGGCCCGAGATCAGGCCGTTGCCGTCCCAGCCCGCAAAGCGCTTGCCCGAATAGATGACGAAACCGCTGGGGGAGATCACCGGCGTCCAGCTCACGGCCGGCGCATGGAATTCCGGCCGCGTGTCGTGATCGGGAATCGGCTTGCCGTCGTAGTGATCGCCGTTGGAGACGATCGGATAGCCGTAGTTGTCGCCGCGCACGACGAGGTTGAGCTCATCGCCGCCCTTCGGGCCCATCTCGACGTCCCAGAGCGTGCCGGCGCGGTCGAACGCGATGCCGAGCGGATTGCGATGGCCGAGGCTCCAGACCTGCGCCGCGACGCCGCCCTGTGCCGCGAACGGATTGTCCTTCGGTACCGAGCCGTCGTCGTTGAGGCGCAGGATCTTGCCGAGATTCGACGCCATGTCCTGTGCCGGATCGAAATGCTGGCGCTCGCCCGAACTGATGAACAGATGCCCGTCCGGCGCAAACGCGAGGCGGTGGCCGTAGTGGCCGCGGCCTTCCTTCTTCGGCACCTGGCGCCAGATCACGGTGAATCCCTCTAGCGCGCCGCCGCCGTTCGCGTCGAGCACGAGCTTCGCGCGCGCGACCGCGGCGCCGCGCGTGTCGCCGTCGCCGGCCTCGGCGTAGCTCAGATAGACCCAGCCGTTGTCGGCGAATTTCGGATGCAGCACGACGTCGCCGAAGCCGCCCTGGCCGCCGTAGTCGACCTCTGGCGTGCCGCTGACGTCGCCGACCTTGCCGTCGGTCGTCACGACCTTGAGCTTGCTCTTCTTCTCGGTCACGAGCAGGCGGCCGTCGGGCAGGAAGGTCATGGCCCAGGGTTCGTTGAGCTTGACGACGGGCTTCGCGTCGAACGGCGCGGCGCCGTCCTCGGCGCAGGCCGCGGCGGCGGCGCACAGCGACAGGCTCAGCAGGAGGCGGGCGGTGATCGTGGCCATGGCGGTTCTCGGCGTGCGCGGCAGTTCGCGGGGAAGGTCTTATATGCCCTGACTCGCGCAAAGAAAACGTCAGTCGCCGCGACGCGGCTGCAACCGGATCGCCACCGATCTGCAACCAAAGCCTCACATGGCGTGTGTACTTTGCCGTTTTTCCCATTCCCACGGACGGAATCCGGCGCATGCCTCACGCATCAGCGATCGTCGTCGGCGCCGGCATGGTCGGGCTGGCCCTGGCCCGCGCCCTGGCCCTGCGCGGACGCCGTGTCGTCGTGTTCGAACGGCACGAGCGCGCCGTCGGCGCGTCGCTGCGCAACACCGGCGCGGTCACGCCGCTCGCGGTCGGCGATCCCGACGAACTCGACCGCGCGCGGCGCTCGCGCGCGGTGTGGCGCGAATTCTGCGAAGCCGCCGACGTCTGGCACGACCCCTGCGGCTGCCTCGTGCCCGCCACCGACACCGGCGAGTGGGCACTGCTGCAGGAGTACGCCGCGGCCGGCCGTGGCCTGCGCGAACTCGAACTGCTCGACCCGGCCGCCGCGCGCAAGCGCTCGCCGTGGCTCGCCGCGCGGCAACTGCGCGGCGCGCTGTTCTCGGCCGAGGACCTGCTCGTCGATCCGCGCGTCGCGCTGCGCCAGCTGCCGCTGTGGCTCGCCGCGCGGCACGAGATCGAGTTCCGCTGGAAGCACGCGGTCACGCGCATCTCGTATCCCTATGTCTGGAGCGGCGGCCGGCGCCATGCGGCCGACGTGATCTACGTCGCCGGCGGCATCGACACGACCCAACTGCTGCCCGATGTCGCCGCGGCACCCGAGGCGCGCCGGCATCTGCTCGTGCGTCTCGCCGCGCAGCCCGAAGGATTCCGGCTCGGTGCGATCGTCGCCAATGCCGCCGCGCTCGCGCTCGGCGCCGGACGCGACGCCGCGGCGGCGAAGCATCTGCCGGCGGCGACGCCGGCGCTGCGGCTCGTGCAGAGCGGCAGCGGCGAGCTGCTGCTCGACGCGGGCCATGCCGACGCCGATCTCGATACCGCGACCGGCGCGCGGCCGGCGCTCGACGCGCTCAAGCGCATGGCCGAATTGCCCGACGGCCATGCCGCACAGCTCTGGACCCTGCCGCAGCTCGCCGCGAGCGGCGCGGCGAGCGCGGTCGAAGCGCTCCCCGGCGTGATCGCCGTCGCTGCGCCCGGCCCCGACGGCTTCGGCATGACGACGGCGTTCGGCTTCGCCGAAGACCTGATCGCGGGCAACCTGCGCGCGGACGGCGGCGATGCCGCGCTCAGCGCACGCCGTGCATGAGCCGGCGCAGCAGCGGCGCCAGCACCAGCGCGGCGAGGCCGCAGCCCAGCCCGATATAGAGCATCACGGTGAACAGATGCGCGTACTTCGCGCCGGCGTCGGCGAACGCCAGCGCCGCACCGTCGGGAATCTCGATCGAGGCCAGCTTGCCGAATTCCGCGGCCAGCGTTTCCGAGAACGCGGTCGCGAGGAACCACGTGCCCATCATCAGGCTGACCACGCGCGGCACCGACAGCTGCGTGACCGCCGAAAGGCCCACCGGCGAAAGGCACATTTCCCCAAGTTCCAGAATGAAATAGGCGAGAACCAGCCACCAGACGCTGGCCAGCTGTCCGCTCGCGCCGGCATGTTCGGCCGCCCAGAGCAGCGGCAGGAATGAAAGCCCGGCCAGAATCAGCCCGAGCGCCGACTTCACCGGCTTGGACGGATCCATGCCGCGCCGGTCGAGCCAGCCCCAGAGACCGCTGAACAGCGGTGCGAGCAGCACGAGGAACATCGCGCCGAGATAGGTCAGCGAGCCCGCGGTCTGCGGCAGCACGAGCGAGTCGCGCACGAGCAGCACGAGCGTGATCACGACGACGCTGCCGAACAGCAGGCGCGGCGCGCGCGAGGCCGGATCGCGGTCCGACAGCCGCGCGGCGACCACGAAGGCGCCCGGCGCGAGTACCAGCACGACGATCGACCAGGGCGTCGTCCGCGCGAACAGCCGCAGGTTCGCGAGCCAGTCGCCGGTCCAGTTCAGCGCGGGCGTGGGCTGCACCAGCGACGGCACGATGTCCTTGGTCAGCAGGCGGTCTGTGAAGGTCACCCACGAGCCGTAGGTCTGCTCGTACAGCGTGAAGAACACGAGGCACATCGCGATCATCGAGATCAGCGCGATCATCTGATGCCGCTGCACGCGGTCGCACTGCGTCGCGATGAACCAGAAGAACCAGACCAGCACGGCCAGCATCATCAGCAGCATCAGCGCGAGCGCCGGCGTCAGCGCGCCGCCCAGCTTGAACGCGCCGTTCGCGACCGCCCACATGAGCCCCGCGACCGGCAGCAGGCCGAGCATCGCCGTGCCGTAGATCAGCCACTCGCGCGGCATGCCGGCGACGCGTTCGCTCAGCTTCGCCGGGTCCGGCGGTTCGGCATGGCCGCGCAGGTATTTCTGGCCCCAGAGAAACTGCGCGAGGCCGAGCAGCATGCCGACGCCGGCGACGCCGAAGCCGTAGGCCCAGCCCAGCGTCTGGCCGAGATAGCCGCAGATGATCGAGGCCAGCAGCGAACCGAGATTGATGCCCGCATAGAACAGCGCGAAACCCGAATCGCGGCGCGGATCTTCCGGCGCGTAGAGCTTGCCGACGATCGTCGAAATATTGGGCTTGAGAAACCCGACGCCCATGATGATCAGCGACAGCGAGAAATAGAACGCGAGCAGCGCGGACTCGTCGCGCTGCACGACCCCGTCGACGACGCGCGCCTGCGTGCCTTCGATCGCCATGCCGAGATGACCGAGCACGAGCAGCAGGCCGCCGAACACGACCGCCTTGCGCATGCCGAGCCAGCGGTCGGCGAGCAGTCCGCCGATCACCGGCAGGCAGTAGACCAGGCCGCCGTAGGCGCCGATCACGTCATAGCCCGAGTCGTCGCCGAAGCGGTGATGCTGCAGCAGATACAGCAGCAGCAGCGCCTTCATGCCGTAGAACGAGAAGCGCTCCCACATCTCGGTGAAGAAACAGACGTAGACGCCTTTGGGGTGACCCAGAAACGTATCGCTCCCATCGTAGGGTGCGGCGACGGCGGAAGCGGACATGCGGATTCCGGAGCGGGGACGGTGGCCGAGTATAGACGCGGCTCCGGCTGCGTCCGGCGCTATGCCATTCCGGCGCCGTTGCCGCGCGGGCCGCCTGCGCTAGACTCCTCCGCGTCACGGCCGGCGGCCGTCAGCGGAGACATCGCATGGCCGTTCGCGTCGTCCGGCTCGGCAGTCCGCGCGCACCCGGCGAGGGCACGCGCATCGGCACGGTACGGCGTCCGCCGCGCGGCGTGCCGAAGACCGAATTCGCCGCGCAGGACTGGTACGACGTCTGGTTCCCGAACCTGGCGCCCGACCCCGAGACCGTGAAGCTCGGCCAGAGCGCCGAAACACCGGCGCAGTGGGCCGCATTCAAGAAGCAATACCGCCGCGAAATGGCCGCCGCCGATGCGGCCCGCACGCTCGATCTGCTCGCCGCGCTGTCGCAGCAGGCGAACTTCTCGGTCGGCTGCTATTGCGAAGATGAGCAGCGCTGTCATCGCTCGGTGCTGCGCGAGTTGTTGCGCGAGCACGGTGCGCTGGTCGGCGACTGACGGAACATCGCACGCTTCGGCGTCGCGTCCCGAGCGCCGCCGGCTCCCGCAACCTGGAGAAGATTCACGATGGCTACCGATCTATCGTTCGTCGAATACATCGCCGAGCAGTCGCGGCTCGAAAGCAGCCTGACCTGGAAGAAGATGTTCGGCGAATACGCGCTGTATCTCGGCGGCAAGGTCGTCGCGTTCGCCTGCGACAACAGTCTTTTCATCAAGGCCTCGCCCGAGACGGCCGCACTGACGGCGGCGTTGCCGGGACGCCCGCCGTATCCGGGCGCGAAGGACTATCCGGTCGCCGACGAGCTGCTCGACGAACCCGATCAACTGCGCGCGCTGCTGCTCGCGACCGAGCGTGCGATGCCGTTGCCGAAAGTCAAAGGGGCGGCGAAGAGAGTGAAGGCGTCGAAAGCGGTGAAGAAGGCGCCTGCGATGAAAGCGCCGGCGAAAAACGCGGCGGCTCAGAAAACGGCGTCGAAGACGACGCCGGCGAAGAAGCCGGCAAGCACGAAGACGGCGACCAGGAAACGGCCCGTGCGGTAACCGCAGAAAAACCGCGATGCAGTGGTTGCCTTGGCGTTGCAAAGGGTATTCGGGATGGAAGCGAAGCAGCACTGGCAGCAGGTCTACACGACGAAGGCGACCGACGGCGTCAGCTGGTTCCAGCCGGAGGCGGCGACCTCGCTGCGCCTGATCCGCGACACCGGCGTCGCGCCTGACGCCGCAATCATCGACATCGGCGGCGGCGCGTCGACGCTCGTCGATGGGCTCCTCGGCGCCGGCTGGTCGAACGTGTCGGTGCTCGATCTGTCCGCCGCGGCGCTCGACGCGGCGCGTGCGCGGCTCGGTCCCGCAGGCGATGCCGTGCAGTGGATCGAAGCCGATGCGACGCGTGCCGCACTGCCCGCTGCCGCGTACGCGGTCTGGCACGACCGCGCCGCGTTTCATTTCCTGACGGCAGCCGAGGATCGCGTCGCGTATCGCGACAACGTGCTGCGCGCGCTGGCCCCCGATGGCCACCTCATCGTCGCGACGTTCGCCGAAGACGGCCCGACGCAGTGCAGCGGCCTGCCGGTCTGCCGCTACGGCGTCGACGAACTCGCCGCCGAATTCGGTACGGCGTTCGTGTTGCAGCACCATGAGAAAGAGGCGCATCGGACGCCGACGGGGAACGTGCAGCAGTTCGTGTATTGCCGGTTTCGGCGCGTACGTCCGTAGCGCCAGGCGAGCAGCCGGCGGTCGGGCCTGAACGGTTCGTCGCCCAGTCGGCTGGACGGTCTGGATAGGCAAGAGTTTCGTGCCCAGCCACGCGGCAATCCAGAAGCCCGACGCCTCCTCACCCCTGAAATCCGCTGCGAAAAATCACGTCGATGAAGCTGTGCTCGACTGCGCCGATGTCGCAGTGGCTCGTGCCGTCGATGTCGCCGTCGAGCGGACGCGGAACGCCGCGCGCGTCGCGCGCGGCGCAGTGCGCGTCGTCGCCGCGGTCGACCGGGAGACTGCCGTTCGTGTACATCATCGTCGGCACGTAGCCGCCGGTCATGCGCGGCGCCTGCAGCCAGGGCATCGCGCCGACGATCTGGCTCGTGCCGTCGCCGCTCGTCCAGCACGCGTCGTTCGCGTAGAGGTTGTGGCCGCTGTTCTGCTGCGCGGTCGAGACGATGCAGTCGCGGTTCGTATTCGCGCCGTTGAAGATGTTGTTGTACAGCGCGAGCACGTTGCTCGATGCCTGGAGCTGGTTCGCGAGGCCCGGCGAGCGCGCGACGTTGCCGCTGAACGTGTTGTTGGTCATCGCGAGCGAGCAGCAGTTGATCAGCGCCGCGCCGCCGCCGGCCTGGTTGCTCGTGTTCTCGTGAAACGTATTGTTCGTCAGCGTCGCGAGCATGCCGAGCGGCTGCAGGAACCCGACCGCGCCGCCGCGGCTGCCGATGTTGCCGTGGAAATAGTTCGCATCGAGTCGCGTCTCGCCGCCTTGGCCATAGACCGCGATCGCGCCGCCGTCGCCGGTGCCGTCGATGTCGTAGGTCACGGTCGGATTGCGGCATGCCGTCGCGTTGTCGACGAAGCTCGTGTCGGCGATCTGCGCGAGCGCATTGGTCAGCGCAAGCCCGATCGCGCCGCCGCTGCCGCTGCGGCAGAACGATGGCAGCTGGTTGCCGAGATAGATGCGGTTGTCGCGAAACAGCGAGCGCGCGATCGTGACCGGCTGACTGCCTTCGGCGAACAGCGCGCCGCCGCTCGCGTCGCTGCTCGCCTCGTTCGCCGACATCGACAGGATGCGATTGCCGGTGAAACGGCTGTCCTCGATCGTCAGCGCGCCTTTCGTATAGACCGCGCCGCCGCGCACGACCGGATTCGTCGTCACGCTGAGATAGGCCTTGCATTGGTCGGCAACGATGCGCCGCAGCGTCGTCGCCGTCGCCGCGCGGCGAATGCGCACGCAGCCGCCGTTGTTGACGACCGCGCCGCCGCGCAAGGTCAGATCGCGGATCTCCAGCGCCGTCGTCGTCGCATTCTCCTCGACCGTGAAGATCTGCCGGCCGTTGCCGTCGACGACGACGTAATCCGCACCGCGGTCGCCGTTGATGAGCACATTCGTGCCGTTGATCGGCGGCAGCGGCTCGGCCAGCACGACCTCGGCGATGGGATTGGACGGCGTCGTCGGAATCGCGAAACGGATTTCCTGCAGCGCGCTCGTCGACGGATTCAGGCTCAGGATCGCCGCGCGCAGCGTGCCGCTGCCCGATGAGGCGCCGCTCGTGACCCAGATCGGGTTCTGCGCGTGGAGCGGCGCGGCCGATGCCGCCGACAGCAGCAGAATCCATGCGTGTTTCATGGTCGTCATCGTGGCGAGCGATTGCCCGGTCGATGATCGAATACGCGGACGCGGCGCGAAAACCTTAAGGGCAGCAGGGAGGGGGGGCGAGAAAATGCCGGTGACGGCTGCGCTTTCACTCGCTTCTCACTTCTCCCGGCTCTTTGCGTGTTCCCGCCTGCTCGTCCGCGCGCCCGCTGAACAGCGATTTGCCCGCGCCCATGCCGCCGGCGATTTCCAGCTGCAGCCGCTGTGCATCGCGTTCGCGGATGCGCGCGTCGATATCGTCGATCTCCGTGTCGGGTACGTCGAGCCTGGCGAGTGCGGCGCGGCCGAGCACGACGGCCGCGCCGGGCAAGGTGATCACCGGCAGCAGGTCGATATCGTGTTGTTCGGCGGTACTCCAGCGGCGTTCGCCGCGTACGAACCGCATGGCGACGGCCGCACGTAGGGCGGTCTTCGCCGGAGGCGAAGCCCGCCGTCATTACGGCGGCCGTGGTTTCGATGGGGGTGCTGCGCCTGCTGGGCGGTGGCACGATCCTCGAGAACAACATCGTGCAGACCGGTGCCTCCGCCGG
>NZ_DATIGT010000030.1:0-15182 GCF_035481375.1 Tahibacter sp.
AAGCCGTAGCCGCCGATCTTCAGCATGATCGCCGCCAGCACGACCGAACCGCCGGTCGGTGCCTCGACGTGCGCGTCCGGCAACCAGGTATGCACCGGCCACATCGGCACCTTGACCGCGAACGCGATCAGGAAGCCGAAGAACAGCCATGCCTGTTCCTTCGCGCTCAGGCCGACCTGGGCCAGCTCGGCGAGTTCGAACGTGCCGGTCTTGAAATACAGATACAGCAGTCCGATCAGCATGAAGATCGAACCGAAGAACGTGTAGATGAAGAACTTCAGCGTCGCATAGACGCGCCGCGCGCCGCCCCAGACGCCGATCAGGATGAACATCGGGATCAGCATGCCTTCGAAGAAGACATAGAACAGCAGTGCGTCGAGTGCGCAGAACACGCCGACCATCAGGCCTTCGAGCACGAGCATCGCGGCCATGTACTGCGCGACCTTCTCGTCGACCGAGCCCCAGCCGAGGATCACGACGAGCACGCTCGTGAACGTCGTCAGCAGCACCAGCGCGACCGAGATGCCGTCGACGCCGAGGTGGTAGCGCACGTTCAGCGTGTCGATCCAGAGCAGGTTTTCCTGCAGGTGCATGTTCTTCAGCAGGCCGAGATCGGCCGTGCCGGCCGCGGCGACGCTGCCGTAGAACGTCGACAGCATCGCGAGGCTGACGAGGAAGGTCGCGATGGCGACGGCGAGCGCGATCGTGCGCGCCGGGCCCGGGCGGCGGTCGCCGGCAAGCAGCACCGGGATCGCGCCGAGGATCGGCAGCCAGATCAGGAGGCTAAGCAAGGGCCAGTTGGCAAACATTGTCATTATTCCCTTTGCTCGCTCAGCGTGCCGCCAGCCACAGACCGCCGAGCAGCACGATCAGCCCGAGGATCATTGCGAAGGCGTAGTGATACAGGTAACCGGACTGCACGCGGCGCACGCGCGCCGCAATGCCCTGCACGAGCGCGGCCGAACCATTGACGAGGCCGTCGTCGATCACGGCGACATCGCCGCCGCGCCAGAGGCCGCGGCCAAGCTTGAGGCCACCGCGCGCGAACAGCGCGAAGTACAGATCGTCGATGCCGTACTTGTTCTGCAGCAGGCTGTAGACCGGCGCGAACATCTTCGCAGCACGATCGGCGATGCTGCGGTTGAACATGTAAACGTAGGTCGCAACGGCGAAGCCGGCGAGTGCGAACCAGAACGGCGGCGCCATGATGCCGTGCAGGACCATCGCGCCGGGTCCGTGCCACTCGTGCGCGAGTTCGGCCAGCGGACCGCCTTCCTTCACGAAGATCGCGCCGGCGAAGAAATCGCCGAACAGCATCGGACCGATCGCGAACCAGCCGACGACGACCGACGGAATCGCGAGCAGGATCAGCGGCACCGTGACGACCCACGGCGACTCGTGCGGCGCATGCTCGAGGTGACCCGGTTCGTGGTGGCCGTGGTCGTCGGCATGGTCGTCACCATGATCGGCATGATGATCGTGGCCATGCGCGTGATCGTGGTGCTCGACCACGAAGCGCTCCTTGCCGTGATACGTGAGATAGATCAGGCGGAAGCTGTAGAGCGCCGTGACGAACACGCCGATCAGCACGCAGAAATACGCGTAGCCCGCGCCGAAGCGATGCGATTCGTGCACGGCTTCGATGATCGCGTCCTTGGAGAAGAAGCCCGAGAAGCCCGGGAAGCCGGTCAGCGCGAGCGTGCCGATCCAGCCCGTGATGAACGTGATCGGCATGTATTTCTTCAGGCCGCCCATGTAGCGCATGTCCTGCTCATGGTGCATCGCGATGATGACCGAGCCGGCGCCGAGGAACAGCAGCGCCTTGAAGAACGCGTGGGTCATCAGATGGAAGATCGCGGCCGAATACGCCGACACGCCGAGCGCGACGGTCATGTAACCGAGCTGCGACAGGGTCGAATACGCGACGACGCGCTTGACGTCGTTCTGCACGATGCCGATCAGGCCCGTGAACAGCGCCGTCGTCGCGCCGACGATCATGACGAACGACAGCGCGGTCTCGGACAGCTCATACAGCGGCGACATGCGCGCGACCATGAAAATGCCCGCGGTCACCATCGTCGCCGCGTGGATGAGGGCGGAGATCGGCGTCGGACCTTCCATCGAATCGGGCAGCCAGACGTGCAGCGGCACCTGCGCCGACTTGCCCATCGCCCCGATGAACAGCAGCACGCCGATCACGGTCGCGGCCTCCCAGGGATGGCCGGCGATGACTTCGAGCGTCTTTCCGGCGAGCGTCGTGTCGGCGGCCTTGAACACCGTCGCGTAGTCGAGCGAACCGAACCAGAACAGCACGGCGGCGATGCCGAGCAGGAAGCCGAAGTCGCCGACGCGGTTCACGAGGAACGCCTTCATGTTCGCGAAGATCGCGGTCGGCCGCTTGAACCAGAAACCGATCAGCAGGTACGAGACGAGACCGACCGCTTCCCAGCCGAAGAACAGCTGCATGAAGTTGTTGCTCATGACGAGCATGAGCATCGAGAACGTGAACAGCGAGATGTAGCTGAAGAAGCGCTGGTAGCCGGGATCTTCGTGCATGTAGCCGATCGTGTAGACGTGCACGAGCAGCGACACCGAGGTGACGACGACCATCATGACCGCGGTCAGGCGGTCGACGAGGAAGCCGACGTGGGCGGACAGCGGGCCGACCTCGAACCAGGTATAGAGGTTCTCGTTGAACACGCCCCAGCCGCCGGTCACGAGCATGTACAGCACGTAGCACGACAGCAGGAACGAGACGAGCACGCCGGCGATCGTGACGGTGTGCGCGCCGGCGCGTCCGACGCGCTTGCCGAACAGGCCCGCGACGATCGCGCCGAACAGCGGCGCGAGGGCGATGACGAGGAGAATGAGCTTGGGCGTGATCATCGGAAGCCTTATCCCTTCATCGAATCGATTTCGGCCACGTTGATCGTGCTGCGATTGCGGAACAGCACGACGAGAATGGCCAGGCCGATCGCGGACTCCGCCGCGGCGACCGTCAGGATGAAGAACACGAACACCTGGCCCGCCGGATCGCCGAGGTAGCGGCTGAAGGCGACGAAGTTCATGTTCACGGCGAGCAGCATCAGCTCGATCGCCATCAGCAGCACGATGACGTTCTTGCGATTGATGAAGATGCCCGCGACGGAAATGCAGAACAGGATCGTGCCGAGCACGATGAAATGCGCGAGCGAGATCATGCGGATTCTCCGTTCGACGGCGCTTCGCTGGCCATCTTCACGACGCGCAGGCGCTCGTCGCGCTGCACCAGCACCTGCTGGCTCGGCTTCTGCGTGCGCACGCCGCTGCGCTTGCGCAGCGTCAGTGCGACCGCGGCGATCAGCGCGACGGTCAGAATCAGCGCGGCGATCTCGAACGGCAGCAGGAATTTCGTGAACAGCGCCTGGCCCAGCCACGCGGTGTTGCTGCCCGCCGCGGCCGCCGGATTGGCCGGCAGCGGCACGGCCTGCAGCGTCTTCAGGCCGATCAGCGCCAGCATCTCGACGAGCATGACCGCCGCGACGACGACGCCGACCGGCAGGAAGCGGATGAAGCCTTCGCGCATCGCCTCGGGCTTGATGTCGAGCATCATGACCACGAACAGGAACAGAACCATCACGGCGCCGACGTAGACGACGATCAGCGCGAGGCCGAGGAATTCGGCTTCGGCGAGGATCCAGATGCCGGCGGCCGTGAAGAACGTCAGCACGAGGCTCAGCGCCGCGTGCACCGAGTTCTTCAGCGTGATGACCGCCAGCGCGGAGGCGACGAGCACCGCGGCGAAGGCGTAGAACAGGATCTGTTGCATCATCGGGCGTTCTCCTGCGCGCTCAGCGATACGCCGCGTCTTGCGCGCGTGCGGCCGCGATCTCGGCCTCGTAGCGATCGCCCAGAGCCAGGAGCTTTTCCTTGGTCAGGATGTTCTCGCCGCGTTTTTCGAAGTGGTATTCGTGGATGTCGGTCTCGACGATCGAGTCGACCGGGCACGACTCTTCGCAGAAGCCGCAGAAGATGCACTTGAACAGGTCGATCTCGTAGCGCGTCGTGCGGCGCTGGCCGTCGCTCGCGCGCGGCGCGGCGTCGATCGTGATGGCCAGCGCGGGGCACACGGCTTCGCAGAGCTTGCAGGCGATGCAGCGCTCTTCGCCGTTCGGATAGCGGCGCAGCGCATGCAGACCGCGGAAGCGATTCGACTTCGGAATCTTTTCCATCGGGTACTGCATCGTGTACTTCGGCTTCACGAGGTACTTGCCGGTGACCCACAGGCCCTGCAGCAGTTCGAGCAGGAACAGGCTCTTGAAGTAACTGATGACGCGGTTCACGGGTTGACTCCCGGGCCGATGGTCACGCCGCCGAAATAGGCGAGGCAGCCGGCAACGAAGGTCCAGGCGATGGTGATCGGAATGAACACCTTCCAGCCCAGGCGCATGATCTGGTCGTAGCGGTAACGCGGGAACGTCGCGCGGAACCAGAGGAACAGGAAGGCCATGAAGAACGCCTTCGCGAACAGCCACCACCAGCCCGGCGCCGCGAGAATGCCGAGCGGCAGGCCCTGCACCGGCGACAGCCAGCCGCCGAGGAACAGCACCGAGGCGAGAAACGCGACGAGGATCATGTTCGCGTATTCGGCGAGGAAGAAGATCGCGAACGCCGAACCCGAATATTCCACATGGAAGCCGGCGACGATTTCCGATTCGCCCTCGGCCACGTCGAACGGCGCGCGATTGGTTTCGGCGACGCCCGAGATGAAGTAGATGACGAACATCGGCAGCAGCGGCAGCCAGAACCAGTCGAACAGGCCCTTGCCGCCGGCCTGCGCGTTGACGATGTCGGAGAGATTCAGGCTGCCGCATAGGATCAGCACGCTGACCAGCGCCATGCCCATCGCGATTTCGTAGGACACGACCTGCGCGGCCGAGCGCATCGCGCCGAGGAACGCGTATTTCGAGTTCGACGCCCAGCCCGCGAGGATGATGCCGTAGACGCCGAGCGAGGTCATCGCGAGCAGGTACAGCAGGCCCGCATTCGCGTTCGACCAGGCGATGCGATCGCCGATCGGCACGACCGCCCACGCGGCCATGGCCGGCACGAGCGCGAGCAGCGGCGCGAGATAGAACAGGAACGTGCTGGCCTTCTCGGGAACCGTGATTTCCTTGAACAGCAGCTTGAACACATCGGCGAAGGCCTGCGCGAGACCGAGCGGGCCGACCTGGTTCGGCCCCATGCGTACGTGCATCCAGCCGATGACCTTGCGTTCCCACCAGACGTACATCGCGACCGAAATGATCAGCGGCAGCAGCGGCAGCGCGATCAGACCGACGACGAGCGACAGCGTCGGCCATTCGGCAATGAAGGTGTTGAGCAGCGCGATCACAGAGTCCATGCGCTTATGCCTTGCTGATGCTGAGTTCGGCGCCGTAAGCCGGCAGCGCCGCGGTCTCGACGTACGCGGCTTCGATCCAGGCGCCGCCGCGCGGCACGCCGGCGCTGACGACGACCGGCAGCGTCGCCGTGCCGGCCGCACCGGTCACCTTGACCATGCTGCCGTCGTCGACGCCGAGCGAGGTCGCGTCGTGCGGATTGAGGCCGAGCCCTGCCCCGCTGGTCAGCGGATGCGCCTGCAGTGCGGCCGCGCGACGCACGACCGCGTCGCCGCGATAGATCGGCACGGTCGCGATGCGCACGAGGCCCTTCGCGTCCTGGCGGCTCGCGACCTTGGCCTGAACCTGCGGCGCGATCGCTGCCGGCCGGGCGGCGAGCGCCTGGCGCAGTTCGGCGATCTCGGTGAATTCGAAGCCCGGCAGCGCGAGCTTGTCGGCCAGCGCGCGCAGCACTTTCCAGCCGGCGCGCGCCTCGCCCGGCGCCTTGGCACCGGCGGCGGCGGTCTGGCTGATGCCGTTGAGGTTGACCAGCGTCGCGTCGATTTCCGGGAGCGCGGCGATCGGCAGGATCGCGGTCGCGACGGCCTTGATCGCATCGCTCGCGAACGCGGTGAACGCGACGACGACATCGGCCTTGGCCAGCGAAGTCATCGCGAGACCGCCGTCGCCGAAGTCGTACGGCGGCTCGGCGCCGTAGAGCACATAGCCCTTGCGCGGCAGCGCGAGCATCGTCCGCGCATCGAGGCCGCCGTTGGCCGGCACGACGCCGACGCGCGTGAGGCCGAGCGCGTTCGCACCGAGCGGCACTTCGTTGTAGCCCGCGTCGGTCGCGAGCGCGACGAAGCGCGCGCAGGCGCGCAGCAGCGAGGCCTGCGGATGCATCGCGGCCGCTTCGCCGAAGATCACGACGGAGCCGGTGGCGTCCTTCAGCGATTTCGCGAGCGAGCGCGCCGCGTCGTCGGTCGTCGCCGAGGCGAGCAGCGCCGCGAGTTCGGCCGGCGCTTCGCCGCCGAGGTCGAGCGCGGCCTTCGCGAGCTTCACCGCCTCGTCGGCCAGCACGGCCGGCGCGACGACGAGCGAGGTCGTCAGGTCGTAGTTGAAATCGAACGCGATCGGATTGAGCGCATGCACCTTCGCGCCGCGCTTGGCCGCCTTGCGCACGCGGTGGTTCGCGAGCGGCAGTTCGTGACGCAGGTTCGAGCCGAACAGCAGTACTGCGCCGGCCTTCTCGATGTCGGCGACCGGCGTGGCGAAACCGAAGCCCGCAGCCGCGTCGCTGAAATCGAGCTGGCGCAGGCGGTGATCGATGTGCTTGGTGCCGAGCGCGCGCACGAGTTCGGCGAGCAGGTGGCCCTCCTCGTTCGACGTCGCCGGATGCACGAGCGCGCCGAGATCGTCGCCGCGCACGGCCTTGAGCTTGTCGGCGACGGCCGACAGCGCCTCGTCCCAGCCGACGACGGTCCATTCGCCGTTCTTCTTGAGCAGCGGCTGCGTCGCGCGATCGGCGGCGTAGAGGCCCTGGTGGCTGTAGCGGTCGCGGTCCGACAGCCAGCATTCGTTGATCGCTTCGTTGTCGCGCGGCACGTGGCGCAGCACTTCGCCGCGGCGTGTGTGCAGCCAGACATTGGAACCCTGCGCGTCGTGATAGCCGAGGCTTTCGCGCGCGATCAGCTCCCAGGCACGTGCCTGGAAGCGGAACGGCTTGTTCGTCAGCGCGCCGACCGGGCAGACGTCGATGATGTTGCCGCCGATCTCGCTCTCGATCGTCTTGCCGACGTAGGTGCCGATCTCGAGGTTCTCGCCGCGGCTCATGCCGCCGAGCTCGTAGGTGCCCGCGACCTCGCCGACGAAGCGCACGCAGCGCGTGCACTGGATGCAGCGCGTCATCTCCGTCGCGATCAGCGGGCCGATGTCCTCGTCGGCGACCGAACGCTTGCGCTCGACGAAGCGGCTGACCGAGCGGCCGTAGCCCATCGACACGTCCTGCAGTTCGCACTCGCCGCCCTGATCGCAGATCGGGCAGTCGAGCGGATGGTTGATCAGCAGGAACTCCATGACGTTGCGCTGCGAGCTCAGCGCCTTCTGCGAGCGCGTCAGCACCTTCATGCCTTCCATGACCGGCGTGGCGCAGGCGGGCATCGGCTTGGGCGACTTCTCGACCTCGACGAGGCACATGCGGCAGTTCGCCGCGATCGGCAGCTTGTCGTGGTAGCAGAAACGCGGAATCGGCACGCCGGCCTTGTCGGCGGCGTGGATGATCATCGAGCCTTTCGGCGCGGTCATCGCCTTGCCGTCGATCTCGATGTTGACGTGATCGGGCGGCGTGTTCGGGTTCACGGGCTGGGCGCTCATGCGTCGTTCGTCCTCAAGCGGCCTTGCCGGGCTGGTCGTCGACGAGCGAGCGCTTGTTGACGATGAAATATTCGAATTCGTGCCAGAAATGCCGCAGCATGCCCTGCACCGGCCACGCAGCGGCTTCGCCGAACGCGCAGATCGTGTGCCCCTCGATCTGGCCGGCAGCCTGCTTGAGCATGGCCAGATCGGTCATCTCGGCCCTGCCTTCGACGATGCGCGTAAGCATGCGGTACATCCAGCCCGTGCCTTCGCGGCACGGCGTGCACTGGCCGCAGGACTCGGCATAGTAGAAACGGCTGATGCGCTGGCAGGCGCGCACCATGCAGGTCGAATCGTCCATGACGATGACCGCGCCCGAACCCAGGCCGGAGCCGGCCTTCTGGATCGAGTCGTAGTCCATGGTGCATTCGAGCATGGTCGCCGCCGGCAGCACCGGCATCGACGAACCGCCCGGAATCACGGCCTTGAGCTGACGGCCCGGACGCATGCCGCCGGCGAGCGCGAGCAGATCCTTGAACGGCGTGCCGAGGCGGATCTCGTAGTTGCCCGGTTTCGCTACATGTCCCGAAACGGAAAAGATCTTCGGCCCGCCGTTGTTCGGTTTGCCGAGATTGAGGAACCACTCCGCGCCGTTGCGCAGAATGGCCGGCACCGACGCATAGGTCTCGGTGTTGTTGATCGTCGTCGGGCGGCCGTACAGACCGAAGCCGGCCGGGAACGGCGGCTTGAAGCGCGGCTGGCCCTTCTTGCCTTCGAGCGATTCCATCAGCGCGGTTTCTTCGCCGCAGATGTAGGCGCCGGCGCCGAGCGCGGTGTGGATGTCGACGTCGATGCCCGAACCCTGGATGTTCTTGCCGAGCAGACCCGCGGCGTAGGCTTCCTTGAGCGCTTCCTCGAAGTGCTCGAACGGCTCGTGGTGGAACTCGCCGCGCAGGTAGTTGTAGGCGACCGTCGAACCGGTGCAGTAGCACGCGATCGCGAGGCCTTCGACGACCGAATGCGGATTGAAGCGCAGGATGTCGCGGTCCTTGCAGGTGCCCGGCTCGGACTCGTCCGAATTGCAAAGAATGTACTTCTGCCCCGGCGCCGTGCGCGGCATGAACGACCACTTCAGGCCGGTCGGGAAGCCCGCGCCGCCGCGGCCGCGCAGCGAGGACTTCTTGATTTCCTCGATGACCGCCGCCGGATCGGGCTTCTCGGCGAGGATCTTCTTCCACGCCTGATAGCCGTCGACCTTCAGGTAATTGTCGAGCGCCCAGGGCTTGTCGAAATGCAGCGTCGTGTAGACGACCTGATGATCCTGCGGGGCGGGGCCTACCGGGCCGGTGGAGTGCGATGCCATGTCCTGCCTCACTTCAGGCCGTCGAGGATCTGATCCACTTTTTCAGTGGTCAGGTTCTCGTGGTAGTGGCCGTTGACGACCATCATCGGCGCGCCGCAGCAGGCGGCGAGGCATTCTTCCTCTTGCTTGAGGTAGATGCGGCCGTCGGCCGTCGATTCGCCGAGCTTCACGCCGAGCTTTTTCTCGCAGTGGCGCACGACGTCTTCCGCGCCGTTGAGCCAGCACGAGATGTTGGTGCAGATCGCGACGTTGTTGCGGCCGACCGGCGAGGTCTCGAACATCGAGTAGAAGCTCGCGACCTCGTAGGCCCAGACCGTCGGCAGGTCGAGATACTTCGCGACGGCCGTGGTGAGTTCGTCGGTCAGATAGCCGCCCTGCTGTTCCTGCGCGGCCATGAGGCCCTGGATCAGCGCCGAGCGCTTGCGGTCCGGCGGAAACTTCGACACCCAGTGGTCGATGTGGTGGCGCGTCTTCTCGGTCAGCGCGACCTGCGGGTCGACATCCTTGACCTGGTTGTAGGTGCCAGTGGCTTTCATGATGTGCTCCCGTCGCTCAGCGGTCGATTTCGCCGAACACGACGTCGTAGGTACCGATCATCGCGACGACGTCGGGCAGCATGTGGCCGCGTACGATCTCGTCCATCGACGACAGATGGGCAAAGCCCGGCGCTCGCACCTTGAGGCGGAACGGCTTGTTCGCGCCGTCGGAAACCAGATAGATGCCGAACTCGCCCTTCGGCGCTTCGACCGCGCTGTAGGTTTCGCCGGCCGGCACGCAGTAGCCTTCGGTGAACAGCTTGAAGTGATGGATCAGCGCTTCCATGTCGTCCTTCATCTCCTCGCGGGACGGCGGAGCGACCTTGAAGTTTTCGATCATGACCGGCCCCGGATTGGCCCGGAGCCACTTCACGCACTGCTCGATGATGCGATTGGACTGGCGCATCTCCTCGACGCGCACGAGGTAACGGTCGTAGCAGTCGCCCTTCGTGCCGAGCGGGATGTCGAAATCCACATGGGCATAAGCCGCATAGGGCTGCTTTTTGCGCAGATCCCAGGCGATGCCCGAGCCGCGCAGCATCGGACCCGACATGCCCCAGGCGAACGCCTGTTCCGGCGTCACGACGCCGATGCCGACAGTGCGCTGCTTCCAGATGCGGTTGTCGGTCAGCAGGGTCTCGTATTCGTCGACCTTGGTGTAGAAGTCCTTGCAGAAGGCTTCGAGGAAATCGAGCATCGATCCTTCGCGCCACTCGTTCATGCGCTTGAGATCGCCGCCCTTGTGCCAGCGAGATTCCCTGTACTGCGGCATGCGGTCGGGCAGATCGCGATAGACGCCGCCCGGACGGTAATACGTCGCGTGCATGCGCGCGCCGGAGACCGCCTCGTAGCAGTCCATGAGCTCTTCACGTTCGCGGAACGCGTAGAGGAACACGGCCATCGCGCCGAGATCGAGCGCGTTCGAGCCGATCCACATCAGGTGGTTCAGGATGCGCGTGATCTCGTCGAACATCGTGCGGATGTACTGCGCACGAATCGGCGCTTCGACGCCGACGAGCTTTTCGATCGCACGCACGTAGGCGTGCTCGTTGCACATCATCGACACGTAGTCGAGACGGTCCATGTAGCCGATCGACTGGTTGAACGGCTTGGACTCGGCCAGCTTCTCGGTGCCGCGATGCAGCAGGCCGATGTGCGGATCGGCGCGCATGATGGTCTCGCCGTCCATTTCGAGCACGAGGCGCAGCACGCCGTGGGCCGCCGGATGCTGCGGGCCGAAGTTGATCGTGTAGTTGCGGATTTCCTGCATGACTTACTTCCCCGCAGCCGCGCCGGCGGCCGCTTCGGCCTGGGCCTGGTCGTAGCGCGAGTCGTCGCGGATCACGCGCGGCACGAGCACGCGCGGGTCGATGCTGACCGGCTCGTAGATGACGCGCTGTTTTTCGCTGTCGTAACGCACTTCGACGTTGCCGATCAGCGGGAAATCCTTGCGGAACGGATGGCCGACGAAACCGTAGTCGGTCAGGATCCGGCGCAGGTCCGGATGGCCTTCGAACACGATGCCGTAGAGGTCGAACGCCTCCCGCTCGAACCAGTTCACGCCCGGATGAAGCCCCGTCAGCGACGGCATGATCGGCAGCGCGTCGTCGGCACAGTAGCCTTTGACGCGCAGGCGCGCGTTGTGCGTGATCGACAGCAATTGCACGGCGACGGCGAAACGCTTGGCGTGCGGCGCGACGCGCGGACGCTCCGACCAGCGGAAGCGGCCCGGCCCCTGCCCTTCGACGCCGCGCGAAAAGCCCTGGTTCGAGACGTCGGTCGTGTCCCACTCGGTCTGACCGTAGCTCAGGTAGTCCAGACCGCAGACGTCGACAGCCTGCTCGAAGCGGAACTCGGCTTCGTCACGCAGTGCCTGGATCACGGAAAGCCAGTGCTGCGGCAGGACTTCGAGCGTGGTTTCGCCGCGCCACTCGGTCACGGCAACGACGTCGGCGCCGAAGCGCGCGGTAAGGCGCTGCGCCAGCGTGGTAGGCAGGTTCTCGCTCATGCGGAGTTTCCGTTAGCGCGCGATGGTGTTGGTGCGGCGAATCTTTTTCTGCAGCTGCAGAATGCCGTAGACCAGCGCTTCGGCCGTCGGCGGACAGCCCGGCACATAGATGTCGACCGGCACGATACGATCGCAGCCGCGCACCACCGCGTAGGAATAGTGGTAGTAGCCGCCGCCGTTCGCGCACGAGCCCATGGAGATGACCCATTTCGGATCGGGCATCTGGTCGTAGACCTTGCGCAGCGCCGGGGCCATCTTGTTGACCAGCGTGCCGGCCACGATCATGACGTCGGACTGGCGCGGACTCGGTCGAAACACGACGCCGTAGCGGTCGAGGTCGAGGCGCGACGCACCCGCATGCATCATTTCGACGGCGCAGCACGCGAGACCGAACGTCATCGGCCACATCGAACCGGTGCGCGCCCAGTTGATGAGCGCGTCGGCCGAGGTAACGGCGAAGCCGCGCTCGATCAGCGGGTTGTCACCGTCGGGTCGCAGGATGTCGTCGACGGTGGAAACCGGAACCGGGTTGTGCATGACCCGGCTGAGGCTGTCGGTCATTCCCATTCGAGGGCTCCCTTCTTCCAGACGTAGACGAAGCCGACGACGAGCAGAGCCAGGAACAGGCCCATTTCGATCAACGCGACGATGCCGATCTGCTTGAAGACGACCGCCCACGGAAACAGGAAGGCGATTTCCAGATCGAAGATGATGAACAGGATGGCGATCAGGTAGTAGCGCACGTCGAATTTCATGCGCGCGTCTTCGAAGGCTTCGAAGCCGCATTCGTACGCCGATCGTTTCTGGGTGTCGGGACGCTTGGGTCCGAGAACGGTGCCGACCGCCAGGAGAACCAGGCCAAGGCCCGTGGCGACGACGAGGAAAAGCAGGATTGGCCAATATTCGGCAAGCACGAGTCCGCGAACCTCCGCATCGATCACCGATGCATCAGCGGCCGTGCGCAGTGTGCTGAAGCCCGCACGACCGTAACTAGATTGGTGCCCAAAGGGGGACTCGAACCCCCACGACCTAAGTCGCTACCACCTCAAGGTAGTGCGTCTACCAATTCCGCCATCTGGGCATTGTGTTCCAACTAGTTCTTCTTCGACTCGTCCGCCTTGGCTTCGGTCTTGTCGTCGCCCTTCGTGGCGACGGCAGGAGTAGCGGGCTGGGGCGTCGCGGGCACTTCGGTGGTCGCCGCCGGGGCCGGTACCGACGCCTGCGGCACGTCGCCGGCAGGCGGCGTCGCTTCAGGAGCTTTCACGGGAGCGGCGGGCACTTCGTTGCCGGACATGATACCCAGATCGGTCTGCGGCTTGGGAGCCATGCCACCGCCGAGGTACATGCCCATGCCCAGACTGAGCAGGAAGAACAAACTGGCCAGGACCGCCGTGGCACGCGACAGGAAGTTCGCCGAACCGCGCGCGCCGAACACCGTAGCGGACGCGCCCGAGCCGAAACCCGAACCCGCGTCTGCGCCGGCGCCGCGCTGCAGAAGGATCAGCGCCACCATCGCCACCGCGATCAAGATGTAAAACACATTGAAGATCGTAAGCAGCATCTCGATCCAGCCCGGCCGCGCTTAGAGCGCAGCCTCACAAATCTTGAGGAAATCGGCCGCCACCAGAGAGGCGCCGCCTATCAATCCGCCGTCCACGTCGGCCTGAGCGAAAAGCTCGGCGGCATTGGCCGGTTTTACGCTGCCGCCGTAGAGCAAGCGCAGCGAGTTGGCGAGTGTAGCATCGTGAAATGCGAGTTGGCTACGGATGAATGCATGAACCGCCTGCGCCTGTTCCGCGGTCGCGGTACGGCCGGTACCGATCGCCCAGACCGGTTCATACGCGACGACGGCATTGCCGAACGCGGCGATGCCGCAGGCCTTCACGACCGCCTCGACCTGCGCACCGACGACCGCTTCCGTCTGGCCGGCCTCGCGCTGGTCCAGCGTCTCGCCGACGCAGAGCACCGGCACGAGCCCGGCCGCCTGTGCCTGGGCGAACTTCGCGGCGACGCGTTCGTTCGACTCGGCATGATGCTGGCGCCGCTCGGAATGACCGACCAGCGCGTAGCGGCAGCCCACGTCGGCCGCCATGGCCGCGGCGAGTTCGCCGGTATAGGCGCCCTGCGCGTGCTCGCTGACGTCCTGCACGCCGAACGCGAGCGCGCCCGCGCGGGAGGCGACGAGCCCGGCGACGTAGACCGAGGGTGGAAACACCGCGACATCGATCGATGCGGGCATGCCGGCGGCAATGGCGCGCACGAGCTCGGCCGCGGTCGCGGCGCTGCCGTGCATCTTCCAGTTGCCTGCCACGAGCTTGCGTCGCATCGGGTCCGTTCCCGCGAAAGGGCGCGAAGAATAGCGACGCGCCCGCGCCCGCGCAATGCGCCGTTGCGACGGACCGGGGTCTCGGGTTGAATCGCGACTTCGCCCGCGGCGACCGGCCGCTTTCGCGCAGGGAATGTCATGACGTCCACTACCGCCCGCTGGGCTCTCGTCACCGGCGCCTCGGCCGGCATCGGCACGGCATTCGCGCGCGCGCTCGCGGCCGGCGGCCATTCGCTGGTGCTTACGGCCCGCCGCGAAGACCGCCTGACGGCGCTCGCCGACGAACTGCGCGAGCAGCACGGCGTCCGCGTCGAAACGATCCGCGCCGATCTCGTTGAAATCGATGCGAGCGCCGCGCTCTGCGAGGAAATCGAGCGCCGCGGCATCGCGATCGACGTGCTCGTGAACAACGCGGGCTACGGCGTAGCCGGGCACTACCTCGCGCAACCGTGGAAAATCCATGCCGACTTCCTGCAGGTCATGGTCACCGCGCCGTGCGAACTCGCCTATCGGCTGCTGCCGGGCATGCAGCAGCGCGGTTACGGCCGCATCGCGAACATCGCCTCGCTCGCGGGCCACGTGCCGGGTTCGGCCGGGCACACGATGTACGCCGCGTCGAAGGCCTTCATGATCAAGTTCTCGCAGTCGCTCGGTCTCGAGAACGCCGCGCGCGGCGTGAAGGTCTGCGCAATCTGCCCGGGCTTCACATGGTCGGAATTCCACGATGTCGTCGGCTCGCGCGAACAGGTCTCGCGCATGCCGAAATGGCTCTGGATGACGGCCGGGGACGTCGCGCGCGAAGGGCTCGCGGCGATGGAGCGCGGCGAGATCGTCTACGTGACCGGCCGCGTGAACCGCGCGATCAAGGGACTGGTCAAGCTGCTGCCCGACCGCTTCGCGCTGAACCTGATCCAGCGTCGCTCGAAGGATTTCCGCGTGCAGGATCCGCAGCGGTGAGTCCCGCCGCGGCGGCCGCCGCGCCGCCGTCGCCGGCCGCGACGCCCGTGCGCTGGCATCAGGCGGTCGTCGCCGCCCTGGTGCTGCTGCAGCTGTGGACCGCCGCCGGCATGGCCGGCACGCCCGACACGCTGCGCGACCTGTACTTCGCACAGCAGATCGCGGCAGGACAGCAGTGGCCGCTGACCGGCCCGGTCATCTACAACACGCTGCATCTCGGGCCGGTCTGGTACTACCTGCTCGGCGCGGCGATGCGGCTCGTGCCGCACCCGCTGAC
>NZ_DATIGT010000031.1:0-9369 GCF_035481375.1 Tahibacter sp.
TCGCGACGGCCGGCACGGTGGATTCTTCGATCGTCAGGAATTCGACGTCGACGCGGCGATTCTTCTGCCGGTTGGCCGCAGTGTCGTTCGCGTGCGACGGATTGAGTTCGCCGTCGCCGCGCGTATCGATCTGGTCGGCCGGCACGCCGTGCGCGACGAGATAGGCCTTCGCGCTCGCGGCGCGACGCTCCGACAGCGACTGGTTGTAGGCCACGGTGCCGACGCTGTCGGTATGCCCGATGACGGTGATGCGGCTCACGCGCGTCGTGCCGTTGATTTTCGCGAGCAGTTCGTCGAGTGCCGCGACCGCGTCGGGACGCAGATCCGATTTGTCGAAATCGAAGAACGCATCGCCGTCGAGGCGCACGTCATTGCGAATCACGGTGGGCTTGGGCGTCTGCACGTCGGCGACGGCCGGCGGCGTGCCGGCGACGGTTTCGACCTTGAACGGCGCGCGCGGCCGATAGGCCTGGCCGAATTCGTAGCGCAGGCTGAGCCAGCCGCGCGTGTCGTTCCGGTCGGTCTCGAAGTCGCCGGACTTGCGCAGCGCTTCGGCATCGAGCGATACGCTCCAGCCGGTGTTGCGAATGTACTTGTCCACACCGAGCGACAGCGTGGTCTGGTCGGAACTGTACTTGCCGCGCTCGTAGTCGAGGCCCCCGCGCAGGCGCCACAGCGATTCGTCGAAGTGACGACCGAGGCGCACGCCGATGCCTTTTTCGTAGGGATGCTCGAATGCGTCGGTGACGACGCGCGTCGTCTGGAGCTGCGTGTAGGCGTGGCCGTTCTCGGTGCCGGTCAGCGTCGTCGCCGTCGTGTTCGTGCGGCTGCCGACGAAGCGGCTGCCGGTCAGCGCGCCCGAGACGTAGCCGTCGATGAAGAAATCGTTTTTCTCGTAGCCGACGCCGAGCGTGGCCTTGCGGTCGTTCCAGATGTTCTGGTCGACGGCGACGAAGGCTTTCGCGACGGCGACGCCGTCGGCATTCTCGAGCGTGTCTTCGCGCGTCTTGCCGCCGAGCAGCCAGTGGTAGTCGAGCTGCACGCCGCCGGCGCCGTGTTCGGCGAGCCAGAGCTGCGCGATCCAGGCCGAGTCGCCGTCGAAGCCGAAGATGCCGAGCGCCTCGCCGTTGATGTCGCCGTCGTCGTTGACGCCGAGGCTGACCCGCGCGTTCGTGCCGACGTAGGTGACCGGAATGCTCGGGTCGTTCGCCTCGGGCCTCGGGGGGGCGGATTCCTGGGCGGCAGCCGCGGACAGGGCCAGGGAAATGCTCAGGGCGAGCAGCGAACGGCGCATAGGGGTCTCCCAACTCCATAGGACGAGGCAAAAAAAGCGGGCGCGATTATCGCGCAGCGGCGCGCTGCAAATAGCCTGTAACGTGCGCCGGAAACGTGAAGGGGCACGCAAAGCGAACGCAGACGGCGCCGTTTTCAGAGGAATCCGACGCGGCAACGCGGGTTTTCCCTCAGTTGCCGGACGACCCTTGCCGGTCGCGCCGGGCGTCCGCATATCCCGGGCGCTATCATCGGCGGCGACCTGCCCGTTTCCGGAATCCCATGAATCTCGACCCCGCACTCCGTTCGCGTATCGACTCCCTGCTGCAGCAAAACCGCATCGTGCTGTTCATGAAAGGCACGCGCCATGCGCCGCGCTGCGGCTTTTCCGCCGGCACGGCCGGCATCCTCAACGGCCTGCTCGACGACTACGTGTCGGTCGACGTGCTGGCCGACGCGGAAATCCGCGAGGGCATCAAGGCCTACGGCAACTGGCCGACGATTCCGCAGCTCTATGTGGACGGCGAATTGATCGGCGGTGCCGACATCGTCGCCGGCATGGCCAACAGCGGCGAGCTGCACGACCTGCTCGGCCTGCCCAAGCCCGACCGCACGCCCCCGACCATCACGATCACCGACGCCGCCGCTCAGGCCATGCGCGCGGGCCTCGCCGACGCCGGCAACGCCGCGCTGCACCTGAGCATCGACGCGCGCTTCCAGGCCCAGTTCTTCCTGCGCGAGGCCGAGGGCCATGAGGTCCGCGCGAACGCGAACGGCATCGACGTGCTCATGGATACGACGACCGCACAGCGTGCCCGCGGCATCGTGATCGACTGGGTCGACACGGTACAGGGCAGCGGCCTGTCGATCACGAACCCGAACGCGCCGCCGGCGGTGCAGCCGCTCGACGTGCAGGCGCTGAAGGCCCGCCTCGAACGCCGCGACATCACCGTCATCGACGTGCGTCCGGCGCACGACCGCGCAACCGCGCCGTTCGCCGGTGCGCAGGTACTCGATGAAGACAGCGTCGCGCGCCTGTCGGCGCTGCCGAAGGACCAGCCGCTCGCCTTCCTCTGCCATCACGGCAATTCGAGCCGCAGCGCGGCCGAGCACTTCCGCGGCCTGGGTTTCCGCCAGGTGTTCAACGTCGAAGGCGGCATCGACGCGTGGTCGCGTCAGATCGACCCGTCGATTCCGCGCTATTGAGGTTTTGCCGGCGACCGCATGCGGGAAAACCCGCAGGCGGTTCATGTTGCATCGGCGCGGAATTTGAGTGTCAGCGACATTGCCATCGGCACGGTGAATGCATATGCCGCTGATATACTCGGCCGCGTTCGGCCGCACCGGGCGACGTTTCGCGAGTCCGACGCGTCCGGCCCGGAGACAACGAAGGGGAGACAGTCGATGCGCGCAGCGGTAGTCGCACTCGCGATGGCGGTATTGCTCAGTGCCTGCGGCGGCGGGCGCGAACAGACGGCAGCCCAGGCCTGCGAGGCCGCAGTGAAGAACAAGCTGGCCGGCCGCACGTTCGAGCTCAATCCCAGGGCCATGGCCGCCGCGGCGAAAGCCGAAAGCGGCAATATCCTCTCGCTCAACGCCAACATCGTCTTCGACAAGGGACTCACGTCCGAATACAAGCAGACCTTCGACTGCAAGGTCCGCTTCGAAGGCGACAAGGAACCGTCGGTCATCCTGCTCCAGTTCAACTGGAGCATGGACGACGTCAAGAAGAACTGATCCGCGTTCGGGCCGGGTCGCGGCGGCGACGCATGGTGCCGCCGCCGTGCCGTTTCAGAAGCGCAGGTGCTTGACCGACTGCCCTTCGTCGCGGATTTCCTTGAGCGCATCGATGCCGATGCGGATCTGCGCCTCGACGAATTCGCCGGTGACCTTGCGATCGCTTTCCTCGGTCTTCACGCCTTCGGGAATCATCGGCTGATCCGAGACCAGCAGCAGCGCGCCGGTCGGAATCTTGTTTGCGAAGCCGACGCTGAACACCGTTGCGGTTTCCATGTCGATCGCCATGCAGCGCGTGCGGCGCAGATAGGCCTTGAACGCGTCGTCGTGCTCCCAGACGCGCCGGTTCGTCGTGTAGACCGTGCCGGTCCAGTAGTCGCGGCCGTGATCGCGCACCGTCGAGGACACCGCGCGCTGCAGCGTGAACGCCGGCAGCGCCGGCACTTCGGGCGGGAAATAGTCGTTCGACGTACCTTCGCCGCGCAGCGCGGCGATCGGCAGGATCAGGTCGCCGAGCTGGTTCTTCTTCTTGAGTCCGCCGCACTTGCCGAGGAACAGCACGGCGCGCGGCATGATGGCCGACAGCAGGTCCATGATCGTGGCGGCCGTCGGGCTGCCCATGCCGAAGTTGATGATGCTGAGCCCATCGGCGTGGGCGGAGGGCATGGCCTTGTCGCGTCCGCGGACTTCGACATTGTGCCACCTTGCAAACAATTCCACATAGTTGCTGAAGTTGGTCAGCAGTACGTACTTGCCGAACTCCTCCAGCGGCACGCCGGTGTACCGCGGCAGCCAGTTGCTGACGATCTCGTTCTTGTCTTTCATGCTTTCCCCGTGATTACCCGCGTGGCAGGTCAGGGTTACCGGCGACGCCACGCCGGCGATGTTCTCGTTATAAGCCCGGCGATGATACCACGCGGCCTCCGAACGCCCGGTGCTCAGCGCGCGCGATCCGCGCCATAATCGGCGCGCGCGAACCTTGGGGGCGGGGTGCCATGGCAGCAGGCGCAATCGAGATCCACCATCACGATTCGGCGCTGGGCGCCTGGGACGTCGCGATGCGCCGGCCGCATCCGGCGCTGCGCCAGCATGTCGCGCAGCTCTGGCACGGCGCCGGCCAGGTTTCCTACGAACGCGACCGCATCCTGCCGCAGGCGCGCAGCTATCTGCTGATCAATCTCGGGCCGCCGCAGTACCTGTTCCTGCCCGGACCACCCGAACTGCGCATCGTCTTCGACGACATCTGGTTCTCGGGCCTGCACGAAGGTCCGATCGAAACCTCGGCGCCGCACGGCAGCGTGCTGCTGGGCGTCGCGTTCAGCGCGAGCGGCGCCGCGGCGCTGCTGCCCTGGTCGCAGGCCGAACTCGCGAACCGCACCGGACCGCTGCTCGATCTCGTCGGCCCGGGCGCGCTGTCCCTGCGCGAGCGGCTGCTGAATACCGCGTCGGTCGCGCAGCGACTCGACCTCGTCGAGGACTGGCTGCTCGACACCTGCATCACCGGCCGCAGCGTGCATCCGCTCGTGCACTGGACGCTCGCGCGCCTCAATCAGAGCGGCGGCCGCGTACGCGCCGAGGAGCTCGCGCGCGAAGCCGGCTGCAGCCGCAAGTACCTCGGCAATCTCGTCGGCCGCGCGGTCGGCCTGCCGCCGAAATCGCTCGCGCGCATCTACCGCTTCCAGCACGCGCTCGCGCAGATCGGCGTCGCGCGCGACTGGGCGCTGCTCGCGGCCGACTGCGGCTACTACGACCAGTCCCACCTGATCCGCGATTTCCAGCAGTTCTCCGGCATGCCGCCGGCCGCGTTCGCGCGCAGCGCGCAGCCGGACCCGGGCAGCGTCGTGGTCAGGTGACTTTTTTCCAATACCCGGCGATGCCGGCGATCTACCGTAGCCGCACTCAACCCACACAGGAGTCGTGCCATGCCGGAAATCAACTATTGGGCCGTACTCGCCGCCACCGCCGCCTGCTTCGTGCTCGGCGGTCTGTGGTATTCGCCGATGCTGTTCGGCAAGGCCTGGCAGCGCGAGGTCGGACTCAGCGACGAAGAGCTCGCGCGCGGCAACATGGCGCGCATCTTCGGCGGCTCGTTCGTCCTGAGTCTGCTCGCCGCCTGGATGTTCGCGATCTTCCTCGGTCCGCGCCCGCCGATGAACCTCGGCCTCGGCGCCGGTTTCGCCGCAGGCCTGTTCTGGGTCGCGACGAGCTTCGGCACGAACTACCTGTTCGCGCGCCGGAGCCTGAAGCTGTTCCTGATCGACGGCGGCTATCACACGCTGCAGTTCACCGCGATCGGCCTGATCCTCGCCCTCTGGCACTGATCGCCCGGAGCACGCTCATGCGCATCGACTTGAAGGCCGACCATATCGTCGGCACGGCCGCCGCCGCGACCGGCAGGACGCTCGCGCAATGGTTCGAGCAGATCGACGGCTGGGGCGGCGCCGCGCTCGGACGCCGCGAGATCGGCCAGCGCCTGCTCGACGGCCACAAGCTCGATCCCTGGTGGATCGCGACGATCAACATCGAATACGAAGCCGCCAAGGGACTCGTCGAGAAGGACGGCCGCGCGAAGGGCTACACGATCTGCGCGACCAAGAGCATCAAGGCTGCACCCGATGCCTGCTACGACGCGTTCGCGAGCGCGCCCGCGCTCGACCGCTGGCTCGGCGGCGGCCACGCGCTCGACTTCGCCGACGGCGGCAGCCTGCGCAATGCCGACGGCAACCGCGCGCAGATCAAGAAGCTGAGTCCCGGCAGGACGATCAAGCTGATCTGGCAGCAACCCGATGCCGCGCCGGAGACGCCGGTCGAGATCAAGTTCGCGCCGGCCGGCGCGAAGACGACGGTGATGATCACGCACGAACGCCTGCAGAACCGCGACGACGCGGACGGCTTGCGCCGCGCCTGGGGCGAGGCGCTCGACCGGCTCAAGCAGACGATCGAGGGCGGCTGATTCCGCACTGCCGCGGCAGTCGCGCCGCCGCTACGATCCGGCTCTGCGTTTTCGACGGCGCGCTCGTGCGCGCCGTCCTTCGTTGCCGAGGAGTCCGCATGCACGTGCAGTGGTATTTCGATTTCATCTCGCCGTTCGCGTGGCTGCAGTTGCACCGGCTGTCCGCGCTGCGCGAACGCGCGACCGTGGAACCCGTGCCGATCCTGTTCGCGGCGGTGCTCGACACGCTCGGCCAGCTCGGGCCGGCCGAGATTCCGGGCAAGCGCGATTTCACGTATCGCTTCGTGCAGTGGCGCGCCGAACGGCAGCGGATACCGCTGCGCTTTCCGCCAGCGCACCCGTTCAACCCGCTGACGGCGCTGCGGCTGTCGATCGCCGCCGGGACCCGCTGGGATGCGGTCGAACGCGTCTTTGCGCACATCTGGGAGCACGGCCGCGCGGCCGATTCGATCGACGCACTGCGCGATACCGCTGCCGCACTGGGCATCGGCGACGTCGAGACCGCGCTCGCCGCCGATCACGTGAAGCAGCAGCTGCGTGCGAACACCGAGCAGGCGCTCGCCGACGGCGTGTTCGGCGTGCCGACGCTGCGCATCGGCGAGGCGCTGTTCTGGGGTGAAGACGCAACCGCGATGGCGCTCGAGCACCTCGACGATCCGCAGCGTTTCGAACGCGGCGAATACGCGCGCATCGCGACGCTGCCGCAGGCCGTGCAGCGGCGCCGCTGAGACTCAGGCCAGCAGTTCGCGCAGCGCCGCGAGCGCCCTGTCGACGGCAGCCGCGTCCACGTCGAGATGCGTCACCGCGCGCACCGTGCGTGCGCCCATTTCGCCCATGCGCACGCCGCGTGCCAGCAGTTGCGCGCAGAGCTGCTGCGCACTCAGTCCCTCGCGCGTCACGTCGAAGTAGACGAGGTTGGTTTCCACGCTCGCCGGATCGATGGCGAGTCCTTCGATCGTCGCGATGCCGCGCGCCAGCGTCGCGGCATTGGCATGGTCGTCGGCGAGCCGCGCGACGTGATGATCGAGCGCGTAGTCGCAGGCCGCCGCGATGATGCCGCTCTGGCGCATCGCACCGCCCCAGCGCAGCTTCAGCCGGTTCGCTTCGCGGATGAACTCGGCGCTGCCGGCAAGCACCGCGCCGCCCGGCGCGCCGAGGCCTTTGGAAAAATCGATCCAGACCGAGTCGTAATCGCGCGCGTAGTCGGCCGCGGAGATTCCCGTCGCGACGACGGCGTTCAGCAGGCGCGCGCCGTCCATGTGCGTGGCGAGGCCGTGCGCGTGCGCAGCTGCGGCGATGCCGGCCAGCTGCGCGAGTGGCCAGATCGCGCCGCCGCCGAGGTTCGCGGTCTGCTCGACTTCGACGAGCCGCTGGCGCGGCGCATAGGGCCGGTCGGGCCGCAGCGCGGTGGCGAGCTGCGTCGCATCGAAACGGCCGCGGTCGCCGGCCAGCGGCGTCAGCATGACGCCGGCCAGCGCGGCCGGCCCGCCGCCCTCGAAGCCGATCAGGTGCGAGGTGCGATCGCAGATGACTTCATCGCCGGGCCGGCAATGCACGGCCAGCGCGATCTCGTTGCACATCGTGCCCGAAGGCAGGTACAGCGCCGCGGGCTTGCCGAGCAGTTCGGCGCAGCGCGCGACGAGGCGGTTCACGCTCGGATCCTCGTCGGCGCGCTCGTCGCCGACTTCCGCCCCGGCCATGACTGCACGCATCGCGGCGGTCGGCCGCGTCTTGGTATCGCTGAAGAAATCGACGAAGTCGGGCATGAACAGGATCCGCGGCGGCAAAGCGCGAAGCATTGCGGCATGCGCCTCGTCCCGCAAGCGAGGCGGCGGCGTAGAATCGGCAGTCCATGACTACCCTCCTCCGCCTGCTCCTGATCGCCGCCGCCGGTGCCGCCAGCGCGGGTCCTGCCGCCGCCGCGACGAACACCGGCTATCGCTGCACCGACGCCAACGGGACGGTGTCGTTCCAGGACAAACCCTGCCGCAGCGACCAGCAGAGCCGCTCGTTCGAGTACGACCGCGCGCCGCCGCCACCGCCGGAGGAGATCGTCGCCGAGGACGGCACCACCGTTCCCGCCGATGAACCCGTCGCCGCTGCGCCGGCGCGGCCCGAGCCGCCGGCGATGCCGGCACCGCCGCCGCCGCGACCGCCGCCGCCCGTGCTGTTCCGCTGCGTGCGCGCCGACAACGACAAGGTCTATTTCAGCGAAACCGGCGAGACGCGGCCCTATCGCGTACCGGCCGGCGTCGTCGGCCTGCCCGGCAGTCCGCTCGGCGACAACGCCACGGTTTCCGCACCGGAACTCAACCGGCCGCCGGTTGCCGACGGCAGCGGCGCGAATGCGATCGCCGCAGCCTATGTCGAAGTGCGCGACCGCTGCGAACAGCTCGTGCCGGCCGAGGCCTGCCGCGCGCTGCGCAGCCAGCTCGACGAGAACCTGTCGCGCCAGCGCGGCGCATCGCGCGACGAACGCCCCGGTCTCGCCAACGAGGCGCGCGCGCTCGCCGACAAGCTCGCCGGCTGCTGACGCGGATTCGCGCAATCCGGGCGAAGACGAGCCGCCATGCGGCTCGCAGCGTTTCATCCACAAGCTTGTGCGCGCAGTTGTCCACAGCGGCTGTGGACAACTCGGACCGCACATGTCCATTAGTTTCTATATATAATTTTCAGCACGCCGCGCGGCGGATTGAGCAAATTCTGCGCAAAGCGGGCACAGCCCGCGCAGACACTCGCGCTGCGGCGCTTGTACACAGACTTGTTCCCACGCTTGTCCACAGGCCCTGTGGATAGCGCCGAGACTGCTGGCGAATTCTTGCGCAAAGCGTGCGAGAGCGAGGCGTATCAAGGCCTGCAGCAATCCATCCACAGGCTTGTTACGGGGGGTTTCCACAGCCGCTGTGGATACGCGAACGCGATCGCAGCGGCTGCGACGCGATCCTTATCCACAGCCGGCCGCTCCGACGCGCAAAACCGGCCTCTGGCGAGGACCGGCGCACACCGGGCGCGAGCGAGGCGCTGCAACGCCTGCAGCGTTTCATCCACAGACTTGTGCACGCGATGTCATCGATCGGGTCCGAGCGAGGCGGCAGATCACGCAGCGAACGTAGGGCGCAATAAGCGCAGCGCATTGCGCCGGCATTCGCGCAGCGCATTGCGCCGGCATTCGCACAGCGCATTGCGCCGTGTCCGGTCTGGCCTCGTCGCCTCACTGCGATGCAAAGGCGCAAACGGCTGCGCGAAAACCGGACGGCTTCGCGCGAATGGCGCAATGCCCTTCGGTTATTGCGCCCTTGTATTCTTTCCGAGGTAACTTTTCCCTTAGGGAAACGCCTTCCGGATGCCGATTGCGCCCTTGCGGCTTCGAGCCCGAAACGTAGATAGCGCACTGGAAGGCGGCTTTT
>NZ_DATIGT010000032.1:0-19240 GCF_035481375.1 Tahibacter sp.
AGCTCGCTGACTGCCTGCCACACCGTCAAGGGCGCGGGCAAGGACATCGAGCGAGCCGGCGAGGAAATCCAGGACGCCTCCGACAAGGCGCGCGACTGACGCCACCCGCCGCGTCCGCTGCGCCACCTCGCAGCACGACACGGAGCCCCGGCCCGCCAAGGCCGGGGCTTTCTATTTCCCATTTGATGCATAAGAAACAATGCATCACAGGTTGCGGCGAGCGCAGCGAACCGCAACGTCGCGGACGTTCCGCGGCGAAGAACGCATGACGAAGGAAAACGGTGCAACGGGCGTTGCAACGGCGCCGGTCTCGGCGCGTCTGCCGTTATGTTCGTCGTAGCGATCGACGACGCGACGTGGCGGTTCGCCTGCGGCCCAGCGCAGCCTGCGTCGCAGGTGGGGCGCAATGCCCTTCGAGTGCTGCGCCCTACAGACTGCGTTCGCGGCCTTTTCTTTTTTCTTCGTGGGCTTCGAGCGCTTCTTCGAGCGAGTGCGTCCGGGTGACGCCGCGGTGCTCGGCGGCGAGTTCGCCGAGGCGGCAGTAGAACTGGCGCAGTGTCGCGAGTTCGGTCTCGTCGAGATCTTCGATCGCGATGAGCCGGTTGCTCGCGTTGCGGTGTGCCGACAGCAGTTCGTTGAGCTTGAGATGCAGCGCGATGCTGTCCTTGTTCTGCGAATGCTGGATCACGAACACCATGAGGAACGTGACGATCGTCGTCGCGGTGTTGACGACGAGCTGCCAGCCGTCGGAGAAACCGAAAAGCGGACCGGTTGCGCCCCAGAGCGCGATCGCGCCGAACGCGATGGCGAATGCGCCGGAGGTGCCGACGACGTGCGTGATGGCGCCGGCGACGCGATCGAACAGCGCGCGGCGCCGGTCGCGGCGCAGCGTCTCGGGAGTGGGCTGGGCATCGTGCGTGCTGGCGTTCACTCGGGCCTCCGGCCAAAAAATGCGGCGACCACGGTGTGTGAGTCGTGGTCGCCGCCAAAGGCGGTCGCCGTGACGGACGCCGCGCGGGGTAGGCGCGGCGCCCGCGGCGCCGCGCCGATGACGGATCAGCGGCGCGTCTTGAGGCCGCCGGCCTCGACCTTTTTCGCACCGCGAATGTTGTCGGCGATCTCGATCGCGAGCGATTTCTCCTGCGTCGTCTCGACCTGGCCGCTCAATGTGACCGTGCCGTTCGTCGTCTTGACGTCGATGTCGTCGTCCATGAGCGGTCGCGACAGCGTCAGCGACGATTTCACCTTCGCCGTGACCCAGGTATCGGTCATCGGCTGCTCGGACGTCGTGCCGCTGCGCCTGGCATCGGTCGCGACCGCGAGCTCGTTGTTGACCTTGCGCACGCCGCTGGTGTTCGCCGCGTAGCGGCCGGCGAGATCCCTGCCTTCCGTGGTGGGTACCTTGCCGCGCAGCGTGACGACGCCGCTGTTGGTGTCGACGTCGATGTCGAGACCGTCGGTGTGCTCGCTCCAGAGCAGCTTGCTCTTGACCGTCGCCGTGATCGTCGCGTCCTCGGCGGTCTGGCCGAAGCTGCGTTCGCCGGTCGGCCGCGCCTTCGGCGCCCAGTCCGGATCGACGGTCACGTTGTTGACGACTTTCTTGATGCCGCTGACGCCGAGCGCGACCTGCTCGGCGAGTTCCTTGTCGATCGATTCGTCGACGGTGCCGCTCAGCGTCGCGGTTTCACCGTTGACCTTGATGTCGAACTCGAACGGATTGAGGTGCCGGTTCAGCGCAAAGCTGGCCCAGATGCGGCCTTCCTTGTTCGCATCGCTGAGGGTCTGTTCGAGAGGTTTCTCCGCGGCAGCCGAGGCCGTCAGCGCGACACCGCCGCCGAGGGCGAACAGGGTGGCCATTGCAAGCGGCTTGATCGGATTCATGCGAATTCTCCTGAGGGCATGCGGGCGGACCGGACCGGCCCGCAGTCTCAGGCAGCAAACGCAACGCCAATCGCGGTTGCCGAAAAAGTTTTGTTTGGTCAATGTGTTGGGCGTTCGCTGCTGGGTCCGGTCCGGGCGCAATGCAGCGTTCGGCGCGGCCGTCATGCAGTTTGCGATCAACGTGCCGCGGTGACTCGGGCAAGCAGTGCATCGACGGCCCGCCGAGGCTGCAGCGGATCGTCCTCGACCGCGATGCCGGGCGTCACGAGCGCCGGGCCCGCCGCGCCCGAGGGCCGTTCAAGGATGAAACGCGGCACGGACATGACGAGCTTCGAATGCGGCAGTACGACGCGCTGCACGCCGCCGCTCTGGCGCGCGCGCGCCGCGTCGCCGGTGCCTGCGAGCGTCGCGAAGCCGTAGTCCTGCATGACGTTGGCGAACAGCACGGCGGACGAATAGGTGCCGCGCCCGACGAGCACGTAGGTCTTGCCGCGAAAGCGCAGCGGATGACCGGGCTGCGGTTCGATGACGCGTTCGATGCGGCCGTCGACGACGGCGCCGGCGGTCTCGCCGTCCTTGCGGAACTTCTCGATGATCTTCTTGCGATAGCGCGATGCCCATTGATACGGCTGGGTTGCGAGGTAGGGCAGCACCGCGTCGATCCATTGATCGTCGTTGCCGCCGCCGTTGTTGCGCACGTCGATCACGAGCGTGTCGACGCCGGCGTCGCGCAGGCGCGCGAACGCATCGCGATGGAACGCGGCGACCTGTTCCTTGTCGGGCCAGGCGAATGTGTCGATGCGCAGCACCGCGGCGCGCGAGGGCAGCAGCGTCAGCGAGAACGCCGACTCGAACGACGGCGCGCCGGCGATGTCGCCGTTGCCGCGGCGGTCCGCGGCAACGCGCAGGCGCGCACCGTCGCCGAACGCGACATCGAACTGCGCCGGCGCGCCGAACACTTTCCAGTAGTAGAACGCGAAGCGCTGCGACAGCACGCCCGCGCGAAAGCGCGGCGTGTCGCCGTGCACGCGGGCGAGCAGTTCCGCTGCGATCCGGTCGGCGGGAACGCCGTTGATCGCCGCGATGCGCGCGCCGGCCAGCGGTGTTGCCGCGCCGCCGAGCCAGCGCGTGACGACGAGGCGGCCGTCGGCATCGGCATCGACGGCGAACGGAAACACGCCGCCGCCGTCGGCGAGCAGCCCGCGTACCTCGGTACGCCAGTCGTCGTAGCAGACGCACAGATGCGCATCGGCGAACAGCGGATTCAGCGCCGCGAGCACGCGCCAGCCGGCGTCGACGTCGAGCGGCCGGCGCAGCTGCCGCTCGACCCGTGCGAACCCGTGGTCCACTGCTGCAGCACTGGTCGAATGCGCGAGGTCCGGATGGGTGGCCGCGATCGCGGCGCGTGCGGCCGCGAGATCCTCGTGCCATTGCCGCGGCGTCAACGTGGCAGCGGTCGCGACGGCAGCGAACATCGGCGCGAACAGCGCGGTAAAAAAGCGGAACGGCAGCGACGCGGTGGACATGGCACTTCCCGGGCAACGGACGCCGGAGAGATGCAGCGTTCGCGAGAACGGTTAGCTCGCCGCAGGCAGCCCCAGCAGCAGCGCGAGCCCCAGCGCGATGCGATACCACGCGAACGCGGTGAAGCGATGCGTGCGGATGTAGCCGAGCAGCCAGCGGACCGCGACGAACGCGGTCACGCACGACACGGCGAACGCGATCGCGAGCAGGCTCCAGTCCTCGTGCGTCTGCCCGGCCTCGAGCGTCTTGGCGAGCTCATAGCCCGAGGCCGCGAACATCGTCGGAATGCCGACGAGGAACGCGAACTCGGTCGCCGCGGCGCGGCTCGTCGTGCCGGCGAGCAGTGCGACGAAGATCGTCGCCGCCGACCGCGACGTACCCGGAAACACGCCGGCGACGACCTGGAACAGCCCGACCAGCGCAGCGGTGTGCCAGGCGATTTCCGTCACGTCGGGCCTGTTCGCGACGAGTCTTTCGGCGAGCAGGATCCATAGGCCGCCGATCACGAGCGCCCAGGCGATCGGTGCGATCTCGGTCGGCAGCTTGAAGCCCGCCTTCGCGACGACGAGGCCCAGGACCGCGGTGATCGCGAACGCAAGCGCGAGCTTGGCCGTGTAGCGGCGCTGCTCCGGATCGCCGAGCCCCGTCGCGAGCTGCCACAGTCGCTGCCGGTACAGCAGGCAGACCGCGAGGATCGCGCCGGCCTGGATCGCGATGTTGAACAGATCCGAGCGTGCGCCGAGCCAGTGTTCCGCAATCAGCAGATGTCCCGTGCTCGAAATCGGCAGGAATTCGGTGATGCCTTCGATGATGCCGAGCAGGATGACGCTGAGGATGTCGTTCATGCGACGCGGTGGCTGCGAGCGAGCGGGCTAGAGTAGCGCGTCGCCGCGCCGGCGATGCGCAGCCGGCCAGACACGGGACCCGGCGTCGCGGCCCGGTGGCGCTCGGCAGACTCGCCGGAACGACGGGGGGCTCGGGCGACGAAGCACTCCCGCATCCCGCTTCGTCGGTAGGAACGCGACGTGCGCCCGCACGCGCCGGGGCGCGAATCAACGAACCGTTTTCGTGCAACCTGGCGGCCAGGGTGCACCATATTGGTGAAAATCGTCGAGCAGTCATCCACTGAGATTTCAATAACCCATTGAAACAGCGCAAGTTGCTGCGATGGCACACGACTTGCCATAGATCAGTCACTCTTCTCCCCACACAGGCGTCCGCTACATGTCCGTCGACAAGGTTCTCCAGCTCATCAAGGACGAAGGCATCGAATTCGTCGATCTGCGTTTCGCCGACATGCGCGGCACGCAGCATCACGTGACCTTCCCCGCGCACGCGATCGACGCAGGCACCTTCGAGGACGGCAAGATGTTCGACGGTTCGTCGATCGCCGGCTGGAAGGGCATCAACGAATCCGACATGGTGCTGCTGCCCGACGCCGGCTCGGCCGTCGTCGATCCGTTCTTCGCGCACAAGACGCTGGCCATCACCTGCGACGTGCTCGAACCCAGCACCATGCAGGCCTATTCGCGCTGCCCGCGCTCGATCGCCAAGCGCGGCGAGGCCTTCCTGAAGTCCACCGGCCTCGCCGACACGGCGTTCTTCGGCCCGGAACCCGAATTCTTCATCTTCGACTCGGTGCGCTGGCAGAACGACATGGGCAAGGTGTTCTACGAGATCGAATCGCAGGAAGCCGCCTGGAGTTCGAAGTACCGCTACGAGGAAGGCAACTCGGGCCTGCGTCCCGGCGTGAAGGGCGGCTATTTCCCGCTGCCGCCGGTCGACTCGTTCCAGGACCTGCGCGGCGAGATGTGCCTCGCGCTCGAAGCGCTCGGCCAGGTCGTCGAAGTGCATCACCATGAAGTCGCCAACGCCGGCCAGTGCGAAATCGGCACGCGCTTCAACACGCTCGTGAAGAAGGCCGACGAGCTCGCGCTGCTGAAGTACGTGATCCGCAACGTCGCGCACAAGAACGGCAAGACCGTCACCTTCATGCCGAAGCCGATCGTCGGCGACAACGGCTCGGGCATGCATGTGCACCAGTCGCTCGCCAAGAGCGGTCAGAACCTGTTCTCGGGCGATCTCTACGGCGGCCTGTCGCAGACCGCGCTGTACTACATCGGCGGCATCTTCAAGCATGCGCGCGCGATCAACGCGTTCACCAATTCCACGACCAACAGCTACAAGCGCCTCGTGCCGGGCTTCGAAGCGCCGGTCATGCTCGCCTACTCGGCGCGTAACCGTTCGGCCAGCTGCCGCATTCCGTTCGTGACGAATCCGAAGGGCCGCCGCATCGAGATCCGTTTCCCGGATCCGATGAATTCGGGCTACCTCGCGTTCACCGCGCTGATGATGGCCGGCCTCGACGGCATCCTGAACAAGATCGATCCGGGCGCGCCGATGGACAAGGATCTCTACGACCTGCCGCCGGAAGAGGAAAAGAACATCCCGACCGTCTGCCACAGCCTCGATCAGGCGCTCGAAGCGCTCGACAAGGACCGCGACTTCCTCAAGGCCGGCGGCGTGTTCTCCGACGACTTCATCGACGCCTACATCGAACTGAAGATGCAGGAAGTCACGAAGTTCCGCGCATCGACGCATCCGCTCGAATACCAGATGTACTACGCGATCTGACGCCGGGAAACAAAACCCTCTCCTCCAGGCAAGTCAGGGGGAGAGGGAGTCGGACAGTTTTCGAATGATGGAAAACGGAAACACCTAAACAACTAGAAAACAACACGGCCGCGCAGGGCGCGCGGCGTTCGGGAAGGGCGGTGTGCGGGCTTTCGCGAGGCCTCGTGCGCCGGCCGCGGGATGCGGCGATGCGGTCCGCTTGCGCCAGGAGCCGGGCGCGGGCGGAACCAAGGGGCGGAACAGCCTCGGATACCCGGAGTGGATCGGCAGGGACCGCCACCGTTGCGCCATTGCGCAGCGGCAGCCAACTCATCGAACGGGAATCGCCCAATATGCCTCGCCTCGTCACCACGTTCCGCGTGGGCGCCTTTGCTGCGTCCTCGATTCTTCTCGCCGGTTCCGCGTGCGCCGCCACGAGCGGCACGCTTGCCCTGACCAGCGACTATCTGTTCCGCGGCCTGTCGCAGACCAATCAGGAACCCGCCCTGCAGGGCGGCATCGAATACGCCCACGACAGCGGGGTCTACGCCGGTCTTTGGGGCAGCAACGTCAGCTGGCTGTCCGACTATTCCAGCGCGTCGCTGCCGATCAGCAACAGCGTCGAACTCGACGGCTACGTCGGCTGGCGCGGCAACGTCAGCGAAACCGTCAAGCTCGACGGCGGCGTCTACACGTACTACTACCCCGGCGACTATCCGGGCGGCTTCGTGCGGCCGTACACGACCGAAGTCTATTTCGGCGCGAGCTTCGGCCCGGCGTCGATCAAGTATTCGCACGCGGTCACGAACCTGTTCGGCTTTGCCGACTCCGACGGCTCGGGCTATCTCGAAGCCAATCTCAATTACGAATTCAGCGCCGGCTGGGTGCTCAACGGCCACGCGGGACGCCAGCGCGTGAAGCGCACGTCAGCCGCGTCGTATACCGACTGGAAACTCGGGGTCACGCGCAATTTCGACGGCGGATGGTCGCTCGCCGCCGCCTATGCCGACACCGACGCGGAACGCGCCGTCTACACGAACGCCTTCGGCAATTTCCTCGGGCGCGCGACCGGCACGCTGACCCTCACGAAAGCCTTCTAGACGGGAGTTCCGATGAAACTGATCGTTGCCATCATCCGACCGTTCAAGCTCGACGACGTGCGCGAGGCGCTGTCCGAAGCCGGCGTCAGCGGCATCACCGTGACCGAAGTCAAAGGCTATGGCCGGCAGAAGGGTCACACCGAGCTCTATCGCGGCGCCGAATACGTCGTCGACTTCGTGCCGAAGATCCGCATCGAGGCCGCGGTACCGGACAACCTCGAAGACATCGCGATCGAAGCCATCACCGCCGCCGCGCGGACCGACAAGATCGGCGACGGCAAGATCTTCGTGCTCGAACTGCAGCACGCGGTGCGCATACGCACCGGTGAAACCGACGACGACGCGCTCTGAGGGGGACACCATGATGATTCCGAACTTCGCTCCACGCGCGGCACTGCTGCGCGCCGCCGCGGCCGCCGTGCTGATCGGCTTCGCACCCGAACTGCTGGCACAGGCCGCTCCCGCGCCGAACAAGGGCGACACGGCCTGGCTGCTGGTCTGCACGGCCATCGTGATCTTCATGACCCTGCCCGGGCTCGGCCTGTTCTACGGCGGCCTCGTGCGCTCGAAGAACATGCTGTCCGTGCTGATGCAATGCGTGCTCGTGTTCGCGCTCGTCGCCGTGCTCTGGAGTCTCTACGGCTACAGCCTCGCGTTCACTTCGGGCAATGCGTTCTTCGGCGGCTTCGACCGGCTGCTGATGAAGGGACTGACGCCCGAAGCCAACGCGGCCACGTTCTCCAAGGGCGTGGTCGTGCCGGAACTCGGCTACTTCGCGTTCCAGGCCGCGTTCGCCTGCATCACCTGCGCGCTGATCGTCGGCGCGTTCGCCGAGCGCATCCGCTTCGCCGCGGTGCTGGTGTTCACGGTGCTCTGGTTCACCTTCAGCTATGTACCGATTGCGCACATGGTCTGGTTCTGGCCCGGCCCGGACGCGTTCACCGACCAGGCCGCGGGCGACGCAGCGACGGCCGCCTCGGGTTTCCTGTTCAAGCGCGGCGCGCTCGATTTCGCCGGCGGCACCGTCGTCCACATCAATGCCGCGGTGGCCGGCCTCGTCGGCGCATGGCTCGTCGGCAAGCGCATCGGCTACGGGCACGAGGCGATGCGCCCGCACAACCTCGCGCTGACGATGACCGGCGCGGCCATCCTCTGGGTCGGCTGGTTCGGCTTCAACGCAGGTTCCGCGCTGGAAGCCAACGGTGCGGCGGCGCTCGCATTCGTCAACACGCTGATCGCGCCGTGCGCGGCGATCCTCGCGTGGACCCTCGGCGAGTGGCTCGGCAAGGGCAAGCCGTCGATGCTCGGCGCGGCGTCGGGCGCCGTCGCCGGCCTCGTCGGTATCACGCCCGCGGCCGGTTTCGTCGGCCTCGGCGGCGCGCTCGCGATCGGCTTCATCGCGGGACTGGCCTGCCTCTGGGGCGTCACGGGCCTGAAGCGGCTGCTGCGCGCCGACGATGCGCTCGACGTGTTCGGCGTGCACGGCGTCGGCGGCATCGTCGGCGCGCTGCTGACCGGCGTGTTCGCCGCACCGTCGCTCGGCGGCACGGGCATCTACGACTACGTCGGCAACAAAGTGGCCGAGAACTATTCGATAGGCAGCCAGCTGCTCGTGCAGGGCACCGGCGTCGCCGTCACGGTGATCTGGTCCGGCGTCGTCGCGTTCATCGCGTTCAAGCTCGCGGGACTGCTGACCGACGGCCTGCGCGTGCCCGCCGACGAGGAGCGCGAAGGTCTCGACATCACCTCGCACGGGGAGTCGGCATACGACCGATAGCGGGAATCGGGAATCGTCGGAGCGGAGCGGGACAACCCTCCCCTTCAAGGGGAGGGCTTCAAGCTCGAAGCTACAGCGGCACGCGCCGCAGCAGGATCGGCGCGAGCCTCGCACCGTCTCGCAGCGTCTCGGCCTTGTCGTCCCATTTCCAGATCTGACTATTGGCAATGTACACAAAGCCGTCCGGCGTCAGCGCGCCGGTGGTCGGTTCGTTGAGGTCGACGATGGCTGATTCCAGCGTCTCGACGCGCGTGATCGCCGCACCGTCGGCGGACAGACGCGCGCGCAGCACGCGGCCGGCGCCGAAGCCGTTCTGCACGCCGATCAGGTCGCGGCCGTGCAGGTACAGGCCGTCGTTGCCGCCGACCGCGGCGCCCTTCGGCGTCGGCAGCAGCTGGGCTTTTGCATCGGCGATGCCGATGCGGCTGATGCCGTTGTAGACCGCGACGTAGAGCGCGTCGCGCGCGTCGTCGCAGACCACGCCGTTGGCCGCGATCAGATGACCCGGTTCGGTCCACAGATGCAGCGAACCCTCGCCCGGACCGGCGCGGAAGATTCGGCTCTGGTCGCTGTCGCTCGCGAACACGCGGCCGTCGCGCATCACGCAGAGGTCGTTGAGAAAGCCCGCGTCGTTCGCCGGCAGGCGCGCGAGCTCGCGGCCGTCGGCCAGCGACAGCTGCAGCACGAACGGCTTGGCCGTACCGGCCTCGCGCAGACGCGTCGTCGGATCGATCGCGGCATAGAGCGATTCCCCGTCGGGCGACACGGTCAGGCCGAGCACCACGACCGGATCCGCCGACGACCAGAACGGCTCGACGCGGCCACGCGCATTGACGGCGTGGATGCGGGCGGCGTTCAACGCGCCGATCAGGAACCGTTCGCGCTTCGCGTCGAAGGCAAGACCTTCGGGCACGAGCCCGGCGACATTGACGAGCAGTGCACGCTGGCCCTGCGCACGGCGCGTCTGCTGGCGTTGCAGCTTCGTGCGGATCGCGCGGAATTCGTCGCGGCCGGCGAGCTTCGGAAAATCGCGCGGATTCACGCCGAGGTCCCAGCCGCGCTTGTGCAGCAGCGCGAGCCACTGCAGCGCGTCGTCGGCGAGGTCGTCCTCGGCGGAAAATCGCGCGATCAGATAGGCCAGGTAATGCGCCTGCGGCTGTTCGTCGTAGCGCTTCGTCAGCGCGGCGATCGCATCGGCGTGTTGCGTCTGCGGCGCCGGGACTGTCGGGGACGCAGGCGCCTGTGCCAACAGCGGCGCCGCCGGCGCGAAGGCCAGCAGCGCGAAGAAGAGTCTCGACAGCACGCGGTACTCCGGATCCGGCACGGACGCCGAACGTAGCCGGTCCGCGGGCGCGCGCTCAAGCACCGGCGTTGCGGCGATGGCGGCCCGCCCCGCCATCGCTGCAACGCGGCTGTGCAATCAGGGAATCTCCAAGACGGCCGGAACGGCGCTTTTTCAGCGTCGCCGAATCCGGCACAGGTCGGGACTCATCAGGGCGCCGCGAGCACGAAGTTGTCGAACACCGCGCTCGTGCCGGCCATCTTTTCGCCGATGACGACGAGGCCGCTGCGGCCGCCGCCGAGTTCCGCATCGCGCGCTTCGATCGTGCCGCCGTTCTTGGCGCGCAGGCGCAGCACGTCGCCCTTGCAGTCGACCGTGAGCCGCGTGTCGACGCTGCCGGCCATGATGCTCTTGACCTTGCCCTGGGCCAGCGGCGTGACCTTGCCGTCGCGGATCTTCGCGATGACGAGGACCGCGTCGCCGCGCGCGAGGAACGCATAGAAGTTCTGGTGGTCCTGGAAGCGGCAGGCGAGGCCGCCGGCGCCCGCGCCGATGCCGGCGTAGAGGAACATGTCGGATTCGAGGTGCACGTCGCCGCCGGCCGCCTGGCGCGGCGCCGGGATGAAACCGAACGCGTTGTCGTGCACCGGCGTCATCTGATACTGGCCGCTGTCGGTATAGACCGCGAAGCCGAGGTCCCGGTCGGTCGTCGCGGCCTTGTTCTGCCAGCCGCTGGCGGGGTTGGCGAAGTCATCGCGCATCAGCTCCCCGGCCGAAGCCGTCGTCGCCGCCAGCGCCAGGAACAGGGGCAGGGCTTTCGCGTACATGGTGGTGCTCCGTCGACGGCACGATGCCGTCCTCGCGATCGCCGTACGCAGAAACGGACGCGTTTCTCCGCATGACGCAAACGGAGCCGGCCTTGCGTACGGCGATGCGAACCCACAGCGAGGAGACGAGTCATGCCTGCCTGGATGCTGCTGACGGCGACACTGGCGGCGTCGGCCGAACGGCCGCCGAGCCGCGCGAACCTTCTGATCGACCGGTCGGCCGAGGCCTATACCGTATTCACGACGATTCCCGCCGACGCGATGCCGCGCGTCGGTGCCCGGCTGCGTGGCCGCGTGGGCGTCGAACTCGCGGCCGATGCCGACCTCGACGCGAGCGTCGCCGCCGAGTGGCGACGGCAGGTCCGCCGCGACGACTACGCCGCGTCCGGCCTGCGCGGGCGCCTGCCGGCGCTGCTGCGCGAGCTGCCCGGGGCACCGCTAGGGCTGACCTGGAACGGCGGGATCGCGGTGACCTACGGCGACTGCCGGCATGCGGAACGCGAATTCGCGCGCTGGCGGGCGGCGCCGCAGGACTACGCGCCGCCGGCGCGCGATCCGCTCGATCCGGCACATCAGCTCGGCCGTTGACCCCTGCGGCCACGATCCCGGGTTGCGACGCCGGCACGCCCGCGCGGATCGCATCCCGGCTTATGCTTGCGCGCATGGACGACACTGCCGACATCACCGGTTGGATCCGCAACTGGCAGGACGGCGATGCGCGCGCGCGCGATCGCGTGTTCGGCCAGCTCTATCACGAACTCAAGCGGCTGGCCGCGGTCGTGCTGCGCAGCGAGGCGGGCCACGACACGCTGCAGCCGACGGCGCTGCTCAACGACGCGCTGATCAAGCTGATCGAGGCGCGCAACGCGCCGGCCGCCGAGGACCGCGGGCATTTCGTCCGCATCGTCGCGCGCGCGATGCGCCAGATCCTCGTCGACCGCGCGCGGCGCAAGCTCGCCGACAAGCGCGGCGCCGGCGTGGTGCCGGAATCCCTCGATGCCGGCATCGACATTCCGATCATGGCGAACCCGGCCGAACTCGTCGCGCTCGACGACGCGCTCGCGACCCTTGCCGAACTCGATCCGCGCGCGGCCAGCGTCGTCGAACTGCGCGTCTTCGCCGGACTGACGATCGACGAGACCGCGCAGGCCATGGACATCAGTCCGTCGTCGGTCAACCGCGAATGGGCGCATGCCTGCGCGTGGCTGAAGACGGACGTTTTTTCACACGTGAAATAGTCGGCGGAGAAAACGCGGCGCGATCGCGTACTGCGTGACGTGCGGCTCGCGCACGACATCCGGATATTTCCCATGACGTTTTCCCTGTGCCGCTGTTTCGGCACGCTTGCACTCGCGATGGCCGCGGCCACCTCGGCGGCGCACGAAGGCCCGCTCGATCCTTCCTTCGGTGACGGCGGCATGCGCGCCTACGGATTCCAGGCGATCGACGGAGGCAATAGCGATCAGGCCATCGTCGGCTGCGCGACGGCGAACGGAACCTTCACGGTGATGGGTTCGGCATCGTCGGAGCGGCGCATCGTGACGATGCGTCTGCTCAAGGACGGTTCGATCGACACCGGTTTCAGCGCCGACGGCAAGGAGAGTTTTGTACTTCCCGGCACGTACACGCATTTCGCGCCGGGGCTGTGTCAACCCGACGGCCACATGGTTGCGGCGCGCTCGATCACGGCACCGGACGGCGAACAGCATCTGCAGATCTTCCGCGTGCTCAAGCACACCGGCCAGCTCGACGAGGGCTTCGGCAACGCCGGTGTCGTCACGATCGATCTCGATCAGTGGATTCCTGGACTCGACAAGGAAGAAATGCCGCTCGGCGTGAACGTGCTCGCCAATGGCGACCTGGCGGTCAGCGGACGCGTCGCTCTGCGTACCGACGAGGAGCGCGGCTTCGTCGTGCTGCTCGGTGCGGACGGCAGCGTGCGTCGCGTCGCGGCGGTGGCCAATCTGCGCTCGCGCACGGCGACCACGGTCGTGGACGCACCCGATGGTCGCCTCTGGGTGTTCGGTCAGAATGGCCGCATTCCGGGCGCCTATCGCGCGACCCTGAATCGCACGACGCTGGCCTGGGAAGCCGTGCTCGAATACCGCGCGCCGGCGAACCAGTGGGCCTTCGTCGGCAACGGTCGCGTCGTCGACGCGCAGACCGTCGTGCTCGCGGCCGGGGCCACGCCGATGGGAACCTGGAACACGTGGCCTCAGCTCATCGTATTCCGCGCCGCCAGCGTATCGGCGATTTCGTTGCCGCTGCCCGTGCTCGACGAGAAAGTGCTGTATGTCGATGCGACATTCGGCGGACAAGGTGTGACCGTGCTGCCGGGCCGGCGGGTACTGTTCGCCGCAACGGCCGAAGACGTCAGCATCAACACGGAGCTAGGCGTTCATTTCGCGATGGCGCAGATCGGCGACGACGCGGGCGGCGACCGCATCGATCCGTCGTTCGGTATCGCCGGTGCACAGACGGCCGCGTTCCGGCCGCGCAGCCCCGCGTGCGCGAGTGAGCCGCCGCTGCACTACTACGGCCGCCTGACGCTATGGCTGGACCGGCCTTCCTTCGTCGGTTCCGTGTACGCCGACTGCGACGGCAACGGCAGCGGATCTGACTATCTGGTCATGCGCCTGCGCAGCGGAAGTGATGTCGTACAGTAGTCCACGGGTAGAAAAAGCGCTGCGCGCGCGTACGCGCGCAGCTTTCGGCCGCGCGGCGCTCGCCGCGGCGTTGCTGCTCGCCGCGCCGTCGCCGGGCGCTGCCGCGCCGCGCGATGCGCTGAGCTGGCACGGCCTCGGCGCGCTCCGCGTCGGCATGAGCCGGCGGCAGTTCGACGCGATCGGGCTTGCCCTCGAACCCGCGGGCGACGGCGCTGCAGATCCCTCGACCCCGACCTTCAACTGGAGCGGCTGCGTGGAGCTTCCGCTACGCGGCTCGCCGCAGACCACACTCATGTTCGAAGATGGTCTGCTCGTGCGCATCGCCGTCACCGGTTCGCAGGCGGCGACACGCGCGGGCATCCGCGTCGGCAACGACGCGGCGCAGGTGCATCGCGCCTATGCACGCACGCTGGAATCGAGCGGCCAGAAATACGACGAGCGCCGTCGAAATCTCACGCTGGGGTCGCGCGACGGGCGGCACGGTTTCGTATTCGTGATCGAAGACGAACGCGTCGTGGAGATTCGCGCCGGCCTCGCCGGCGCGATCGGTCACGACGGCGGCTGTCCTTGCTGAAGACGCTGCCGAAGCCATGCGGAGAAAACGCCGCGCGACCGCGTACTGCGGAATGCGCGGCTCGCGCGCATGTTCGGAACCGCTCCCATGCGACACCTCATTTCCTGCATCGCCGGCCTGCTGCTGGGTGCCGGTACGGCGATGGCTCATGAAGGCCCGCTCGATCCGACCTTCGGCGACAGCGGCATGCGAAACTACGGCTTCCAGGCCGTGAACGGTGCGCTGATCGATCGCGCGTACGTCGGATGTCCGGGACCCGACGGCACCTTCACGATCGTCGGCGCTGCCTCGGGCTGGCAGCGCGTCGTGACGGTCCGTCTGCGCGACAACGGCGACTACGAAACGAGCTTCAGCGACGACGGCAAGCAGAGTTTCGACCTGCCCGCAACGCCGGCCGAATTCTCGCCGGGCGCGTGCCAGGCGGATGGTCATGTCGTGGTGGCGCGCGCCATCACTGCCCCCGACGGCGAACAGAACCTCCAGATCTTCCGCGTTCTCAAGAGCACCGGCCTGCCTGATGGCAGCTTCGGCACGGGCGGCGTGATCGGCATCGACCTGGACCAGTGGATACCGAATCTTGCCAAGGAGGAACTGCCCCTGGGTGTCAACCAGCTCGCCAACGGCGACATCGCCGTGAGCGGACGCGTGGTGCTGGCAGTCGGTGGCGAGCGCGGATTCGTCGTGCTGCTTGCAGCCAACGGCAGCCTCCGCCGCGCAGCGATACTCGACAACCTGCGTTCGCGCACCGCGACGACGGTCGTCGACGCGCCCGATGGGCGGCTTTGGGCATTCGGCCAGAACGGCCGCGTGAACGGCGCTTACCGTGCCGTGCTCAATCGCGATTCGCTGATCTGGGAGGGCGTGCTCGAACAGCAGGCTCCGCCCGGCTATACGACCTGGGTCGGCAACGGCCGCGCGGTCGATGGACAGACGATCGTGCTGGCGAGCAGTTCGGGACCCACGCCGGCCTATTCGGCGCCGCCGCAGCTCATCGTGTTTCGCGGCGATTCCGTTTCGGCGTTCACGCTGCCGATCGCTCCCGTGGGTGGTCAGGGTATCGGCGTCGTCGCTCGTTTCGGGCTGCAGGGCGTTACCGTGCTGCCGCGCCGGCGCGTGCTGTTCGGGGCACTGGCGATGTATGCCGCGAACAACACCGATGTCGGCATTCACTTTGCGATGGGCGAAATCGGTACGACATCCGCCGATGATCGCGTCGACACCATGTTCGGCGACAACGGTGCGCAGACCGCGATATTTCGCCCCACTGCGAATGCCTGCAACATCCCGTCCAGGACCCATCGCTACGGCCGCCTCACGCTGTGGCGGAATCGACCGGTATTCGTCGGCGGCGTAGACGCGAGCTGTCTCGGCACCGGAGCCGGTGAGGACTACCTCGTCGCCCGGCTTCAGACCGACGACATCTTCGCCGGCGCTTTCGACTGATCCCGGCCGAACGCGCCGAGCAGGAAGTCGATGAACACGCGCTGGCGGAGCGGCATATGCGGCCCGCTCGCATAGAGCAGCGAGAACGGCCGCGACCGGCCGCCGAATTCGCCGAGCACCTCGACGAGATCGCCGCGCGCGAGGTCGTCCTCGACGATGAAGCGATAAGTCTGCAGCAGGCCGCCGCCGTGGCGCGCGAGCGTCACCGCGGCGAGCAGGTGTTCGGCGCAGGCGAATCCGCCGCGAGTCGCGATTTCCACATCGCTGTCTTTGTCGCGAAACAGCCACGGAATCGGTTGGCCGTTGCGCGGCAGCAGGAACTGCACGCAGTCGTGCGCGGCGAGGTCGGCCGGCGTGCGCGGCGTGCCGGCGCGCGCGAGATAGGCCGGCGTGGCGACGACGACGAGTTCCGCGTCGAGGAGCTTGCGCGCGACGACGTTCGAATCGGGCGGGGTGCGCGCGCGCACGACGAGGTCGTAGCCGTCGGCGGTCAGGTCGACGTTGCGGTCGCTGACGTGGACGTCGAGCTGCACTTCCGGATAGCGCGCGCGAAACGCGGGCAGCAGCGGCAGGATGCGATGGTTGCCGAGCGGGGTCGGCAGGCTGATGCGCAGCGTGCCCGACGGCACGCGCTGCCGGCCGCCGAGTTCGCGTTCGGCATCGATGAGCTGGTTCAGCGCCTGCCGGCATTGCTCGTAGTACGCGCGGCCCGCGTCGGTCAGGTGCACCCGTCGCGTCGTGCGCGCGAACAGCCGCACGCCGAGGCGCTGTTCGAGCCGGCCGATCGCGCGGCTCACCGCGGGCGGCGTCAGTCCGGCCGCGGTGGCGGCGGCGGTGAAGCTCGCCTGCTCGGCGCTGAGGCAGAACAGCTCGATGCTGCCGAGCATGAGGTCGTCGAACTGCCGGCCCATTGATTACATCGCCGCAAGAATGAAGTGCATGATGCCGTATTCGTCGCCGCGCACGCACGTATTAGGCTGCGCCCTCCGTCTTCATGGAGCCGCTCATGTCCTGGACTGAAACCGATTTCACGCGCCGCCTCGGCCTGCGTCTGCCGATCGTGCAGGGGCCGTTCGGCGGCGGTCTGTCGGCGGTCGATCTCGCGGTCGCGGTCAGCGAAGGCGGCGGCCTCGGTTCGTTCGGCGTGCATCACCTCGACGGCGCCGGTATCCGCGAGATCGCCTCCGCGATTCGCGCGCGCACCGCGCGGCCGTTCAATCTGAACCTCTGGATCCCGTTCCGGGGCAGCGACGAACTCAGCGCCGACACGGCGACGTTCGACGCGTGGCTTGCGCCGCTGCGCGGCTTTTTCGACGAGCTCGGCGTTGCGCTCCCGACACCGCCGGAGCGCTACGCACCGGCCTACGCCGAGCAGATCGACGCGGTCCTCGACGCGCGGCCCGCGGTATTCAGCTTCGTCTACGGCATCCCGTCGGCCGAAGTGCTTGCGCGCTGCCGCGAACTCGACATCGTCACGCTCGGCGCGGCGACCACGCCGGCCGAAGCGCGCGCGCTGGCCGCGGCCGGTGTCGACGCCGTCGTCGCGACCGGCATGGAAGCCGGCGGCCATCGCGTGTCGTTCCTGCGCGACGCCGAGCAGGTGCTGACCGGCGGCCTTGCGCTCGTGCCGCAGGTCGCCGACGCCGTAGACCTTCCGGTCGTGGCCGCCGGCGGCATCGCCGACGGTCGCGGCATTGCCGCGGCGCTGACGCTCGGCGCGCAGGCCGTGCAGATCGGCACCGGCTTTCTCGCCTGCCGCGAATCCGGTACGCACGATGCGCACCGCATGGCGCTGCTCGGTCCCGCGGCGGAGGACACCGGCCTCACGCGTGCGTTCAGCGGCCGGCTCGCACGCGGCATCCGCAACCGATTCATGCACGAAATCGGCGCCGGGCCGCTCGCGCCGTATCCGGCGCAAGGCTGGCTCAGCGGCCGGCTGCGCGCCGCGGCCATCGCGCAGGAACGCACCGACCTCATGTCGCTGTGGTGCGGCCAGGCCGCGCCGCTGCTCGGCCGCAGCGGGTCCGGCGCGATTCCGGCCGCTGCCGGCTATCTGCAGCGGCTCGTCGCGGAAACCGACCGAGCCTTCGCCCGGCACGGGCCGCGTTGACACGACCGCGACGTTCGTTGCTTCGAAATACCTGTTGCGTTGCAGACGGAATTCGGTTCATTTCGCACGAAGCAACAACGTCGCACTTGCCGCGCCGCGCCGGTTGCGCATAAGTTCCGTCTCCAGCGGTACGGACCGACGCGGCAACATGCCCGCACCGGGGAGCGGACGGACCGGACGGAGGGGAGCATGGCGCACGAGGGCAGTCTGGTCTGTGTGGGCCTGGGCATGACGTTGGGCTCGCATCTGAGCCCGCTTGCACGCAGCCATATCGAACAGGCCGATGTCGTTTTCGCCGGCGTTTCCGACGGCGTGGTCGAACTCTGGCTGCAGGGCATGCATCGCGACGTGCGCAGTCTGCAGCCGTATTACCGCGAAGGCATGTCGCGGCTGCGCACGTACGAGCGCATGGTCGAGGCCATGCTGACCGAGGTCCGCGCCGGCAAGAAGGTCGTCGGCGCGTTCTACGGGCATCCCGGCGTGTTCGCGCTGCCGCCGCATCGCGCGATCGCACAGGCGCGCGCCGAGGGCTACGCGGCGCACATGGACCCGGGCATCTCGGCCGAGGACTGCCTGTATGCCGACCTCGGCATCGATCCGGGCCGCGTCGGCTGCCAGCACTTCGAAGCGAGCCAGTTCATGTTCTACCGGCGCCGCGTCGACACGTCCGCCTACCTCGTACTGTGGCAGGTCGGCATCGCCGGCGACCGCTCGCTCGCGCGGTTCTCCACGCCGTCGCAGTACCGCGAGGTGCTCGTCGACGTGCTGGCGCAGGACTATCCGCGCGACCACCCCGCGATCATCTACAAGGTCGCGACGCTGCCGATCCACGCGCCGCGCATCGACCACACGACGATCGCGGGTCTCGTCGACGCCGACATCGACCTGCATGCGACCGTCGTGCTGCCGCCCGCGCGCGAACTCGAACCGAACCGGGACGTGCTGCGCCGGCTCGGCGAACTCGATCAGGCGCTGGGCTACGCATGAGCGCCGCCGGCGCGATCGCGTTCGAAACGCAGCGGCTGCTGCTGCGCCCGCTCGGCGACGGCGACGAAACCTTCTATTGCGACATCTACGGCGATGCGGAAATCCTGCGTCACGTCGGTCCGCCGCTCACGCCGGAACGCGCGCGGCGCAGCTTCGTCGCGGCGCTGCGCCATACCCGCGCGCAGGCGCCGCGCGAGATGTTCGGCGTGCTTGCGCGTCGCGGCGACGGTGCCCGCTTCGGCCTGTGCGGACTGCGCGCGATCGATCTCGCGGCGCGTCGCGCGGAAGCCGGCATCCTGCTGGCGGCGCCGGCGCGCGGACTCGGCCTGGCCGCCGAAGCGCTCGGCGGACTGGTGGCGCGCGCGTTCGCGACGCTGCCGCTCGAGGAGATCTATCTCGATTACGCGCCGCAGAACGCGGCGATGGCACGGCTTGCGCATCGTGTCGGCTTCACGG
>NZ_DATIGT010000033.1:0-22104 GCF_035481375.1 Tahibacter sp.
AAGTATTCGCGCACGCGTCGAGCATCCGTTCCGCGTCGTGAAGCGCCAGTTCGGCTATGTGAAGGTGCGATTCAAGGGGCTTGCGAAGAACACGGCTCAGATCCTGACGCTATTCGCGCTATCGAATCTGTGGATGGCTCGGAAGCGATTGCTGGCGATGACAGGTGAGTTGCGTCTGAAGGCCGCGTAATGCGGCAGAAAGGCTGCTATTTGCAGCCTTTGCAAGCCGATATTGCTTGCTTTGTGCCTGTATTTGGTTCCGAAGCTCACGAAGTGCCGTTCGCGCAAGAATTTTTGTGGCTTGTTCAGACCTTCCCTAGTGTCTCGCCGCCAAGCGTAAGCAGTCGTTGCCGTCCCGCGTGACGATACGCGACCACGTACGCTTTCCGACCGCTCGGGAAAACTCGAACGCCGAAACCCGGAAGGCCTTCGTCCCATATGACGAACTTTGAGCCGTTCTCCCCGCCGTAGGTGAGGCGATCCATAAACGTCTTGGTGAGCTTGGAGGTCGGCATCGCGCGGCCAGTTCGGAAGTCAGCACTAAGTCAGCAGTGCTACAGCGGAACCCCAAGGAACACAACGGAATCACGTCCAGCGTAACCTACTGTTACAGATGTATTTTTTGCACCTGTCAGCAATGGCAAGGATCACATGGGAAAGAAGTGTCGGGAATTGAAAATCCCCGTGTCGGCGGTTCGATTCCGTCCCCGGCCACCACTTTCCAGACACCTCTGTGCGCATCGTCTCGCGACGCCTTTCGGCGTGCGCGACGCCCGTTGCGACTGGCGTAACAAAGACCGGCTCCCGATCCGCGCATCGCGGCAACGCAGCGACTCTGCGCGTGGCGAGACACACTTCCGCGAGACACCGTCGCGAAGCTGCGCGGCAGCCGTCGTGTGTGAAAGCGACACTGTCCCCGCAATGCGCCACAATGCGACAACGCAACCATGCGTTTCCGCTCGCAAATCGCCCCGCGCCGCCCGCAATCCGCGGTGCGAGAAATCGCGCGACGCGGCCACTTGTTATCAGTCCGACGATGGACACTTCGACGGGGACTACGATGGCAACGAAAGAAGAGACGGTCTCGGCGCTGACCACCGTCAAGGACGGCTGGTCCTATGTCGCCATATCGACGGACACGACGCTGCGCCGGCCGATTTTCGGCAACCGCGACGCGTTCTATTTCTCGCCGGTGGGCGGCGAACTCGCGATGACCGTTATCGACACTGACGGGCGGGCGGTGCTCGGCACCGCGCTGCAGCTCGGCTGGAACGACGACGTCGCGGCGTTCACGACGACGGCCTACGGAAGGCACATGCAGTTTCGCGCCGTGCGCGCCAACACGCCGCACGGCTGGAGCATGAGCTATCGCGCCGAATACGAGGCACCTCCTCACCACCACCCCGACGAAGGCGGCGACGGAGATCCGCGATGAACATCGATGCGGCCGCCGCCGGCGCGCAGACCGGTTACAACCTGCGTTCGCGCTTTCCGAGCGTGTCCGAATCCGATCTCGGCGAAATCGTCAGGAACTACGACCGCATGAGCTTCGTCCCTTCGTCGTCGAAAACGGCCGTGGAAACACTCGGCATCCCGCAGGCGTCCGAAGCAACGGCGAAACGCTTCGAGCGATGCCTCGCGGCAACCGCGTTGGTCGTCCGCACGCATGCACTGATTCCCTGCCCCGCCGGATTCTGGCTGGAAGCACTACCCAGTGCCGCCGGCAGCGATGCGGTCGAGCGATTGCCGAGCATCGCCGGCGGAATCGGCACGGCCTTCCTGGTCACGCCGCAGCACATGGTGACGGCGGCACACGCGATCGACGAATACTGGATCGGCAGCTCGGCATTCGTGTTCGATCTGCACGCGGGTTGCCTGCGGCAGCCCGAAGACGATCTGCCGCTGCGTTACGAAGTACCGGCCTACAACGTCGCGTTCGGCAGTACCGTCAGCGAGCACACGACGGCACGTCGAAGCGACGACATCGCGATCGTCACGCTGAAAGAACCGACATCGCGGCTCGGCGTCGTGATCGCGAACCTTAACCGCCTCGTGGCGCATCAGGAAGTCGCCATGATCGGCTGCGCCCGGATGCAGCCGCTGACGATCGTCGCGCAGACGGAGCAGGGACCGGCGCCTTTCGTGCATTCGTTCACGGAGGACATCATCCGCACGAACGTCGACTCCTTTCAGGGCAACTCCGGATCACCGCTGCTCGATGCCCAGGGTCACGTGCTCGGTGTCCATGTCGGCATAACCGGTGATGGTCGCGACAACGGCAGCAAGAGCTCGCCGGACGGCAGTGGCGTTGCTGTCGCATCGGCGGTTCGCGTGCGCGTCATCGGCGACCGGCTTGCCAAGATCGGCGCGGCGATTCTCACGTAACCGTCGCTGTGCCCGCGTTGCAACGCTGACCGACATCGATCCGTCACGCATCATTCGTCCCTCTCTCACGCAACGAACACTCCCTGTTCACTCCGTCCTGCCCAGACTGACCGCTCAGGGGCAGGACGGAAGTGCGATGGCTTTGACGATCTTGGTGGCGGACGACGATGAACACCTGCTGGCGACGCTGGCACACCTCTTCCGGCTTTGCGGCCACAAAGTACTGACGGCGCACGACGGCACTGAAGCGCTCGCCGTCTGCCGCGCCGCGAAGCCGGATTCGGCGCTGCTCGACATCGACATGCCCGGACTCAACGGCTGGCAGGTCGCCGAGGCGCTGACGGCGGAACCCGGCAGCACGCCGGCACGGCTGATTGCGCTGAGCGGTCGATCTTCACCCGACGATCGCGCCCGCTCCGTAGCGGCCGGCTTTCATGCGCACTGCACGAAGCCGGCGGAACCGAACGAACTGTTGCGCCTGCTTGGCGCCTGACGGTGCCGGCGCCCCGAGCGCCGCGCGGACACCCGCTGTTTCCTTGCGCGGCGCCCGTTGGCAGCGCCGCTGGCGCGCGTGCGGACGCGGCGATGGCGCAATGACGTCGCGGCCGCTTCCGCGCGACGCGGCGGACGACTACGCTTGAGCGATTGCGCCTCCCTGGGCGCGTCATCGCAAGGAGCTTTGACATGTCTGTCCCGTTCCGCATTTCCGCACCGCGCGCCGGCGCGCTGCTGCTCGCTGCACTGTCGTTGTCCGCCTCGGCCGCGGCGCCGCAGGTCCGCACGCAGCCGGGCTACTACCGCCTTGCGCTCGGCAGCTTCGAAGTCACCGCACTGTCCGACGGCGTGCTCCGGATCGAACCGACCAAACTGCTGCAGGGCCGTTCGTCTGCGGAGATCGTGGCGGACCTGACCAAGGCTCATCTCAAGGAGCCGGTCGACACGTCGATGAACGCGTTCCTCGTGAACACCGGTACCAAGCTCGTGCTCATCGACACCGGCGGCGGCGGCGGCATGGCCGACGGCGGCAAGCTGCTGCAGAGCCTCGCGAACGCCGGCTACGCGCCCGCGCAGGTCGACGAGATCTACATCACGCACATGCACGGCGATCACCTCGGCAATCTCGCGAAGGACGGCACGCCGATGTTTCCGAATGCGATCGTGCGGGCCGACAAGGCCGACGCCGCGTTCTGGCTCGACGAAGCGACGGCCGACGCCGCACCGGAGGACAGGCGCGGATCGTTCAAGGTCGCGCGCGACGCGTTCGCTCCGTACGTCAAGACCGGCCGCTTCAAGCCGTTCGACGGCGCGACGGAACTCGTCCCGGGCATCCGCAGCGTGGCTCGCCACGGGCACACGCCGGGGCACAGCAGCTATGTCGTCGAAAGCGGCGGCCAGAAGCTCGAAGTGATCGGCGACATGATTCATGTCGGCGCCGTGCAGTTCGCGCATCCGGAGGTCGTCATCGGATTCGATCGCGACAGCAAACAGGCTGCTGCGGACCGGCGCGAGGCGTTCGACGCGGCGGCGAAGGACGGTCGCCTGGTCGCTGCGGCGCATCTGTCGTTCCCGGGCATCGGCTACATCGACGCGGACGGCAGCGGCTATCGCTGGGTCCCGGTGAACTACGCGCCGGTGCGCTGACGCGGCGTCCCGCCGCCGCGCACGCAGCACGCTCGACCGGGAGCCGCGGGCCTGAGACGCTATGTAACCCGCCCCGACCGACGCCGCCGGCTCCCAGTCCGCCGGCGGCGCGAATTCCCCCAGCGAGGACCGCTCGGTGACGCAAGAGGACGACAATTCGCTTTCATGGAGCCTCGCGGTGCTCGGCGCTTCGGCGGGCGGCATCGATGCGCTGTCGCGCGCGCTGGCCGGACTGCCGGCGCAGCCGGATTTCGCGACCGTCGTCATCACGCATCTCGATCCGAATCACGACAGCGTGCTGACCGACGTGCTGCAGCGCGTGACGCCGCTGCCGGTGCGCGTGCTCGCGCACGACGACGCGCTCGAGGACGCCGCGGTCTATGTGCTCGGCCCCGGAGAGATCGCGACATTGAACGGCCGCCGCGCGCAGATCGACGCGCGTCCGCCCGGCGCGAACTTCGCGATCGACCGGTTTCTCGAATCCGCGGCGACGCAGGACGGCGCGTGCGTCGCCGCCGTCGTGCTGTCGGGCATCGGCAGCGACGGCATGGCCGGCGCGACTGCCGTGAAATTCAACGGCGGCCTCGTGATCGCGCAGGATCCCGCGAGTGCGCAGCACGACGGCATGCCGCAACTCGTCATCGAGGAAGGGCTGGCCGACGAGATACTCGCTCCCGAAGCGGTCGGCGCGACGCTCGCGCGGTTCTTTCGTCCGAGCGGAACGCAGCCGGTCGATGAAAGCGAACACGTCGCCGAGGCGCTGGCGCTCGTGCACAAGCAGTTCGGCCTCGACCTGGGCTACTACAAGGACGTGAACCTGCGCCGGCGGCTGCTGCGACGCGCGTTCCTGCAGTCGCGCGGCGACCTGGCCAGTTATGTCCGGCTGCTGCGCGAGGACGTGCGCGAGCTCGGCACGTTCCGCGACGATCTGCTGATCGGCGTCACCGCGTTCTTCCGCGATCTCGAACTCGTCGGCGCGCTCGAACAGCACGTGTTTCCCGAACTCATCGACCGCACCGCGGACACGATCCGCATCTGGGTGCCGGCCTGCTCGACCGGCGAAGAAGCATATTCGATCGCGATGCTGCTGCATCACACGCTGCAGGCCGCGGGCATTGCGCGCAAGGTGCAGATCTTCGGCAGCGACGTGAACGAGCGCGCGATCCAGCAGGCGCGCTCGGGCTGCTATCCCGCGGCCGCGGTCGCGTCGGTGCCGGAATATCTGCGCGCACGCTATTTCGTGCGCGACGACAAGGGCTGGCGCATCGCCAAGCAGGTCCGCGAGATGTGCGTATTCGCGACGCACAACGTGTTCACGAATGCGCCGTTCTCCAACGTCGATCTCGTCTCCGCGCGCAATTTCCTCATCTATCTGCGCAAGGCGGCCAAGCGCCAGGCGTTCGAAGTGTTCTTCTACGCGCTGCGCCGCGGCGGGCACCTCCTGCTCGGGCCGTCGGAAACCGCCGACGCGGAACTGTTCGAGGAACGCCAGCCGGCGCTGAGCCTGTATCGCCGGCGCCAGATCACGCGGCCGCCGGTCCGCGGCTTCTCGCTGGCCGAGCTGCCGACGACGGCCGTGTCGCTGCCGGCCGAGGCGACGACGACCACGCTCGAAAGCCTGATCGACCGGCTCGCGCTCGCGCGCTATGCGCCGCCGGGATTCGTCGTCGATGCGAACGGCCGCGTCATGCAGTTCCGCGGCGACACCTCGCATCTGCTGCAGCCCACCAGCGGCGATGCGGCATTGTCGCTCGCGCGTCTCGTGCGCCCCGAACTGCAGGTCGACGTGCGCGCCGCGCTCATGGAGGCCGTGCGCAGCAAGCTGCCGGTGCGGCGCGAACGCGTGCGCCTGGGCGATCACTTCTGCGCGCTTGAAGTCGTGCCGATACCGGCCGGCGGCACGGAACGCTATTTCCTCGTCTCGGTGCAGCACTGCGCCGACGGCGAAACCGCACCGCCGCTGCTGTCGGAATCCGACGCGCGCTCCGAAGACCTCGAACGCTACGTGCGGGTGCTCGGCGACGAGCTCGAACAGACCCGCGCGCAACTGCGCGCGCTCGTCGCCGAATACGACGCGACCGGCGAGGAGCTGCGCACTGCGAACGAGGAAATCCTTTCGGCGAACGAAGAGCTGCAGAGCGCGAACGAGGAGCTCAAGGAAGCCAAGCGCGATCTCGAACAGGCCAACACGCACCTGACCACGCTCAACGACGAACTGCAAAGGCGCAACGAGCAGCTCGTCGGGCTCAACGACGATCTCGGCAATCTGATCCGCGGCATTCCGGTGCCCGTGCTCATGCTCGACCGCGAGCAGCGCGTGCGGCACTTTTCGCCGGCGGCGGCCGAACTGTTTGCGCTCGACGAGGCCAGCATCGGCCAGCGCCTCGCCGCGCCGGCGTTCGCCGCGGGCGTGCTCGACACGGCCTTCAACGAAGCGCTGCAGGAATTGCGTCCGGTCGAACGCGAGGTCCAGGGCAGCGGCGGCAACTGGTACGTGCTCTGGGCGCGCGCGTACCAGACCAGCGAAAGCCGCATCGACGGCGCGGTGCTCGCACTGCAGGACATCCATCATCTGAAGATCGCGCTCGACGTCGCCAACCGCGCGCGCGTCGAGTCCGAGCGCGCGAATGCGGCGAAGAACGATTTTCTCGCGCTGGTCAGTCACGAACTGCGCGCGCCGCTCAACGTCATCGCGAACTGGCTGCAGGTGCTGCGCGTCGTCGGCGTGACCGAACTGCATCCGAAGGCCGCGCTCGGCGTCGACGCGATCGACCGCAGCTGCCGCACGCAGGCGCAGCTCATCAACGACCTGCTCGACATATCCCGCATCACGAGCGGCAGCCTCGTGCTCGACCTGCGCCCGACCGACCTCGCCGCCGTGATCCGCTCGGTCGTCGAGGCCGTTGCGCCGAGGGCGGCCGAAGAAAACAAGACGCTGTCGGCATCCGGGGTGAATCAGCCGGCGGTCGTGACCGGCGATCTGCGCCGGCTGCAGCAGATCTTCGGCAACTTGCTCGAGAACGCGGTCAAGTTCACACCGGCCGGCGGCCACATCGACATCACGCTCGCGCGCGTCGACATGCATGTCGAGGTTTCGGTATCCGACACCGGCATCGGCATCGCCGCGGACGAACTGCCGCGCGTGTTCGACCGCTTCAGCCAGCGCGACATCACGAAGACGCGCGAATTCGGCGGCATGGGCCTCGGCCTCGCGATCGTGCGCAACCTGATCGACGCTCACGGCGGCACCGTCACGGCCAGCAGCGAGGGAACGGGACGCGGCGCGCGTTTCGTGGTCCGTCTGCCGCTGACGCCGAGTTCGCTCGACGGCTCGCGCGGTCTCGCGCAGTCCTCGTCGCCGGCACCGTCGTCGCTGGCCGGCGTGAGCATTCTCGTCGTCGACGACGAAGCCTCGGGCCGCGACGCGCTGGCGATGCTGTTCGGCACGCTGGGCGCGATCGTCACCACCGCGGGCGACGCCTTCGACGCGCTCGACCAGCTCGCGCGCCGCCATTTCGATGTGATGGTCGCCGACATCGCGATGCCGCGCATGGACGGCTACGAACTCGCCCGCGCGCTGCGACGCCGTGAAGACGCCGCGGGCACGGAGCGTCGCTATGCGATCGCACTGACCGGCTTCGCCTCGCTCGGTGAACGCGACGAAGCCCTGCGCGCGGGCTTCGATGCGCATTTCGGCAAGCCCGCCGACATCGACGAGATCGTGCGCAGCATCGAGTCGGGCCTGCGCGCGCGCGACGCGCGCGGACGCGCCGGCGAGGCAGCGCAGGACTCGACCGACGGAGCCGAGCGCACGTGATGCGTGCCGCACGCAGCCGGAACTGATCCGGTGGAACACGCGGGTAACTGACGCTGTTCCGATACAACTGATACGGTCACCATAACGGCATGAAAACGTGCCGCCCGCTGCTTCTGCTGATCTCGATGCTCGCGACGCCCGGGTTCGCCGCGGATGACGCCGGCGATCTGACCGAACGGCTTGCCGCGTGCAGCGCCTGTCACGGCGCCCGGGGCGAAGGCCGCACGGCGTCGGAGTACTACCCGCACCTCGCCGGCAAGCCGGCCGGCTACCTGCTCAGCCAGCTCCGCGCATTCCGCGACGGCGGGCGCAACTATCCGCAGATGGGCTGGCTCATGCGCAACATGGACGACGCGTACCTCGAACGCATCGCCACGCATTTCGCCGCGCTGCCGCCGCGCGCGAATCCGTCGGATGCGGCGCCGAAGAAGATCGATCCGGCCCTGGCGCGGCGCGCGCAGGCCTTGATCGCCGACGGCGACGCGACGCGCGGGATTCCCGCGTGCGCCGCCTGCCACGGCGCGGATCTCGCCGGACTCGAGCCCGCGATTCCCGCACTGGTCGCGCTGCCCGAGGAATACGTCGTCGCGCAGTTCGGCGGCTGGCGCACCGGCGTGCGCACGGCGCGGCAGCCCGACTGCATGGCCTCGATCGCGCGCGCGCTGGAACCGGCCGAGATCCGCGCGATCGCGGCCTGGCTGTCGGCGCAGCAACATACCGAGGCCTTGCGCCCGGCGCCGGCCGGCAGCTTCGTGCCGCCGCAGGCCTGCGCCGATCTGCCGCACGCGGCGGTGCAGCCATGACGCGCCGGCGCCTGCTGCTCGTTGCGTGCATCCTGCCGCTCGCGCTGTTCGCGACGGCCTGGCTGCTGCTGATGTTCGCGCGCCAGGGCGGCATGACGCCGTATCGCGTACCGCAGGGCGAAGCCCGCGTCGTTCCGACCGACGCGACGGTGATCGAACGCGGACGCGCGCTCGCGCGGCTCGGCAACTGCGCCGGCTGCCATACCGCGTTCGGCGGCGCGCCGTATGCCGGCGGGCGCGCGTTCGTCACGCCCTACGGCACGATCTACAGCAGCAATCTCACCGCCGATCCGCAGCACGGCATCGGCGCGTGGTCGGCGGCCGAATTCCGCCACGCGATGCGTCACGGCGTCAGTCGCAACGGCGTGCAGTCGCCGGTATTTCCATATGCGAATTTTTCGCGTCTGAGCGATGCGGAACTCGACGCCTTGTTCGCCTATCTCGCCGGCGTGCCGGCCGTGCCGACGGCGCCGCCGCCCGATGCGCTGGAATTTCCCGCGAACCTGCCCGGCGCGATGACCGCCTGGCGCCTGCTCTACTACCGACCCGCGCCGCCGCTGCCTGCCGTCGCGGAAGCCACCCCGCTGCAGCGCGGCGCGGCGATCGTCGAAGGCATCGGTCACTGCGCGGTCTGCCACGGCACGCGCGGCACGTTCGCGTCGCTCGCGCCGGGCCGGCAGCTCGGCGGAGGCCGCGTGCGCGGCTGGTACGCGCCGGCGCTGAACGCGCAGACGCTCGCGCACTACGCGCCGGGCGCGGTCGCGAAGTACCTGCGCGGTGCGGCCGTCGACGGACGTGCGGCCTACGGCAAGATGGCCGATGTGATCGCACAGAACCTGCAGCACCTCGACGCAGCCGACGCCGACGCGGTGGAAACCTATCTTCGCGCGCTGCCGGCGGTTCCGCCGGTGCGCGAGACCGCGCGCTGGCAGTTGCCGACAGGACAGCGCGCGCTCGGCGATCGCCTGTATCGCGAGCATTGCGCCGACTGCCATGGCGATGACGGCCGCGGCGAATCCGGCAAATATCCCGCGCTCGCGAATTCATCCGCATTGACCAACCCGGACCCGATCAACGCGATCAAGCTCGTGCTGTTCGGCGCCGCCGCTCCGGCGACGCCGCAGAACCCGGCTCCCTACACTATGCCGCCGTTCGCACAGACGCTGTCGCCGGCCGAAGTCGCCGCGCTCGTCAGCACGCTGCGCGCGCGCTGGGGCGACGCCCCGAGACCCGTCGACGCCGCCGACGTCGGCGCCTGGGGCGGCATCGACGAGCGCTGACGATGAAACTCTACGAGCGCTATGCCGCGGAAATCGCGGCCCTGATCGAGGACGGCCAGCTCGCCCCCGGCGATCGGCTGCCGTCCGTGCGCGAAGCGCGTGCGCGCCGCGGCGTCAGCGCGTCCACGGTGTTCCAGGCCTATCAGAAGCTCGAACGCGAAGGACTGATCCAGGCGCGTCCGCAGTCGGGGTTCTACGTCGCGGCGACCTCCGCCGCGCGCATGCCCGACGTCCCGGTTGCAGCGCCCGGCGGCGAAGCCGGCGAAGTCACGGTCAGCGACCTCGTTTTCGCCGTGCTCGGCGCGGCGCGCTCGGGACATGCCGCACCGCTGGGCTCGGCGTTTCCGGGGCCCGATCTGTTTCCGCTCGCGCAACTTGCGAAAGCGGCCGCGAAAGGACTGCGCCGGCTCGCGCCGGAAACCATCGTCGAGAACCTCGCGCCCGGCAATCCGCGGCTGCGCGAGCAGATCGCGCTGCGTTATCGCATAGACGGTATCCGGCTTCGGCCCGACGAGATCGTCGTGACCAACGGCGCGCTCGAAGCGCTGAATGCCGCCCTGCAGGCCGTGACGCAGCCCGGCGACACGGTCGCGATCGAGTCGCCGGCGTTCTACGCGGCGCTGCAGGCGATCGAGCGCCTGAAGCTCAAGGCGCTGCAGATCCGCACCGATCCCGAACACGGCATCGACGTCGACGCACTCGCCGATGCGCTGTCGCGCACGCGCATCGCCGCCTGCTGGCTCATGCCGACGTTCCAGAACCCGCTGGGCTGCCTCATGCCCGAAGCGCGCAAGCGCGTGCTCGTCGCGCTGCTCGCGCGGCATGCGGTGCCGCTGATCGAGGACGACGTCTACGGCGAACTCTATTTCGGCTCGCAGCGTCCGCGTCCGGCCAAGGCCTACGACGAGGCCGGCCTCGTGCTGCATTGTTCCTCGTTTTCCAAATGCCTCGCGCCGGGCTACCGCGTCGGCTGGATCGCTGCGGGACGCGAGGCGCAGCGTATCCAGCGGCTCGTGCTCATGACGACGATGGCGGCCTCGGTGCCGGCGCAGACCGCGGTGCTGCACTATCTCGAGGACGGCGGCTACGACCGCCATCTGCGCCGGCTGCGCGCCTCGCTCGCGGCGCGCATGAACGCCGCGATGCAGGTCGTCGAGACCGCGTTTCCGCCGGGCTCGCGGCTGACGCGGCCGCGCGGCGGCTATTTCCTCTGGCTCGCACTGCCTGCGGGCCTCGACGCGATGCGCCTGCACGAGGCCGCGCTGCGCAACGGCATCGGCTTCGCGCCGGGCCACATCTTTTCGCCGGATCTGCGCTTCAGCGACTGCCTGCGCATCAATTGCGGCCACGCCGCGGACGCTGTGCTGCCGGCGCTGCGCCGGCTCGGCGCGCTCGCTCACGAACTCACGAGGTCCACCGCATGAAAACCCTGGTCGTTCTCGCCTTCCTCGCCGTCATCGTCTACAACCTCGGCGCGGGCCTGTATTTCATGATGACCGACAAGGGCGGCAGCGCGCGCATGGTCAGGGCGCTGACGCGCCGGATCGCGCTGTCGGTGCTGCTCGTGCTGCTGGTGCTCGCGGGCATCGCGACCGGCTTCGTGCAGCCGCACGGCGTGAGCGGGTGAGCCATGAGCCGCCTCGTCACGCTGAACCTGTCCCTGATCCTCTTGCTGCCGTGGTATCTCGTGCTCGGCATCGTGTACTGGCGCACGCGCCGCAAGCCGGCGACGGCCGCGCAGCGCGCATTCGACGTCGCGGCGCTTGCGCTCGCGCTGCTCGCCGCGACGCTCGGCGGCTACTGGAGTTTCGATGCGGCCGATCCGGCTGCAGGGGCGATCTGGAAGCAGGTGCTCGCGAGTCTCGTCGGCTACGGCCTGTTCCTGCTCGCGCTCGCGCTTGCATTCATCGCGCGGCGTAGCCGAGCATCGCGGCTTCCCTGAGACGAGGCCGCCGCATCATGCACACGGGTTCCTGTCTTTGCGGCGCCGTCCGCTTCGAGGTCTCAGCGCCGCTGCACCGACCCGATGCCTGCCATTGCTCGCTCTGCCGCAAGCAGTCCGGCCACTACTGGGTATCGACCGACGTCGTCCGCACCGACCTCACCGTCCATGGTGCCGACCATCTGACCTGGTTCCAGTCCTCGCCCAAGGTACGCCGCGGCTTCTGTTCGACGTGCGGCGCCGCGCTGTTCTGGGATGCGGCCGGTCGCGACCGGATCGCGGTCGCGATGGGTGCGTTCGACGCGCCGACGCAGACCTCGATCGCGATGCACATCTTCGTCGCCGACAAGGGCGACTACTACGAAATCACCGACGGGTTGCCGCAGAAGGCGCAATAAGCATCGGTTTCCGCCGCAGCGACCGCGCTCAGCAAACGGCCAGACCCGGATCGAACAGCTGTTCGAAGGCGAGCCGGCCGTCGCGGTCGTAGGCGAGCAGATCGGCAACCCAACCGGTGCAGCGCTGTCTGCCGCAATACTGCTTGCAGCCGCAGACCGCCGCTTCGCGCGTCGGATAGCGCGCGACCAGCTCCGGCGTCTCGTCGGCGGCAAGCCTGCGCAGCTCCCAGGCCTCGAACGCCTCACTGTATACAACATGATATTTTCTAAGAATCATCACGGCTTCCCTGTTCGTCGCTCGCCATGACATTAGTGGCCCGCATCGCCGGCGCGGCAATTGGGGTTTTACCTCACGGGCGGCGGGCACAAGCCGTCAGAAGTCGCGAAAAAACGCGAAAAAAGCCGGTCGCTACGCCGAAAGTCGGAGTCGCAACAGTACGTTCTTATGCGTATCCAAGACGGGCGACCCGAGAAGACACAAATATACGATTACGTATGTTTACTCGACAGACTCGCCGCCCGCCGACGGCTCGGGCACGCGACGCGGCGCCGCCGCCATGAAGCGCTCGACGCGGTCGATGTCGAGCGGCTTGACCCAGTGCTCGTCGAAACCGGCCCGACGCGTGCTTTCGATATCTTCGGGCCGGCCGAATCCGGTGATCGCGATCAGATGCGTCCGACTTCCGCCGGCTCGCAGCGCCGAAGCGATCTCGCGCCCGTCGATCCCGGCCAGGCTCAGATCGAGGAACGCGATATCCGGGGAACGCGCGAGAATCGCGTCGGCAACGGCCTCGACCGTCGTCACCGGCAGCACTTCCGAGCAGTGCCCGATGAGCCGCAGGAACTCCGCGAGCATTGCCGCGGACGCCGCGTTGTCGTCGACGACGACGGTGGTTCCGCCAACCCACGGAACGGTGTCGCTCATGTGCGCCTCGCCATCATCGCTGCCGTCGGTAACGTCTAGTCCGCTAAACATGCTTTGACGTACGTCGTGAATACGTCAACGAATGGATGCGCTGCAGCCAAGCGCTGCCGTACGGATTGAGTGATGCGCATCACAATCGATGCCGCGCTGGGCCGAATCCCTTTTGGCGCCTAGTGGAAACCCCGTGCGGACACAAACTCGCAGTTGGCTACATTGATACCCACGGTGACGGCCGGCGGAGAAATGCCATGGGCTTCAACTGGACCAGCATGCGATCGGTCGCGATCAACCAGGAACCGGACCTGGCGCGCGAGACCCTGTTGAACATCCTTTTCGAGGCGATGCCGCAGGGCCACTACCGCGTGCGTCAGGTGCCGACGCCGCGCGACGAGTGGCCGACGTTCGAGATCGAGATCGACAGCGAGCTCTACCGCGGCGAACTCGAGCCGGGCATGACCTGGCGCCACGTCGCCGACGCACTTCACGAGGACCAGCTCTGCGGCCTGCAGTGCCGCATCATCTGACCGGATCGGCCGCACCGGAAAGGCGTTGCGGAATGCGACGCGGCCACGCCAGCACGCTCGAGCAGGCGCGCTGGCGTTTCCCAGCCTGGATGGGGTCGCGGCGCAGTCGCATGGATGCCCGCCACCTCCCGCGATCCCATCCTGGCGCTTTTTGCTCCGCAAACGATGACTGCGCATGACGCGTTCGCCCCGCGCCGGCGGCGAGGAACGACGGGCGGCTTCGCGACCGGACGAAGCGCTCACGCAGTGCGCATGCCGCCGGCGTCTTTTTTTTTGCGGCAGGCGCCGAAAGCCGACGGCGCGGCGCTCAGCCTGGCGCAGCGCCTGCCATCCAGCGCGACGGCTCCGCCGCCTCATCGAGGTGCTCCAGCAGCCGCGCGAGCGTCACGACGTCCTGCCGGTTGTGTTCGAGCACGCGCATCAGCGCCGTGGTGCGTCCGTCGCGCAAAAAGCTGCGCCACGCGGCCGGCGCTTCCGAACCCGGCAGATCGTCGTCGCGCACGATGCGCAGCAGATGACGCTCGATCGTCGCGAGCCGGCAGTTTTCCCAGCGGCCGCGATAGGCGCGCCGCACCGGATGCAGCAGATCGATGTGCGCGCAGCCCGGCAGCGGATCCGATAGCCGCTGCAGCCGGAAGCGCGTGCGCAGCAGCGGCGCGTCGTAGCTGCGGCCGTTGTAGCTGACGAGCACGGTGCCGGGACGCAGCCAGCTCGCGAACGCTTCGAGCATGGCCGTCTCGCCGGACATCGCCGTGAGATAGAGCTGCCGCACGCGCAGCGTGTCGTCGCACCAGTCGGCCGCACCGATCATGAACGCGCGCGTGCCGCTGCCGCCGGCGAGCCCGGTCGTCTCCGTGTCGAAGCAAAGGAACCGCTCGCGCGCGACGGGTTCGCCGTCGGGCCAGCGCGGTGGCAGCAGCGGCGCGGACGCCGCGACGGGATAGCGCCGCTCGACAGCGAGCACGCCTTCGGCGAGTGTCTCGCCGCAGAGCGGCAGATCGGGTCGCGCCGACGCGTCCGGCAGGCCGGTGCGCGCCGGCCTGAGCGCCAGCAGCCGGCGCAGCCGCTGCAGCGCGAGCGCCGGCGGCTCGGCATCGGTCGCCGGCACCGCAGCCGCCGGCGCAGGAACGTGTTCCGTCGCGCCGGCCTGACCGCGCAGCCGGCGCAATCTGTCCGCGAGCGCGCTCATGCGGCGTGCAGCAACGCGAGCACGCGCGCGGCGTGCGCCTTGGGCGTCTGCGCGGCGTCTTCGTCGACGGCGAGCACCGGGCCGACGCAGGCCGGGCAGCCGGCGCGGCAGGCGCACGCGGCGATCAGCGCCGCCGCGTCGCGCACGAGCTCGGCCTGCAGGCGGAACAGCGGATCGCTCAAGCCCACGCCGCCCGGGTAGTTGTCGTAGAGATAGACCGTCGGCGTGAAGCGCTCGCCATCGACGCCGCCTTCGTCGCTGCGCCATCGCGCGCGTCCGTGACGGTCGCGCTCGACGAAGGCAGCCGCGTCGCCGCTGCCGACCGATTTCATGAGATCGCGCGCTTCGGCCATCACGCGCACGCTCGCGACCGTGTGCAGCGCTGTCGCAGCGCCAAGAAAGCCGTCGAGCGCGTCCTGGCGCGATGCGAACGCCGCATCGAGCGCGTCCTGCGGCAGCTGCCACCAGAGCGCGGTCGTGTGCAGCTCCTGGTCGGGCAGCGTGACCGGGCCGTAGCCGATGTTTTCGTGCGTGTAGTAGCGGATCTTCTTGTAGCCGGCCACGCGGCGCACGACGTGCACTTCGCCGAGATACGCATTGCCGGCGGCGGCGCGCATGCCGTCGAAGCGCTCGAGCACCTTGAGCCGCGTGTAGTCGATGGCGTCGGTGTAATAGTCCACATGCGTACGAGTGACGTAGGCCTTGCGGCCGTCCCAGTCGAGCTTCTCGACCTGGTAGGGCACCGACTGCACCATGTGGATCGCGCCTTCGTAGAGGGTCAGCGCGGCGCTCGAATAGTCGACCTCGGCGATGATGTTCTGCCGGCCTTCGCTGCGGTCGACGACGACGAAGTTGCCGTCGGCGACCGCGCGCAGATTCACCGCATTGGCCGGATACGCATCGGCAATCCACTCCCAGCGCGCGCCTTCGCGATGCACGACGTCGGATTCGGCGAGTACCTGCAGATAGGCATCGGGCTCGATCGCGCCGAACCGGTCGCCGTCGACGAACGGCAGCTCGAATGCTGCGCAGCGGATGTGATCGAGCAGGATCAGCGGCTGGTCGGGTGCGATGCGCGCCTGTTCCGGCGGCGCGGCCCGAAAGAATTCCGGATGCCGCACGATGTACTGGTCAAGCGGCTGGCTCGATGCGACGAGCACGCCGATCGCGGCCTGCTGGCGCCGCCCCGCGCGGCCGAAGCGCTGCCAGGTCGCGGCGATGGAACCCGGATAGCCCTGCAGCAGCACGACGTCGAGCGCGCCGATGTCGACGCCGAGTTCGAGCGCCGACGTGCTGACGAGCCCGTCGATGCTGCCCGCGCGCATGAGCTGCTCGGTGCGGCGGCGCTCGGTCGGCAGGTAGCCGCCGCGATAGGCGTGGATCCGCGCGGGCTTGCGCGGGTCGTGGTCGAACACGTCTTTCAGATACTTCGTCAGCACTTCGACCATGAGCCGCGACGGCGCGAACACGAGCGCCTTGAGTTTCGCGCGGATCGCCGCGCGTGCGATGCGCGTGATTTGCGAGCGCGCCGACGCGCGCAGGCCGAGATCGGGATTGATCACCGGAGGGTTCCACAGCAGCACGTGTTTTTCGCCGCAGGGCGCGCCGCTTTCGGTGACCGCGTGGACGCGCCGGCCGATCAGCGCTTCGGCGTGTTCGCGCGGATTGCCGATGGTCGCCGAGCACAGGATGAAGGTCGGGCTGACGTTGTAGAACGCGCAGATGCGCGCGAGCCGCCGCAGCACGTTGGCCAGATGCGAACCGAACACGCCGCGATAGCTGTGGATTTCGTCGATGACGACATAGCGCAGGTTCTCGAAGAACTGCGCCCACTTCGTGTGGTGCGGCAGCATGCCTTGGTGCAGCATGTCGGGATTGCTGACGACGATGTCGCCGTGCAGCCGTATCGCCTGACGCGCATCGCCGGGCGTGTCGCCGTCGAAGGTGTAGGCGCGCAGACCGAGGTTGCCGGCGCGATTGAGCTCGAGCAGCTCGGCAACCTGGTCCTGCGCGAGCGCCTTGGTCGGAAACAGGTACAGCGCCTTCGCACGCGCGCGGACGGCCGCATCGACGACCGGCAGCGTGTAGCAGAGCGTCTTGCCCGACGCGGTCGGCGTCACGACGACGGTGTGCTCGCCCCGCCGCACCGAGTCCCAGGCCTCGGCCTGATGACTGTAGAGCCGCGTGATGCCGCGCGCGGCAAGCGCGGCGCGCAACTGCGGCGACAGGTCCGCAGGCAGGTCCGCATAGCGGCCCGGCCGCGCCGGCAGCGTGAACTGCCCGGTGATGCGATCGGCATAGCGCTGTGCGAGACGCGCGAGCAGGCGGGCAGGATCGGGCGGAGCCGGCAGACGGTCGGCGATGTGGCGGGCAAGGTCGGTGGACATGCGGCGTATCCGGAATTGAGATCGGCTGCGGCTATAGCGTCGGCATGTCTCAGGGGCTGCGACGAGCGGACAAGAGCCGGACGGGAGTAGGCAGGAACCAGACGACGCGGAACCGCGCGCTCCTGGTTGCCTCGCCAGTCCCCTATTTATCGCTCCTCGCGGCCCCGTAGAATCCCGCCGACCCCGGGGGGAGAACGTCATGTCCACGACTGCCGCGACGCTGCCGATGCAGCGCGTTCCGCTTGCGCTCAAGCTCGCCTTCACGGCCTTCATGGCCGTCATGGTGCCGTTCTACTGGATCACCTACGGGCCGACGAATTTCCTGTATTTCTGCGACGTGGCGATGTTCTTCACGCTGGTCGCGGTCTGGACCGAATCGCCGCTGCTCGCCTCGATGCCGGCGGTCGGGCTCATCGTGCCGCAGGCGGTCTGGTGCCTGGACTTTTTCCTGAGCTGGATTGGCGTGCCGCTGCTGTCGATGACGGCCTATATGTTCGATCCGGGCATACCGCTGTTCGCGCGCGGCCTGTCGTCGTTCCACGCCTGGCTGCCGTTCGTGCTCGTGTTCCTCATCGCCCGCCTGGGCTACGACCGGCGCGCGCTCCTCTACTGGACGCTGCTGGCCTGGGCGCTGATCGCGGTCTGCCGGTTGTTCATGCCGGCGCCGCCGCCCGATCCGGCCCATCCGAACGTGCCGGTCAACATCAATTACGTCTACGGTTTCGGCGACGCCGCCGCGCAGACCTGGATGCCGGGCTGGGCCTGGCTCGCACTGCTCTGTATCGGCCTGCCGCTGCTCGTGTTCCTGCCGACGCACGTCGTGCTGCAGCGCTGGAAAGGCGGCGATCGCCGCTAGCCCACGCGCGTCGGCGATCGCCCGCGCCGGCCGGCGCGTCGCGCACGGTGCGGCGACCGCGTGACGGGATTGCGTATCGTATTACGTCGATAGGCGTTCAAACCCGACCCTCTGGAGTCCTCGCGTGATCCGCTCTCTGTTTGTGCGTGCCCTCGTGCTGGCTGCCGCCTTCTCCGTCGCCGCGGCGGCCGAAGAACGCGCCCCCGTCGCCTCGTCGCCGTCCGTGCCGCTGCCGCCGGCAGTCGAGCGCGTGCTGCGCGATTACGAAAAGGCCTGGATCGCCAAGGACGGCGAAGCCCTCGCCGCGCTGTTCACGCACGACGGCTACGCCCTGCCGAACGGCCAGCTGCCGGCGACCGGCGCGGTCGCGATCCGCGCGGCCTACGCGAACAGCGCCGGCTCGCCGCTCGCGTTGCGCGCGATCCACTATGCCGAGTCGGGCGACATGGCCTATGTCGTCGGCGGCTTCGGCGGCGCCGCCGGCAAGCCGGATTTCGGCAAGTTCGTGCTGGTCCTGCGCCGCGCCGCCGACGGCAGCTGGCGCATCGCCGCCGACATGGACAATGCCAACGCGATGCCGAAGCGGCCGCCGAGTACGGCGAAGCCGTGACGGTCGCTGTCGATTGGCAATCTGGCGATGTGGCGGATGGCGCCGTTATGAAGCGAAGACTGAAGAGGAGCGAGAAACGAGTGGCGCTCACGCGCTTCCCACTCCTCTTCACTCATCGCTGAAAAGCCAAGATTCGCCCGTGTGCGATGGCATCACGGCTCCGTCAGCACCGCAAGAAACGCCTCGCCATACTTGTCGAGCTTCGTCGCACCGACGCCGCTGATCTGCGCGAGTTCGCGCATCGACGTCGGATGTTCGCGCAGCATGTCGAGCAAGGTCGCGTCGTGGAAGATCACATAGGCCGGCACGTTCTGTTCCTTCGCGAGCCGCGCGCGCACGGCACGCAGCGCGTCCCATAGCGGACGTTCGTCGTCGGCGATCTGCAGGCTGTTGTGCGCGGTCGCGCCGCGGCCGCCCTTGCGCGAAGCCTTGCGTTCCGCGCGGCGCTGTTCCTCGCCGGCCTGGAAGCGCATGAGCACGCGCGCCTCGCCCTTGAGCACGCCGCGGCTCGATCCGGTCAGATGCAGGGTGCCGTAGCCTTCGTGATCGGCCGCGAGGTGACCGGCCGCGACGAGGTGGCGGAAGACGCCGCTCCACTGGCGCGCGTCGAGATCGCGGCCGATGCCGTAGACGCTGAGCTCGTGATGATTCCAGTTGCGCAGGCGCTCGTTGTCCTCGCCGCGCAGCACGCTGACCAGATGACCGACGCCGAAGCGCTGTCCGGTGCGATAGACCGCCGACAGCGCCTTCTGAGCGACCTCGGTCGCGTCCCAGCTGCGCGGCGGATTTATGCAATTGTCGCAGTTGCCGCAATTTTCGCCGCGCGTCTCGCCGAAATAGGCGAGCAGCAGGCGGCGCCGGCAGCCGGTCGCCTCGGCGTAACCGAGCAGCGCTTCCAGCTTGGCGCGCTCGACACGCTTGCGTTCCTGGCCGGATTCCGACTGCGCGATCATCTGGCTCATCGTGACGACGTCGCCGAGGCCGTAGCAGAGCCACGCCTCCGCGGGCAGGCCGTCGCGACCGGCGCGACCGGTTTCCTGGTAATACCCTTCCATGCTCTTGGGCAGGTCCAGGTGCGCGACGTAGCGCACGTCGGGCTTGTCGATGCCCATGCCGAACGCGATGGTCGCGACCATGACGACGCCGTCGTCGCGCAGGAAGCGCTGCTGATTCGCCGCACGCAACGACTGTTCCATGCCGGCGTGATACGCCAGCGCGTCGAAGCCGTCCTCGACGAGCGCCGCGGCGGTCTCGTCGACTTTCTTGCGCGACAGGCAATAGACGATGCCCGACTCGTCGTGCCGGTCGGCGAGGAATTCGCGCAGTTGCCGGCGCGCGTTGTGCTTCTCGACAACCTGGTAGCGGATGTTCGGGCGATCGAAGCTCGCGACGAACTGGCGCGCACCGTCGAGACCGAGCCGCTCGACGATCTCCGCGCGCGTCGGCGCGTCGGCGGTCGCGGTCAGCGCAATGCGCGGCACCTGCGGGAAGCGCTCGTGCAGCAGGTTGAGTCCGCGGTATTCGGGCCGGAAGTCGTGCCCCCACTGCGACACGCAATGCGCTTCGTCGATCGCGAACAGCGAGATCGGCACGCGCTCGAGCTGGTCGAGCATGCGCTCGCCGAGCAGCCGCTCGGGCGCGACGTACAAGAGCTTCAGTTCGCGCCGCAGCAGGCGCTGTTCGACCTCGCGCTGCTCCTGCGGCGACAGCGAGGAATTGAGGAACGCCGCGGCGACGCCGAGCTGGGTCAGCGCGTCGACCTGGTCCTGCATCAGCGCGATCAGCGGCGACACGACGACGGCGGTGCCGTCGCGCAGCAGCGCCGGCACCTGATAGCACAGCGATTTGCCGCCGCCGGTCGGCATGAGCACGAGACAGTCGTTGCCTGCCTGCAGATGATCGACGATGGCGGCCTGCTCGCCGCGGAAATTCGCGTAGCCGAAAACGCGGTGCAGGACTTCGAGAGCGGGTGAGGTCATCCGTGCATGCTAACGGATGGGTCAAGGCCCCGGCATCGGAGCACGCCGCGCCTGCATGTGCGCCGATTCCGATTCCGCTACCACGGCGAGACCCGCCAGCCCGCCGCATCGGGCTCGACGCGCGTGTCGAGCCCGAGCGCATCGAGCAGCGCGTCGTCGTGCGAAACGACGACGAGCGCGCCGCGGTAGTCCCTCAGCATGCGTTCGAGCGCCTGCAGCGAGGCCAGGTCGAGATGGTTGTCGGGCTCGTCGAGCAACAGCAGGCCGGCCGGCTCGTCGCGGTACAGCGCGGCGGCGAGCGCCGCCTTCAACCGCTCGCCGCCGCTGAGTCCGCGGGCCGGGCGCCGGACCGCGTCGGCATCGAGTCCGAGCAGCGCGAGCCGCGAGCGCAACGCCGCTTCGCCGGTCGACGGCGCCAGCGCAATCAGCTGCTGCAACATGCTGCGATCCGGATCGAGAATGCCCAGCGTCTGATCGAGACAGGCGCACGGCACACCGACCTGACACTGTCCTTGCAGCGGCATCAGCTGTCCCGCGAGCACGCGCAGCAGCGTCGACTTGCCGCTGCCGTTCGCCCCCGTCACACCGATGCGCCGGCCGCCGTGCGCGACGAGGTCGAGCGGTGCGCCACCGGCGATGCCGTGAGGCAGCACGACACCGTCGAGCACGAAGGCTCGACGCGCGTGCGCGGCGGCGGAATCCGGCGCGAACAGAACGATCGCTTCGTCGGCGACCACGGCACGCGCCGCCTCGGCGACCTCCGCCTGCAGCGCCGCACGGCGCTCGGACTGCTGCTGCCTGAGCCGACCGAGGCTGTTCTCGCTGCGCTGCCGGCGCAGGCCGAGCAGGATCGGCGCCTGATTCTCCTCGCGCGCACCGCGCGCGCCCTGCGCGGCGCGCCGCTCCTGCTGCTCGCGCTGCGCGCGCAGTTCGGCTTCGCCGCGCCGCCGTTCGAGCTTGCGCCGTTCCAGGATTTCCGCGGCCCGCTGCCGCGCCGCATCGCTCGCGCGGCGATAGTCGGCGTAGTTGCCGGCATGGTCGTCGAGGCCGTGCCCGGTCAATTCCAGAATGCGCTCCATCTCGTGCAGCAGCGCGCGATCGTGGCTGACGACGAGCAGGCCGCCGTTCCACATCCGCAACTGCGCGCGCAGCGCGGCGCGCTGCGCGCGATCCAGATGGTTCGTCGGCTCGTCGAGCACGAGCAGGTCGGCGTCCGCGAGCCAGGCGCCGAGCAGCGCGACGCGCGTCTGTTCGCCGCCGCTCAAGGTTCCTGCCGCCTGGTCCGGCCGCAGGTGACCCAGTCCGCCGCGCTCGAGCAGTGCGGTCAGGCGATGGCGCAGGTCCCAGCGCTCGCCGAGGATCGCGAAG
>NZ_DATIGT010000034.1:0-33236 GCF_035481375.1 Tahibacter sp.
CTTCCTGACCGGCATCGCCGACGGCGACGACGGCTCGCAGACGATCACGTTCAACATCACGAACAACACCAACGCCGCGCTGTTCAGCACCGCCCCGGCGATTGCCGCGAACGGCACGCTGACCTACACGCCGGCCGCGAACGCGAACGGCATGGCAACCGTCACGGTCGTCGCGCAGGACAACGGCGGCACGGCGAATGGCGGCAACGACACCTCCGCGCCGCAGACCTTCGTCATCAACGTCACCGCGGTCAACGACGCGCCGAGCTTCACGCCGGGCGCGGATCCGAGCGTCAACGAAGACTCCGGCCCGGCATCGATCGCCTGGGCGACGGCGCTGTCGGCCGGTCCGGCCGACGAATCCGGCCAGTCGTTCGGCTTCAATGTCGCAACCGTCAGCGGCGGCGCGCTGTTCTCCTCGCTGCCGACGGTTTCGGTCGCCGGCCAGCTGCAGTTCACGCCGGCCGCGAATGCGAGCGGCACTGCGACGTTCACCGTCACGCTGCAGGACAACGGCGGCACGGCGAACGGCGGTGTCGACACCTCCGCCCCGGTCACGCTGACGATCACGATCAATGCGCTCGACGATGCACCGGTCGCCGTCAACGACGCGGCCACCGTCACCGAAGACGCGGCCGCGACCGCGGTCAACGTGCTCGCCAACGACACCGACATCGACGGCGGTCCGATCTCGATCGCCTCGGTCACGCAGCCGCTCAACGGCGTCGTCGTCATCACCGGCGGCGGCACGGGCCTGACGTATCAGCCGAACCCGAACTACTGCAACGCGCCTCCGGGCACGACGCCGGATACGTTCACCTACACGCTGACCCCGGGCAGCAGCATCGGTACGGTTTCGATGACCGTGACCTGTGTCGACGACAACCCGACCGCGGTCAACGATTCCGCCACCATCACCGAAGACGATCCGGCGACGGCGATTCCGGTGCTCACCAATGACACCGATCCGGACGGCGGCCCGGTCTCGATCACGTCGGTCACGCAGCCGGCCAACGGCGTCGTCGTCATTACCGGCGGCGGCACGGGCCTGACGTATCAGCCGAACCCGAACTACTGCAACAACCCGCCGGGCACGACGCTCGACACGTTCACCTACACGCTGACGCCGGGCGGCAGCACCGCCACGGTCAGCGTCACGGTCACCTGCGTCGTCGACAACCCGGTCGCGGTCAACGACACGGCGACCGTCGTCGAAGACTCCGGCGCGAATGCGGTCAACGTGCTCGGCAACGACTCGAATCCGGACGGTTCGCCGATCAGCGTCGGTTCCGTCACGCAGCCGGCCAACGGTGTCGTCGTCATCACCGGCGGCGGCACGGGCGTCAGCTACGCGCCGAATCCGAACTACTGCAACACGCCGCCGGGCACGACGCTCGACACGTTCACCTACACGATCGCGCCGGGCGGCAGCGTCGGCACCGTGACGGTCTCCGTCACCTGCGTCGACGATCCGCCGGTCGCCGTGGCCGACAGTGCGACCGTGCTCGAAGACGCCCCGGCGACCGCAGTGCCGGTGCTCGCCAACGACACCGATCCGGACGGCGGTCCGGTCTCGATCACGTCGGTCACGCAGCCGGCCAACGGCGCCGTCGTCATCACCGGCGGCGGCACGGGCCTGACGTATCAGCCGAACGCGAACTACTGCAACAACCCGCCGGGCACGACGCTCGACACGTTCACCTACACGCTGACGCCGGGCGGCAGCAGCACGACGGTCACGATGACGGTCACCTGCGTCAACGATCCGCCGGTTCCGCCGGCTGTCGCGAACATTCCGGTTCACACCAACATCGCGATCGGCATCGTCGACGGCACGACCGGCGACCTGCTGATCCCGGGTGCGATCACCGATCCGGACAGCAGCACCTTCGCGATCGGCACATCTCCGACCACGTCGGTCAACGGCGGCGAACTCGCGATCAATGCGACGACGGGCGCGTTCACCTACAACCCGCCGTCCGGCTTCACCGGCAGCGACACGTTCCAGTTCACCGTCTGCGACGACGGTACGCCGCAGGCCTGCAGCACGCCGGTCACGGTGACGCTGGTCGTCGCCGGTCCGCGGATCTTCTTCGTCGATGACGACGCGGTCGTGGTCGGTACGCGCGACGGCACGCTGCAGCAGCCGCTGCAGACGCTGTTGGCCGCTGCCTCGGCGGCGACCACGTCGGGCGACAAGATCTTCGTGTTCCAGGGCAACTACTCTGCGGGCGTCACGCTGGCCAACGGCGTTGAACTCGCGGGTCACGCGCTCGATGCGGCCACCGTGAATGACTTTGATGCGGAACTCGGCATCTCGCCGCCGTCGTACTCGATCGCGCGTCCGCTCGTGGATCAGACCCCGCCGATCATTACCAACGTGGCCGGCAACGGCGTCACGCTCGGCAGCAACAACACCGTGCGCGGCGTGCAGATCGGCAACGTGACCGGAGCAGCGATCTCTGGCAGCGGCTTCGGCACGCTGACCGTCTTTGACGACGTGCGCATCAACACGAACGGGCAGGGCATCGTGCTCACGAACGGCACGTTCGCGGCCAGTTCCGTCATCGGCACGCTGACGTCGACCGGCGGCACGAACAACGTCTCGCTGACGACGGTCAACGGCACGGTCGATCTCGGCACCGGCGCGCTGTCCGGTGCGACGGGCACGGCGTTCAACGTGAGTGGCGGCACGGCCGGCATCACTTACGCCGGCACGATCAACAAGGCGAACGCGGGTCTGCTCATCGACGTGCAGAACAAGGCCAGTGGCACGATCTCGCTGTCGGGTGCGCTCGGTGCGACGGCCGGAACCGGCATCAACCTCAACAACATGGACGGCACGTTGAATGCCACCGGCATCGTCACGCTCAACGGCGGCGACGCCGGCATCGACATCACGACGGGTTCGGCCGGTACGGTCAACTTCTCGAACGCCGGTTCGGCGATCACGAATCCGACCAACGAAGCGGTCCGCATCGATGCGAGCTCGCCGACGTTCACCTACGCCGGCACGATCAACAAGAACAACACCGGCACCGGCATCCGCCTGTCGAACAACACCAGCGGCACGCAGAACTTCAGCGGTGCGGTCACGCTGAGTTCCGCAGCGGCGAATGCGATCGATCTGTCGAGCAACGGCACGACGACGATGAACTTCAGCGCCGCGGTGAACCTCACGTCCACGCTCGGCGACGGCGTGCGCCATCAGACCAGCGGCAACGTGAACTTCTCGGGCGGTCTGGTGATCTCCTCGGCCAGCGGCGACGGCATCGACGCGACCGGCGGCGGCACGCTGACGGTCACGCCGCCGGGTTCGGGGTTCAACGCGATCACGACGACCGGTACCGGCACGTCGCTCAACATGAATGCGACACAGATCGGCGCCGGCGGACTGACGTTCCGTTCCGTCACCAACAATGGCACGGGCACGGCGGGTATCGCGCTGTCGGGTACCGGCACCGCAGCCGCCAACGGCGGTCTGACGATCACCGGCGTCGGCACGACGACCAATTCCGGCGGCACGATCAACAACAAGTCGCAGCACGGCATCCGTACGAACGGCCTCAAGAGCCTGTCGCTGTCGAACATGGGCTTCTCGTTCAACGGCACGAACCAGGATGCCGCAGGCACCTGCGGCGATGCGTTGAATGCCACGAACACGAACTGCGGCGCCGCGATCCACATGCTCTCGACGAGCGCGGTCGCGCTCGCGAACGTCGACGTCTCCGGCGGCACGCAGATGGGCATCAACGGCAACGACGTGAATGGCCTGACCATGGACGACGTGACGGTGCAGAACGCCGGCGACGAGGTCTTCGAGGACGGCGTGCAGCTGGTCAACCTGCGCGGTACGGCCAGCGTCACCAACTCCAGCTTCACCGGCAACTTCCATCGCCAGTTCGAAGTGCAGAACCGCAATGCGGCGACGGCGCTGGCGCTGACGGTGAACAACGTGACGTTCGACCGCGGCACCTATATCTCGACGTCGGGCCAGAACGTGCTGGTCGCCGGCCACGGCACCTCGCAGCCGATGACGACCACGATCACCAACTCGATCTTCCGCCGCAGCTTCGGCTCGGCCATTACCGCACAGGGCGTCGACAACGCGGCGATGACGTTCAATATCGGCTCGGCCGGAAACCCGAACACGTTCACCGACAATTCGCTCGCGATGCAATTCCTGACCGACAACGCGGCGACCATGAACGCGACGGTGACGAACAACACCGTCACGGTCACCGGCACCGTCACCTCGGGCGCCACGCCGATCACCTTCCGCAAGGGGGCGAACGCGACCGGCCTGTACATCGGCAACTTCACCAACAACACCATCGGCAATGGGACGGTCGCGTCGGGCGCCAACTGCGGCGGCTGCAACGGCCTGTCGATCACCAACGAGGGCAATAGCGGCGGGATGCGGATGACGGTCAGCAACAACACGATCCAGCACGTCCCGCAGCGCGGCATGGAGGTGCTGGGCCAGGCCAACGACACGACCGGTGTGGTCGTGACGAACAACCAGTTTGCCTCGCCCGACGGTACGCCGGGCGTGCGCATCGGCCACGCCATCTTCATGCAGTCGGGTACTTCCGATGCCGACGGCAGCCAGATGTGCGCCGACATCCAGGGCAACACGATCCTGCCGAATCCGGGCTTCTGGGATGCGATCACGAGCGGCAATATCCGTCTTCGCATCTTCCCGGGTGAAACCGGCGCGCCGGTCGCGACCTTCCGCATGCGCAACGTCGGCGGCACCGGCACGCCGACGGACGTCGTCAACTACCTCAACGGTGCGAACACGAACGGTCTGGCGTCGGCCACCTCGAACGCCGTCACGCCGAACTACCAGACCGGTACCGCGGCGTGTTTCTGAGACAGCGCGATCTGATACAACGCGAACAATGAGAAAACCACCGCCGGCCTGGCCTTGCGCCAGGCCGGCGCGGTGAGTCGCACCGCACGGACGCGATGCACAGCTGGTACGCAGTCGATTCATTCCGACCACGCAGAGCACCACCAGGGGAGGCGTCATGGCAGAGCCATTCTTAGCCGAAGTCCGTATCTTCAGTTTTGTGTTCGCGCCCAAGGGTTGGGCGCTGTGCAACGGGCAGCTGATGCCCATCAACCAGAACCAAGCCCTGTTCTCGCTGCTCGGTACTACCTACGGCGGCGACGGCCGCGTGAATTTCGCATTGCCCGACCTGCGCAGCCGCGTGCCGGTCTATGTCGGCGGCAGTTCGGGCTTCACGCTCGGCGAACGCGGCGGCGAGCCCGCGCACACGCTGAGCATCAGCGAACTGCCGCAGCACAACCATTTCGTCAATGCGACGTCGGCGGCCGCGACCATCTCGATCGCAAATGCGACGTCGATGTTCGGCTCGGTCTCCTCGAGCCTGTACAACCCGGTGACGGCGCTGACGACGCTGCATCCCTCGTCGCTCACCAACACAGGCGGCAGCCAGGCGCATCTGAACATGATGCCGTTCCTGACCCTGAACTTCTGTATTGCCCTCCAGGGCATCTTCCCGAGCCAGACCTGAGGAGAACGCGACCATGGCACAACCTTATGTCGGCGAAATCCGTATGTTCGGCGGCAACTTCGCGCCCGTGGGCTGGATGTTCTGCGACGGCCAGCTCCTGCCGATTTCCGAGAACGAAACCCTGTTCCAACTGATCGGAACGACCTACGGCGGCGACGGCGAGTCGACCTTCGCGCTGCCGAACCTGCAGGGACGCGTACCGCTGCACCAGGGCAACGGTTTCATCCTTGCCGAAACGGGCGGCGCGGAATCCATCACGCTGACGACGCAGCAGATTCCCGTTCACAATCACGCGGTGCTCGCGTCGACGACATCGGCGCAGAATCAGCAGCCGACGGGCGCGGTCTTTGCGCAAGCTCCTACGCTGCAGGCCTACATCGTCGAAGCCTCGAGTCAGAATTTCGGTCCGGCCACGACGATCACCAGCACCGGAGGCAGTCAGCCGCACGAGAACATGCAGCCGTACCTGTGTGTGAATTTCATCATTTCGCTGTTCGGCATATTTCCGAGTCCGACCTGAGGGGGGCGAGTCATGGCAGATCCTTTTGTTGCTGAAATCCGCATCTTCGGGTTCAACTTCGCGCCGCGTGGTTGGGCGACCTGCGATGGCCAGTTGTTGCCGCTGTCGCAGAACACCGCGCTGTTCTCGCTGCTGGGCACTACCTATGGCGGCAACGGCAAGAGCAACTTCGCGCTGCCCGACATGGCCGGCAATGTTCCGATGCATCCGGGACAGGCGGCGGGCGGTTCGCTCTTCGACCTGGGCCAGATCGGCGGTTCGGCCACGGTCACACTGCTCGAATCCGAGATGCCGGCGCACAACCACATCATGCGCGTCGCGTCGGACATCGCCACCGAGAACTCGCCGGCACCCGACCGGGTGCTGACCTCGTCGAACAACGGCAGTGCGTACGCGCCGTCCGGCACGACGCCGGTCGTGCAGATGAACTTCCAGGAGCTGTCGATCACCGGCAGCGGCATGCCGCACAACAACCTGCAGCCGTATCTCACGCTGATGTTCTGCATCGCGCTGCAGGGCGTGTTCCCGCCGCGCGGTTGATACGCCGATCCGACGGACCTACCGCCCGTCGGTCTTTTCGCAACGGCCCGCAGTTCTGCGGGCCGTTCGTTTGTAACAAGCGGTAAAACTGCTGCGCCGGCGCACGCATGCGCTTTGGGCGCTGCACTGCCGCACGTTACAGTGAGTAACAGTTCGGCATCAGGGGATGCCGGCACAGGGGATTTCTATGAAACGTCGGGAATTTCTCGGCGCGCCAGCGGCGCTGCTCGTCCTTCCTTTTGCCGGCGCGCTGAGCGGCACCGCCGCGGCGGCGAACACGCTGCAGTTCACGTTGCTGCGGCTGGCCGGCAGCGGCGGCGACGGCGAAGTCACCGGCGGCTGGCAGAGCGCATGGCCGCAGGCCGTGGCGAGTCTGACCCGCGCGCGCATCGTGTTCCGCGGCGTCGTGCAGGCCGCGCCGAGCACGCTCGGTCCGGTCGACATCGAATCGGCGTTCTTTTCCGACAAGGGCGGCGGCGTCAATCTCGCCCATGTCTACAGCGCGCGGACCGGCGGCGTCGTCAGCGGCAGCAAGGCCATTTCCTTCGGTGCCGAAGCAGCGTCCTTCGGCGGTCTCGTCGTCACGCCGATCACCGGTCAGCGCAGCGTGCGCACATCGACCAGCGTGATCCTCGGCGACAGTCGCACGGGCCGGCTCACCGAGGGCCGTTACGTGCTGCTGCACGGCAGCAAGGTCAACGCGGCCGACTATGTCTGGAGCGGCTACGACGACCGGCCGCTGAGCCGCCGCGACCGTCGCGCCGTCAGTGCCGACTATCTCGTCTTCGACGTGGAGCCCGCTTGAGCAGACTCCCGTTCGCGCAGCGGCTCCCGCTGCAGTGTCCCGGTCTGGAATTCGTCCCGGAGCAGGATGCCGATACCGCGTTCGTTTGCGAGCTCTACGCGTCGACGCGCTGGCAGGAAATGGCGCAGACGGCCTGGGACGACGACGCGAAGCGTGCGTTCCTCTACAAGCAGTTCGAGCTGCAGCGCGACCACTACCGCAAGAACTACGTCGGTGCCGAGTTCCTCGTCGTGCGTCAGCACGGTCAGCCGATCGGCCGCATCTACCTCTTTGCGTCCGCGCGTGAAATCCGTCTCATGGATGTCGCGCTCGTGGACGTCAAGCGCGGGCAGGGGCTCGGCCGCGCGATGATCGAAGGACTGATGAAGCTCGCGCGCGAAGACGCTGCCGACATCACCTTGCACGTCGAGCCCAACAATCCGGCGCTGCAGCTGTATCGCCGGCTCGGTTTCTCGCTGATCGAGGACCGCGGCGTCTATCACTTCCTCGGCTGGAAACCCGGCACCGTTCCGGCGTGAGCGTTCCGATGCGTCGGACGGCCTCAGTTGAACGTGATTTCGTAGCACATGCCCTTGCCGTCCGGGCCGATCGGTACAATGAACAGATCGAGATCGCCCAGCGTCGGGTGCTGCAGGCGAAAGATGCCTTGCGGAATCACGCGGCTCGCGCCGTTCTCGCGCAGAGTCAGCAGGAACGGCGCCTCGGCCCTAGGGCTCGGATTGGCCAGGGTCCTGGCCTGCACGAGCTCGAGATCGGCGTATTCGGGGCCGTTGCCGCTCAGGCGCAGCGAGGTGCCCACGAGCGTCTCGAATTGGTCGACCTTGATCTGGTCCAGCATGGGTGCGCTCCGCGGGAAGAGCGCTGAGCGTAGCGGCTCGCCGCGTGCGCTCACAAGGCGGCGCGAACGCGCGGGGCTCCTGCGAGCCCCGCGCGCGTCACGGACTCGCCGTCACTCAGCGGAACGCCGCGACCGTCGCTGCGCGCTGGTTCAGCACGCGCGCGTTGTTGTGCGTCGACGTAGTGCCCATCGCGACGCCGTTGTAGGTCCTGTTCGGATTCGACCAGTAGTTGATGCGCGTGCAGCTCGCGCCCGAACACGCATAGGCCATGATCGTGCGCCAGCCGTTCGTCGGACGCTGATAGCCGTGGCCGTAGGCATACGGCGATCCGCTCGCATTGGCCGGATCGTGGTTCGCGCCGAAGTTGTGGCCGATCTCGTGCGCGAAGGAGTAATAGCCCGTCGCACAGGTGCGCGCGACGACGCTGAAGGCCGTCGACGCGCTCGAGTTGAGATAGCCGATGCCGCAGGCGGCGCTGCCGTTGACGATGAGCACGGCCACGTCGGCGGCGACGTTGTTGCGCGTCGTGTGGATCGAATCCATGTAGCCGTCGCCGGTGCCGCGGTAGCGCGACAGCTCGGTGCTGAAATTGCCGGTCTCGGTGTAGCTCACGAGACCCGTGCCGGCGAGCTGCAGCGTGATCGTGACGGCACTGTTCGCATAGCCCTGATTGGTCTCGGACACGGCGAGGTTGATAAGGCTCGACATGCTCGGCGTCGCGTTGTTCGCGGCGCTCGTGTAGTTCACGAGTGCGCGCACGACCGTGTTCGCGGCGACCGCCTTGGACGGCGCGATCGACTTCACGGCGGCCTCGAACTGGCGGCGGTAGTCGGACTCGTCATGATCGGCCGGCATCTTCGACTCGTCGACTTCCACGACGACATGGCGGCCGTCGAACAGCGGGCGCACGGCGTAGAGCTGCCCGTGCACGCGGATGTTGCCGGTCACGTAGCTGCCGTCGCGCACGAGCGTGACCGCGTTCATCGGATCGTTCGCGACTTCGTCCGGCGACGCGCGTGCGCCGTCGAGGCGTTTCGGCGCGAGCGTGCCTTCCCAGACCAGCGTGCCGTCGTCGTTGCGGTAGGCGTTGTTGCGATGCGCGGTGATCTGCACCGGGCCGCCTATGTCGAGGTCGAGCACGATGCGCGCGGTGTCGGCTTCGAGGGCTGCGGCGTTCGCGAGCACGACCGTGGCCGATGCCGTCGTCGGGTCCTTGGCGATTTCAGCGAAGGCGGCGTCGGTGACGAGCGGCGTCAGCGGTGCGGATTGGAACAGCGTGGCATCGGCCGCGAAGGCAGGCGCGGCGAGTGCGGCAACGGCGAGCGCGCAGGCGCGCGCGATGAACGTGTTGTGCATGAGTCGGACTCCGCTAGTGCATGGATGGATGCAGTCTCGCTAGCGGCAGGGCCCTGGTCGCCGCGGCATTGCGGCGAACCTGCCAGACAGGTTTTCGACGGCGGCGGCAGCGAGACCCATGCCTGCGCCGGATGCCGACTCTGGTCGGCGGGCCGACCCCGGTCAAGCGTCCGTACGACGGAGATCACGGATCTGTGACGACCGTCGCCGCATCGGTTCAATTATGAACGCATGTAACTGTTGATTTGTGCACTGCGACATGGGCGACGTCGCGCCGCCCATGCGCAGGTGACGATCTCAGCGGAACCCGGCGACCGTCGCGCGCGTGTTGTTGAGTACGCGGGCGTTGTCGTTGCGGGTGGTCGTGCCCATGGCGCGGCCGCCGTAGGTCTTGTTCGGATTCGACCAGTAGTTGATGCGCGTGCAGCTCGTCGTCGAGCACGCGTAGGCCATGATCGTGCGCCAGCCGCCGGCGGTCGACTGATAGCCGTGGCCGTAGGCGTAAGGCGTGTTGGTCGGATCGTTGGCCGGATCGTGGCGCGCCGACTGCAGATGGCCGATCTCGTGCGCGAACGAGTAGTAGCCCGTCGCGCAGTCCCAATGCGCCACCGCGAACGCGGTGCTCGCCGTCGCGCCGATCGCCGAGGCGAGTCCGCAGGACGAGGAGTTGTTGATCAGCAGCACCGCGACGTCGGCCGTGTTCGTGTTGCGCTGCGTGTGGATCGAATCCATGTAGCCGTCGGACGTGCCGCGATAGCGGGACAGGTCCGTGCTGAAGCTGCCGGTTTGCGTGTAGGTGACCTGCGACTTCGCCGCGAGCTGCAGCGTGATCTGCACGCCGCTGTTGGTGTAGCCCTGGTTCGATTCGGCAACCGCGAGAGTGATCAGGCCGTTGATGTCGCCCGACGCGCTCGCCGCACTGGCCGTGTAGTTCACGAGCACGCGGATCACGGTGTTGGCCGCCGTCGCCTTCGTGCTCGTCGGCAGCGGCGCCGCCTGTTCGAACAGCGCGCGGTAGTCGGCCGGCGGATGATCGAGCGGCATCGCGTTCTCGTCGACTTCGACGACCGCGTGACGCGCGTCGTGCAGCGGGCGGATCTTGTAGAGCTGCCCCATCACGCGCACGTTGCCGGTGATCTTGTCGCCGTTGCGCACGAGCATGACCGAGTTCATCGCGTCCTCGGCGATCTCCTCCGGGGTCATCTCGCGCTTCGTCGCGGTCTCGGCGATCGAGCCCTGCCAGACCAGGCTGCCGTCTTCGGTGTAGTACGCATGGCCGCGCTGCGCGGTCAGCTTGACCGGGCCTGCGATGTCGAGATCGAGCGTCAGCGCCTGCGTGTCGAGCTGTACCGCCGCGGCATTGGCCATGACGAGACGGATCGCGGCCGAGGCCGGATCGGCGGCGAGCGCGTCGAACGCGGCATCGCCCTGCGCCGCGCGATAGACCGCGGGTGCGGATGAAAACAACGACTGCGGTCCCTGCGCTGCCGCCAATCCCGACGCCAGCAAACCTGCTCCTGCCACACTCCAGAGAAAACACCGTTTCATTCGGATCTCCCCCACGACGAGCGCGCGAAAGCGAATCCGGCGCGTAAGGAGTCGCGCGCCAACCGGGTGACGATGGATGCCGGATTCCCCCCAACCCCTTCGGACGCCGCGATGCTCGTCGCAGCGAATCAGGTGGCGGCGCATCCCCATACGCCGCGATGTTCGGATCTCAGGCTACTCGGGAAAGCCCGGACGATCGGCTCACGTGCGCAATGGCGCTCGTCACGGAGTGCAGGCGCGCTCGCGGAACGCGCCGACAGCGTCGCGTCAGCCCGCGAGCCGCTCGACGATCGTCGTCGTCGCGCGCGCGCGATTCAGCGTATAGAAATGCAGCGACGGCGCGCCGCCGTCGATGAGCCGCCGGCACAGCGCCGTGACGACGTCGGCGCCGAATTCGCGGATCGCGTCGTGGTCGTCGCCGAAGGACTGCAGGCGGCGCGCGACCCAGCGCGGAATCTCCGCGCCGCAGAGTTCCGAGAAGCGGCGCAGCTGCGAATAGTTCGTGATCGGCATGATGCCCGGCACGATCGGCACCGTGATGCCGAGTCGGCGCGCATCGTCGACGAAGCGGAAATACGCGTCGGCGTTGTAGAAATACTGCGTGATCACACCGTCCGCGCCGGCCTCGACCTTGCGCTTGAAATGCGCGAGATCGGCCTGGGCGTCGTCGGCCTGCGGATGCGTTTCCGGATAGCCCGCGACCTCGATATGGAAGTAGTCGCCGGTTTCCTCGCGGATGAACGCGACGAGGTCGCTCGCGTAGCGGAAGTCGCCGTAGCTCGCCATGCCCGAGGGCAGGTCGCCGCGCAGCGCGACGATGCGGCGGCAGCCCTTGCTGCGGTAGAGCTCGAGCAGGCCGCCGATCTCCTTGCGCGTGCCGCCCATGCACGACAGGTGCGGCGCGGCGTCGAGGCCATGGTCTTCGCGCAGATGGCAGACCGTGTCCGGCGTATAGCTGAGCGTCGAGCCGCCGGCGCCGAAGGTCACCGACACGTATTCCGGATTCAGCGCCTTGAGCGAGGGCAATGCTTTCTCCAGCGTGTCGCGCTGCTCGTCGGTCTTCGGCGGAAAGAACTCCAGCGAAACCGGAATCGACAGGCGGGACGGAGCGGTCGCGGGCATTGCGGAAATCCTCGGCGGTACGAACGGAAGGCACGCGACGCCGGGCGGCGGACACGCGGATGCGCAATATATCTCGACTTCCGGATATAGAGATAGATGCATGGAGAAATGAGTGGACGGGGGTGAGGAACGAATACGAAGCCGGCCGCGACCAGGCTCATTCCTCACTCCTGTCCGCGCACTATCGCCTTCAGCATCGTTGACAGTGTCGTGCCGACCCCTCGGGCACAATCCGCCCATGCCCGCCACGATCGTCGAAGGCAATCCGAACGACGAGCAGTTCCGCCGCCGGCGAGAACTGGCCGAGACCGCCGCGCGCGGCGCGCTCGGCGGCGTGTTCTACGTGCTCGGCTGGTTCGTGGTCGCGGTCTGCGGCGGGCTGCACCGGCGCGAGCCGGCGCTGGTGGTCGCGGGCGGCATCGTGTTCGCGGCGCTGATGTTCGCGCGTATCACGCTGGCGCGGCGCGAGACCGCCGATGCGGACACGATCGTGCGCCTGCTGGTCTGCTGGTGGACCTTGCTGCTCGTGACGGCGGCGCTCTGGGGCGCGACGGCGACCTGGGCGCTGGTCGATTCGCGCATGCAGGAGGCGCGGTTGCCCGCACTGATCTGCAGCGTCGCGTTCGGTGCTGCGTTCGTTCACACGTATGCGACCCGCTGGCACTACGCGCTCTGCGGCGTGACGCTGCTGCTGTTGCCGGTCGTCGTGATCGCGTGGACCGTCCCCGATTTCGGCGGCGTCGCGTTCTCGCTGACCGTCTTCGTCGTGTACCTGCTGTCGTCGCTGCGCTTGAGTTGGCAGCAATACGATCGCCAGCTGCTGCTCGAACTCGCGCTGCTGCACCAGCGCGATCTCTACGAGAAGCAGAGCCGCACCGACGCGCTGACCGGCCTCGACAACCGGCGCGAGTTCACCTTCAACCTCGAGCGCGCGCTGACCGTCGGCGAACCGCTGTCGCTGCTGCTCATCGACATCGACCATTTCAAGCAGATCAACGACCGCCACGGCCATGCCGCGGGTGACGCCGTGCTCATCGCGTTCGCGGGCCAATTGCGCGAGCATTTCGCGCCGGCCGACGCACGTGTCGCGCGCATCGGCGGCGAGGAATTCGCAGTGCTGCTCGCCGGTGTCGGCGAGGACGCCGCGGCCGCATCGGCGGCGGCGCTGTGCCGGCGCATCGCCGCCGCACCGCTCGCCCCCGACGCGCGCCGCGGCGCGGTGACGATCAGCATCGGCGTCGGCGAGCTGCGCGACTCGCGGCGCCAGCGCCTCGACGATTTCCTCGTGACCGTCGACCGCTCGCTGTATCGCGCCAAGGCCGAAGGCCGCAATCGCGTCTGCCGCGTCGGCGGATAGGGCCGGCGCGCGCCGGTCAGATCATCCAGTCCGCATCCGGCAGCGCCTGCAGTGCGCTGCGCAGGCTGTCGTTCCACTGCCGGCGCACGAGGTTCAGGTACGGATCGTCGTCGCCGAGGCGCTGCTGCTGCGCGATCACGAACGCATCGCGCCGGTACAGCAGCAGGTCGATCGGCGGGCCGACCGACAGGTTCGAACGCATCGTCGAGTCCAGCGACACCAGCGCGCACTTGGTCGCCTCGGCCAGTGAAGTGCGAGTCGTGACGATGCGATCGAGGATCGGCTTGCCGAACTTGATTTCGCCGGTCTGGAACCACGGCGTGTCGGGATTGCTCTCGATGAAATTGCCTTCCGAATAGACCAGGAACAGACGCGGCGGCTCGCCCTGGATCTGTCCGCCGACGATGAACGAGCCGCTCGGATCGATGCCGCTGGACCGCAGGTAAGGTTCGTCGCGCTTGCGGATCTCGCGCAGCGCGTCGCCGACCAGCGTGGCGACCTCGAACATCGACGTGGCGTTGTAGATGCTGGCGTGTTCCGGCGCGTGCCTGGCGCGATGCTCCAGCAGGTTCATCGCGTTCTGCGTCAGCGACAGGTTGCCCGCCGACAGCGTCACGATGAGCCGCTGCCCCGGCACCGCGAACACGCGCATCTTGCCCGCGCGCCGCACATCGTCGACCCCGGCGTTGGTGCGCGAGTCCGAGGCGAACAGCAAGCCCTGTTCGAGGTTCAGCCCGATGCAATAGGTCATGGAATGAGTACTGAAGAAAGGCGGCGGGGGCGGATTCTGCCGCCGCACCCGCGCGCCGGGAAGGGTATCAGGCCGCGCTCTGGCTCTGCGCCTGCGCGGTCTGGGCGATGTCGGTCGATACCATGAACTGGCGGTGGATTTCCTCGCCGAGGCCGGTCAGGCGCGTCATCGCGTCCTGCAGCCAGGCTTCCAGGCCGTTGCCGAGCACTTCGTCGATGCGCGCGTAGCGCGACTGCGCCGACAGCGCGCCGGCGCGGCGCACGGCTTCCATGGCCTCGCCGCCGGCGAGTGTCTGCAGCACGTTGTGCAGCGTGTGCGTACAGGTCAGCAGCGAGCGCGGATTGCTTTCCTGCAGCAGCATCAGTTCGGCCACGTTCTGCGCGCTGACCGATTCCCGGTACAGGCGCCGGTACGTCTCGAAGGCTGACAGCGACTGCAGCAGCGCGCTCCAGCGGAAATAATCAGCGGCGTCCTGGCTCTCCTGCGCGTCGCCGTTGTGCTGGCTGCCGGCGATGTCGAGCAGGCGGATGGCCCAGTCGGCGCGTTCGATGAACGCGCCGAGCTGCAGGAAGTGATAGCCCTCGCCGCGGCCCAGCGTCCCGATCGTGACGCCGCGGAATGACGCCGAGCGGCTCTTGATCCACTCCAGCAGATTGCTGATGCCGTCGCCGTGGATGCGCGCCCAGCTGTTGCCGCGCATCTCCAGCCACGAGGCGTTGAGGTCCTCGTACATCTCCGCGGTGATCGCGACGCGCTGCGCGCGGGCCGCCTCGCGCGCGGCGCGCAGGCAGCTGTATACCGACGAGGGATTGTCCGCCGCGAGCAACAGGTGCTTGAGCACCGTGTCACCGTCGATGATGCCGTAGCGCTCGCGCACGGTGTCGGCGATGCCGAGCGCGTCGAGCGCGCGGCGCCACGGCGCGGCCTCGGCCTTGCCGCGGTCGTAGCGCTCCGGCAGCAGCGCCATGCGCAAGGTCACATCGATGAGTCGCGCGGTGTTCTCGGCGCGCTCCATGTGGCGTGAGGCCCAATACAGGTCATTCGCAGTGCGACACAGCATCAGGCGCCTCCTTCCAGCACCCAGGTGTCCTTGGTGCCGCCGCCCTGGGAAGAATTGACGACGAGCGACCCTTCGCGCAGCGCGACGCGCGTCAGGCCTCCCGGGATCACGTGGATGCGCCGGCCGCACAGGATGTACGGGCGCAGGTCGATGTGCCGCGGCGCGAGGCCGCTCTCGACGAAGGTCGGACAGGTCGACAGCGACAGCGTCGGCTGCGCGATGTAGTTGTCGGGCCGCGCGAGGATGCGCTGGCGGAATTCCTCGATCTCGGCCTTCGTCGAGGCGGGCCCGACCAGCATGCCGTAGCCGCCGGCGCCATGGACTTCCTTGACCACGAGTTCGGCCAGATGGTCGAGCGTGTAGCGCAGGTCGTCCTCGCGGCGCAGCTGGTAGGTTGGAACATTGTGCAGAATGGGATCTTCGCTCAGGTAGAAGCGGATCATCTCCGGCACGTACGGATACACCGACTTGTCGTCGCCCACGCCCGTGCCCGGCGCATTCGCGAGCGCAACGCGCCCGGCGCGGTAGGCATCGAACAGGCCCGGCACGCCGAGCAGCGAATCGGGCCGGAACACGCTCGGATCGAGGTATTCGTCGTTGATGCGCCGGTAGATCACGTGGACGCGCTGCGGCCCGCGCGTCGTGCGCGCGTAGACCGACGAATCGCGCACGAACAGATCGGCGCCCTCGACGAGTTCCACGCCCATCTGCTGGGCCAGGAACGCATGTTCGAAATACGCCGAGTTGGCCGAGCCCGGCGTCAGCACCGCGACGACCGGATTGTCGATGCCGCCCGGCGCCGCCTCGCGCAGGATTTCCAGCAGCGCATCCGGATAGCGTTCCACCGGCGCGATCTGCTGGCGGTTGAACAGCTCCGGCGTCAGGCGCGCCATCATGCGCCGGTTCTCGAGCATGTATGACACGCCCGAGGGCACGCGCAGATTGTCCTCGAGCACGTAGTACGCGCCGTCGCCGGCACGCACGAGATCGATGCCCGAGATATGCGACCAGGTTCCGCCGGGTACGCGGATGCCGCGCATCTCCAGGCGATAGGCGCTGTTGTTCAGCACGAGCTCGCGCGGCACGATGCCCTCGCGCAGGATGCGCTGCTCGCCGTAGACGTCGTCGAGGAACAGGTTCAGCGCATGCACGCGCTGACGCAGACCGGCTTCCAGCATGCGCCACTCGCCCGCCGGCACGATGCGCGGAACGAGGTCGAACGGGATCAGCCGCTCGTTGCCCGAATCCTCGCCGTAGACCGAGAACGTGATGCCGACGCGGTGAAACGCGATCTCCGCCTCGCGCCGCTTGCGCGCGATCTGCGCCTCCGGCGTGCTTTGCAGCCAATGATCGAACACCTGATAGTGCGGCCGCACCGCACCGTCCAGGTCGTGCATTTCGTCAAAGCCATTCGGCATGCGCAGACTCCCCAGTCCTTCGCTGCGGAGGCATGGCCCTCCGACGTTGTGATAGCACGCGGGCAAGGGGCTTGCCTAGATGTTGCGATGCGACATTCGTCGGGTGATTCCACACGCAAAAACGCCGCAGCCCGGAGGCTGCGGCGTCGGTTCCTGCGGCAGACGCGCCCGGCGGGGCGCGCGGTGCTCAGTAGCGGTAGTGCTCCGGCTTGTACGGGCCTTCGACGTCGACGCCGAGGTAGGCCGCCTGATCCGCCGTGAGCTTGGTCAGCTTCACGCCGATCTTTTCCAGGTGCAGGCGCGCGACTTCTTCGTCGAGCTTCTTCGGCAGGCGGTAGACGGTCTTCTCGTAGACGTCCTTGTTCGCCCAGAGATCGATCTGCGCGAGCGTCTGGTTCGAGAACGAGTTCGACATGACGAAGCTCGGGTGGCCCGTGGCGCAGCCGAGGTTGACGAGACGGCCTTCGGCGAGCAGGAACATTTCGCGGCCGTTGGGAAGAATGTACTTGTCGACCTGCGGCTTGATGTTGACCTTCTTGACGCCGGCCAGCGCGTTCAGCGCGTCGACCTGGATTTCGTTGTCGAAGTGGCCGATGTTGCAGACGATGGCCTGGTCTTTCATCTTCTGCATGTGCTCAACCGTGATGACGTCCTTGTTGCCGGTCGTCGTCACGTAGATGTCGGCGGTGCCGAGCGAGGATTCCAGCGTGTCGACCTGGAAGCCTTCCATCGCGGCCTGCAGTGCGTTGATCGGATCGATTTCCGTCACGATCACGCGGCAGCCGTAGGCGCGCAGGCTATGGGCCGAACCCTTGCCCACGTCGCCGTAGCCGGCGACGACGGCGACCTTGCCGGCGAGCATCACGTCCATCGCGCGCTTGAGGCCGTCGGCCAGCGATTCGCGGCAGCCGTACAGGTTGTCGAACTTCGACTTGGTGACCGAGTCGTTGACGTTGATGGCGGGGACCAGCAGCTTGCCGGCTTCCATCATCTGGTAGAGGCGGTGCACGCCGGTCGTGGTTTCTTCGGAAACGCCGCGCCATTCCTTGACGATCGCGGTCCAGAAGCCGGCCGGACGTTCCTTGGCGACGCGCTTGAGCAGGTTCTTGATGACCTGTTCTTCATGCGAAGCCGAAGCCGTGTTGACCCAGTCCGAACCCTGTTCGAGTTCATAGCCCTTGTGGATCAGCAGGGTGACGTCGCCGCCGTCGTCGACGACGAGTTCCGGACCCTTGCCGTTCGGGTGGATGACGCAGTCGAGCGTGCAGTCCCAGTACTGTTCCAGCGTCTCGCCCTTCCAGGCGAACACCGGCACGCCGGCGGCGGCGATCGCGGCGGCGGCGTGGTCCTGGGTCGAGAAGATGTTGCAGGAGGCCCAGCGCACCGAGGCGCCGAGGTCGACCAGGGTCTCGATGAGGACCGCGGTCTGGATGGTCATGTGCAGCGAACCGGTCACGCGCACGCCCTTGAGCGGCTTCTGCGCGGCGTACTTCTTGCGGATCGACATCAGGCCCGGCATCTCGTGCTCGGCGATCTCGATTTCCTTGCGGCCCCAGTCGGCCAGGGACATATCGGCGACTTTATAGTCGTGCTGCGGCTTTACGACGGCATTCATCGGTGAACTCCAGTGCTTTGGGCGGGCGCGGTGTCGGAATGGAACCCGATTCCGCCGAGCCTGATTCCTTGTCGCGATGACTCAGCGACCGGACTTGCAGCGCCCCTCGGCGGCGAGGAGGGCGCGAATTATATCGCCTATTCCGGATGGAGCGATATGTCACTGCCGGGCTCGGCCGTGACACGTCCGACGCGAATGTTCGCCCCGTCCCGCCACGACGTTCTTCACGGCGACGGGCCGCCCGCGGTCCGCTCCGAACTGCCCGACGCAGGCCACAACCGCGCCCCGGGCGCGACCTTCGCCACCGGGACACTGTGGACATGAACCGACTCCTCGCTTCGCTCGCACTCTGCGCCGCCGCCGGCGCCGCATCGGCCGCCCCGCAGCTCGCGATGCCCGGCGAAAACTTCCACGGCGACGAAGTGCCCGCGCGCGACGGCGAAAGCTGGTTTGCGCTCGTCGTCGCCGGCGGCAAGGCGCATCTGCAATCGACGCGGCTGCGGGTCGAGGCGGTCAACGACCCGATCATGGACGGACCCGACGACAGGACCGGCCGCAGCGTGGCTGCGGCGGGCATCGAGGCGCGCGTCTTCCTGCGCGGCATTGCCGCGCTGAAGAGCGGCGAGATCCCGGTTGCCGTCGCCGAGCCGACGGCGCTCAGTGCGACCGAACCGCTGGCCGTGCGGCTCGGCGACGCCACGCTGCGGCTCGTCCCGCATTGCGCCGATTCGGGCGACGAGAGCGGCGGCCTCGCCTGCACGGTCGGACTGAACGACGGCACCTCAGAGCAGACGCTGTTCACGACCTACGGCGCCCGCGAGAACGGCGTCGTCCAGTTCGGCGACGTGCCGCCGACCGTCCTGTTCGCCGGCGACCTCGATCGCGACGGGCGGCTCGACCTGATCATCGACACGACCGACCACTACAACCTGAGCCGTCCGACGCTGTTCCTGTCGGGCGCGGCGAAAACGGGAGAGCAGGTGGCCGAGACCGCTCAGCAGCAGATTTCGGGGTGTTGAGAGGCTGAAATCGGAAATCGATACGCATGCGTCACGCTGCGATAACCCGGCAGGCGCAGACTACGCGGTGCGACGAAACGCGACGCGATCGCGTCCGTCGGATTCCCGCCCGTCGTAATGGAGTACAGCCATGCCGATCCTATCGAATGCGTCTCTGAAGCTCGCCGTTGCGGCGGCGTCGTTCGGTATCGCCGCGGTCGCCGGCGCAGCACAGCCGGAGGTCGTGCCGGCGCTGCCCACGCAGTTCGAAACGCTGCACCTGCGCGTGACCGTCGACGCCTGCAACTTCGACGAAAACTCGCTGACGCTCGAACTGCGCGAACGCACCATTGTTGCAACGTTCAAACCGCGGCTATGTATCGTTCCAGGCCCGCCCAAGGTCGTCGACATCGAGCTCGGCGCCTATCCCGCCGGCGACTACCAGGCCGAGCTCTACGTCAAAGGCGAACGCACGCCGTCGGTGCGCGTGCCGTTCACCGTCTCCGGCGTCGTCACGACGCCGACCGATCCTCTGCCGGCCCGGCCGGTCGCCGATCACAGCGGCCTCTGGGGCGCGACCGAGGAACCCGGCTGGGGCCTGACGCTGGAACAGGGACCGACGTTTCAGATCTTCGGCGCGCTCTACGTGTTCGATGCCGCGCGCCAGCCGCAGTGGTACACGCTGCAGGCCGGGCGCTGGGAAACCTCGACGCGCTGGACCGGCCAGGTCGTCAAGAGCGAAGGCCCGCCCTGGACGAGCCCGAACTATCCGTCGGACGGCGCGCAGTACCGCAGCGTCGGCGTGGCGACGCTGGACTTCCAGATGATCCCGGGCAGCGAAGACCTCGCCGCATTCAGCTACACGATCGACGGCCAGACCGTCGAAAAGACGATCTCGCGCTATCGCCTGCGTTGATCGGTACTGCCGCTGCGCGCGACGGCAGTCGCGCGCAGCGGCGCGTTTTTCAGCCTTCCGCCGCGCGCCATTCGTCGGCGCTCCGGTGCCGCTGCAGGCCGACCGTCTCGAATTCGTCGACGGCCGGCGGCACGGGCCGCACGCCGAGCAGCGCGAGCGCGTTGTTGATCGGCCCGAGTTCGGCCGACTGCGGACCGAACACGATCTCCCCATCGCGAAACACGGCCGCGCCCTGCGTGCCCATGCCGCCGAAATATTCGGTCTCGAAGTACAGCAGCGTGCAGCGCTCGCTGCCGAGCTTGAACACGCGCGCGAGCGCCGGCGACAGATAGTTGAAGCCGTCGTAGAACTCGTGCTGTTCGTCGGGCAGCAGGCGTTCGAGCTGTTCGGCGCCCAGCGGCAAGAGCGACAGCACATCGGTCAGCGCGATCGGCAGCGGCAGCGACCAGGCCGTCGCAAAACTTCGCAGGGCCGCGTGGCGGGCGATGAGTCCGGTGACGAAATGGGCCATGCAACTCCTCGAACCAAGCGCGGGGTGCGCGACGCCGGCCGGCGTACGTCGGGCAGCAAGCAATCGTCGTGCCGGCCGCGCCGTCCCGGCCCGGTGCGGCGCGCGATCTGAACCGCCGCGGGCGTTGCGGACCGGGCAGGTTCGAACACCGTCGCCGGCTTCACCTGCTCTTTACCCGGACGTCGCGAGGCTGTGCTGCAACCGCGCGTAGTACACAATCGCGCATCGCTGCGAAGCCGGTTGCGGTGGCCCATGGCACGACAACGCTCGGGAGTGGTCAGGACGGAAGCTGCCTTGCTGCGCAACCTGCTCGAGGCGCAGGGCGCGATTCTCGGCGCGGGCAGCGATCCGGAACTCGTCGTCGCCGCCATCGTCGAGCGCGCCCGCGCGCTGACGCGCTCCTCCGGTGCCGTGCTCGAGGTGCCCGACGGCGAGGACATGGTCTACGGCACCGGCAGCGGCACGCTCGCCGCGGCCGCCGGGCTGCGCGTGCCGGCCGCGCAGTCGCTGTCGGGCCTCTGCGCACGCACCGGCGCGGTGCTGCGCTGCGACGACAGCGAAAACGACCCGCGCGTCGATCGCCCGGCCTGCCGGCAGGTCGGACTGCGCTCGATGATCGTCGCGCCGCTGCCGTTCGACGGACGCGTCATCGCCGTGCTCAAGGTCGTCTCGCCGCAGGCCGGTGCCTATCGCGCGCGCGATGTCGCCGCACTGGAACAGCTCAACCTGATCATGGGCATGGCGCTCGGCCAGGCGCGCCGCCATGCCGAAATCGCCGCGACCCGCGCGAGCGCGCGGCACGTCGACGCTTCCGAGGCGCAACTGCGCGTCGAAGCCACGCTCGCATCGTCGGCCTATCACCTCGTCTATCAGCCCGTCGTGCGGCTCGCCGACAGCCGCACGGTCGGGTTCGAGGCGCTTGCGCGCTTCGAGCGCGGCGCGGAATCGCCCGACTGGTGGTTCGGCGCGGCTGCGTCGGTCGGACTCGGCGCGCGCCTGGAACTCGCGCTGGCCCGGCGCGCGCTCGACACGCTGCCGCGGCTGCCCGGCACCGGCTATCTCGCGATCAACCTGTCGCCGGCGACGCTGCTCGCGCCGCAGCTGCGTGAGCTCGTGCTCGCGCAGGCGCCGCAGCGCACCGTCATCGAGATCACCGAGCACACGCGCGTCGAGGACTACCGCGCGCTCGGCGACATCTGCGCCGAGCTGCGCGCGCACGGCGTGCGCATCGCCGTCGACGACGCGGGGGCGGGCTTCAGCAGCCTGCGCCATGTGCTGCAGCTGCAGCCCGACCTGATCAAGCTCGACGCGACGATCACCGCCGAGATCCAGCGCAAGCGCGTCCATCGCACGCTCGTGACGGCCATGCAGACCTTCGCTCACGGCACCTCCTCGGCGCTCGTGGCCGAAGGCGTCGAGACGCACGAGACCGCGCACGTGCTCGGCGAACTCGGCGTCGCCTACGGCCAGGGCTATTTCTGGGGCAGGCCGGCGACGATTTCCGGGGTCGGGCGCGACGGCGCGGCCGGACACCCGGTCTTATGCTAGCGGCTGGCCTGCGCGCGCGATTTCCGTCGCGTCCGCCGGACAGGTAGGGTAGGACACCGACCCCGCGCGATGCCCGATATGGCGAACCCGCTGCGCAGCACTTCCCCGCGATCCTTCGTCGCCCGCGTACCGACCTCGCAGGCCGGACCGTGAGCGCCGACCGACCGTCCGCAACCACCGACGTCCATCGCCTGCTGCGCGTGCTGTTCGTGCTCGCGCTCCTGTATGGCTGCTGGCGGGTTCTGAGTCCGTTCGTGCCGGCGCTGCTGTTCGCGATCGCGATCGTCGTGTCGCTGTGGCCGCTGCACGCGCACATGCTGCAGCGCTGCGGCGGCCGTCACTCGCTCGCGAGTCTCGCCAGCTGCCTGCTGATCGGCATCGTCGTCATCGCGCCGGTCGTCGTGCTCATCGTGTCCTTCGACGAGGCGGCCACCGCGGGCGCGGTCTGGTTCGACGAACTCGTCGCGACCGTGCAGCAGGGGCCGCCGCGCTGGCTCACCGGCCTGCCCTGGATCGGCGAGCGGCTCGGCACGTTGTGGACGTCCGTCGCGAACGGCGACGGCGCCGACAACTGGCTGTCGCAATGGGTCGCGCCGGCACGCGGGTTTCTCGTCGGCGCCGCGCGCGGGCTCGGCAACGGGCTCGCCCAGCTGCTGCTCGGCGCGCTGCTGCTGTTCGTGCTGTTCCGCGACGGCGAACGTCTCGCGCAGATGCTCACTCGCGTCGTCGACACGGTCGGCGGCCGCTATGCGGTCGATCTGCTCGACGTCGCGCGCCGCGCGCTCGTCGGCGTCATGCTCGGCGTCGTCGGCACCGCGTCGGCGCAGTCTCTCGTCGCGGCGGCCGGTTTTGCGATCGCCGGCGTGCCGCATCCGCTGCTGCTCGGCGCGTTCACGTTCGTGCTGTCGCTCGTGCCGTTCGGGCCGCCGCTGGTCTGGGGCGGCGCCGCGTTCTGGCTGCTGCACAAAGGCGCGGTGGGGTGGGCGATCTTCATGGCGCTCTATGGCTTCTTCGGCATCAGCACCGTCGACAACGTCGTGAAGCCGCTGCTGATCAGCCGCTCGAGCGACCTGTCGTTCGTGCTGACGCTGATCGGCGTGCTCGGCGGCATCGTCGCGTTCGGCGTCGTCGGCGTGTTCATCGGGCCGGTGCTGCTCGCGATCGTCGTCGCCGTCGTGAACGACGCCGCGCGCGGGGCGCCGCCGGTTGCAGCGCCGGCGCCGGCGGCGCCAGCGGCATCGCCGGAGTGAAGGCGACACGCTGGCGAAATGTTCGTTCGTGCGGCGCCGCGCGTTTTCGAGTACGCGCCTGCTGCGTCGATCCGGAGGTCTTCCATGCTGCTTGCGAGTCTGCTTCTCGCGGTGTCGTCGGCGGGTACGCCGCACATCGAGCTGTGCCGCCAGTCGTTCGTCGTGGTGATGGATACGCCGAAACCGGTGTTCGGTACGCAGGATTTCATCGAGACCGATTCGTGCGGCTCGGGCATCCCGTTCACGATCAATGACGCCGTGACCGGCGAGGCGGTCGCCCATGTCAGCGTCGGAAAGCAGGGCGGCGCGAAAGCGCATCTGCGCATCGAGCACGCCAGCGGCAAGCCGGTATTCGAGCGCTCGGACATTCCGTTCGGCGAGCCCGTCGTACTGCGCGCCGCCGCCCCGGGGCATGACGTCGACGTGCGCGTGTCGGTGTTTGCGACCGACGCGCGGACCAAGGGCCGGATCTCGATCGATGCGCACGAACAGCCCGTGAAAACCGTGCTGCGTCAGTTTCAGACCGTCTCGGGCTGGAACGTCACCGGCCTCGAACATCTGAAGGACGAACGCGTGACGTTCCGTTTCGACGCACTGTCGATCAGCGCGCTGCTGACGATATCGGCGAGTGTCGGCGGCGCCGAAGTCGACATCGGCAGCGACGGCGTCGTCGTGTTCAGCCCGCGCAAGACCGACGGCTAGCGCGGCGTTCGGGGAATCACATCTGCCGGAACAAGTGGAGATAGCTGCGACTGACCGGCAGCCGCTCGGCGCGATGCTTCAGATGCACGAGCGCGGTCTCGTTGTCGCCGCGCGTGACGTGACGGATCGCGTGCAGGTTCACGACGACCGAGCGGTGCGTCTGCGCGAACTGGTTCGCGTCGAGCTGCGCGAGCAGATCCTTCAGTGGCGTGCGCACGAGTGCGTCGGCCGGCTTGCCCGCGTCGTCGTGCCAGGCGATACGCGTGTACTTTTCATCCGAGCGCAGATAATCGATGTCGTCGACGGCGATCAGGCGCAGCGACTGGCCGACCGACGCGCGGATCCAGCGCAGCGGCGCGGCGCTCGGCGCTGCGGCAGGCTCGTCGCGCGGCGGCGCGATCGGCGGAGTGGCCGGTGCGACCAGCTTCTTCTGCAGATGGGACGCGATCTGTTCGAGCAGCGCGTCGATGTCGGCACGCGGCTGCGGCGCGCGCAGGCGTTCCTGCAGGCGTGCGACCGTGTCGGCGAGCCGCGCGGTCTCGACGGGTTTCATCAGGTAGTCGAGCGCGCCGTGCTCGAAGGCCTGCACCGCATAGCGGTCGAACGCGGTCACGAACACGAGCTGCGCGCGGCGGCCGATCTGGCGCGCGGCCTCGACGCCCGACAGGCCCGGCATGTGCACGTCGAGAAAGCAGACGTCGGGCCGGAACTGCTCGAACTTCTCGACCGCTTCGCGGCCGTTGCGCGCCAGCGCGACGATCTCGAGCTCGGGCCAGGCCGCGTTCAACAGGCGCGCCAGCGATTTCCGCAGCAGCGGCTCGTCGTCGGCGATCAGCGCGGTCGGTCGCGTCGGATTCATGCGCGCTGCCGCCAGGCCGGCAGGTGCAGATCGGCGCGGACACCGCGCGGCGCGTTCGGCGCCAGCGTCAGCTGTGCCTCGGCGCCGAACGTCAATTGCAGACGTTCGCGCAGCGCGGCGATGCCGGTGCCCAGGCCTTCCTCGCCGTTTGCGCCGAAGCCGATGCCCGTGTCGATCACCTGCGCGTGGCAGCGATCGTTAGCGACCTGCACGGACACGTCGATGCGGCCACCTTCCTCGCTCGGGTCGATGCCGTGCTTGACCGCGTTCTCGACGAGCGACAGCAGCGTCATCGGCGGACAGCGCAGATTCTGCGCGGCCGCATCGGCCTGCAGCGAATACTGCAGGCGGTCGGGCATGCGCATCTGCATGAGTTCGAGATAGGCGCGCACGAGATCGATCTCCTGGCCGAGCGTCGTCGCCGGATCGTTGATGCGCGGCACGGCCGCGCGCAGATAGGCGATCAGACTCGCCAGCACGTCGGAAGCCTGCGGCGAGCCCGAATCGACGAGCTCGCGGATATTGGCCAGCGTGTTGAACAGGAAATGCGGCTCCACTTGTGCCTGCAGCAGCCGCAGCCGCGCATCGACCGCGCGGCGTTCGAGTTCGCTGCGCTCGAGCTGGAACGCGAGCGCCTGGTTGCGCATGAAACTGTCGCGCTGGCGCACGAGCGAGGTCACCGCGACCCAGGGCGCGAACAGCAGGCCCGTGACGACGAGCGTGCCGAATCCCGAGAGACGGTCCGGATCCTTGTAGAACGGCGGCGCGCCGTGTGGCCGGCTCGCGACGTAGATGAACAGCACGGTTGGCAGGATCACCGCCGCGACCGCGACGACCTGCAGCACCCAGCGTGCGAACCAGCGCGGCAGGCGCCGCGGCCACTGCTCGGCGATGCCGAACGCGATCATGGCGACGAAGCCGATCAGCACCGTGCGAAACATCACGACCGGCGCGCCGGTCTTCCAGGTTGGCGACAGGATCAGCCCCCAGAGCAGCGCGAGCGCGAGCGTCGCGATGACGCGGCGGCGATTGAACACCTGTGCGAAACCCCGCGGTGGCGGCGATGCGGTCGACATGGCGCAACGATAACCGGGAACCGCGCGAAGGCGAGCGGCCGGATGGATCTCTGCGACCGGGAACCGATTCGTCGGGATGAACGACGCCGGTGCGCGATGAGCGGCGTGCGCAATAGCCCCCCGAAGCTTGCTCGGGGAGAGGACCGGGTGAGGGGGACGACCAGCAGGCTGAGCGCCGAGATCGTCGCGCGCATCTCGGCAGCACGCCCCGCCGGAAGAACTGCCCGTCGCTATTTCTCCTGCGCGCTGCCCTCTCCCCCGACGGCTGTCGGGGGAGCCAGGAACCTTTCGTCACTCGCCACCGTCGTTCGCACCACACACGCCGTCATTCATCGCAGCACCCCTGACACGACGGCGAGCGCTGCCCGAGTCTCCCGCCACGCATCGACTCGGGGAATCGCCATGATCATCGTTCACATCGTTGCCGGATCGCTCGCTCTGGTTGCCGGCATGACCGCGCTGCTGGCGCGCAAGGGAGGCGTCTGGCATCGCCAGGCCGGTCTCGTGTTCGCGATCGCGATGCTCGTGATGACCTCGACCGGCGCGGTGCTCGCCGCGCTGAAGTTCGAGCGCATCTCGATCATCGCCGGCGTGCTGACGTTCTACCTCGTCGCGACCGGCGTGCTGGCCGTGCGCAAGCCGGTGAACGAATCGCGCGGCACGCTCACGGTGTTCATGATCGTCGCGTTCCTGATCGGTCTGTTCGGCTACGGCGCCGGCTTCGACGTCGCGGCGAATCCGAAGACGGCGGCCTGGGCGCCGATGTTCTTCGTGTTCGCGAGCGTCGCGCTGCTGGCCGCTGCGTCCGATCTGCGCCTGCTGCGCCGCGGCTCGCTGCAGGGCACGCAGCGGCTCACGCGGCACCTTTGGCGCATGGGGCTCGCGCTGACGATCGCGAACATGTCGTTCTTCATCGGCCAGGCCACGTTCATCCCGGCGCCGTTCAATCATCCGCTGCTGCGCGCGCTGCCGGTGCTGCTGTCGCTGGGCATGACCGTGTACTGGGTCGTGCGCGTGAACGTGAAGCGCCCCGCGGCGGCAGTTGCCTCCGCGTAACCAGCATGCAGGCGGCAGTTGCCGCCGTGCCGACGGGCTGAACCCGTCCGACGTCCGTCGCGATCGCCGCCGGCAATGACGTGCCGGCGGCGATCGTCCGGATCAGTCCTTGATCGAACCACCGAAGCGATACGCGAACTCGATGAAGTACTGCCGCCCGATCGGATCGAACTGGAACTGGTCGTAATACGGATAGATCGGATTCGTTGCGTCGCGGTGCGGCGGCGTGTTGCGCAGGTTCGCGACGGCGACGCCGAGCCGCGCGCGTTCGTTGATGGTCCAGTCCGCCGACAGGTTGTAGGCCATGCTCGGTCCGTAGCGGCCGCTCTGGTCGTACTTCGGCAGCGAGCCGTAGCGCTGGCCGAACAGCGTCGTCGTCACCGGCCCATAAGTCCATGCGACGCTGCCGCTGACCTTGCTGCGCAGGTTGTCGTTGCCGCGATCGTCGCGCACGTTGATCGGCTCGTCGCCCGGGAATTGTTGATAGGTGTACTTCAGCACGCCGGTGTAGTTGAACCGGAATGCGAAGCGGCCGAGCCGCTGCGTTTCGAGTCGATAGTTGACGCTTGCGTCGATGCCCGCGTTGCGCAGCGCGGCGGCGTTGATCGGATATGTGTTCGCGCCGTTGATCTGGCCCGGCGATACCGGCGCGTCGGCCGCGTTGCGGCTCACGAGCGCGAGCGCCTGCACGCAGGTCGGCGAGGTCGGGTCCATCACGACGCCGCCTTCGGTGACGCCGAGCCGGCAGTCGGCCTCGGTGCGCAGGATTTCGTCGAGGCTGCGGTCGGTGATCGCGCTGCTCAGGCGAATGTCGTAGTAGTCGACGCTGAGGTCGAACGCCGGATCCGGCGACCAGACGACGCCGTAAGTGAAGGACTTCCCGGTTTCGCTGTCGAGTTCGCGATTGCCGCGCCGCGTGCCGCGCACCGACACGCGGTCGTAGTCGCAGTCCGAGTACGGCACGTCGGGCTGGCGCGAGCGGCAGAGGTAATAGTCGGTCAGCGTGTAGTACGCGCCGCTCGGACCGGCATAGACGTAGTGTAGATCCGGCGCGCGGAAGCTCGTCGCGGCGCTGCCGCGCACGAGCAGCGTATCGAGCGGGCGCCACTCGACGCCGAGCGCCTGCGTGGTCTTCGCCGTGGCATGGCCGGCGAACGAATAGCGGTCGTAGCGCAGCGCCGGCGTCAGATTCAGCGACGCGAGCACCGGCACGCGGAACTCGGTGCCGAGCGCGAAGCGGCTGCGCGAGCCGCTGCCGCCGGTGCCGGTCCAGCCGAAGTAGCGGTTCGCGATGACCTCGGGATCGATCTTCATCGCATAGGACTGCGCGCCGTATTCGGCGACGGCCGCCATGCCGACATCGCCGGCCGGCAGCGCGAACAGCGTGCCGTTGTCGATGCCGAGGTTGAACGACTCCGCGCGCGTGTGCGCGTCGATCGGCGTGAAGCGCGAGATCGACTCGTATTCCGCACGCGTCAGCGGCTGATACAGACGGGAGACGTCGGGCCGGAACACCGTATAGCCCGTGTCATCGTCGATGCCGAGCGGCTCGCCGAGGAAGAAGCGGTCCGCCTCGGCCGCAACGATCGCGCGATGTGCCTGCACCATGCGGAAGCGCGCATGCGAATAGCCGGCGTCGTAGTGCCAGTCGCCGACCTCGCCTTCGATGCCGAGGTTGAGCGAACGCGTCGTGTCGCGGTTGTAGTCGAGGATCGCATCGAGGCCGCCGACTTCCTCGGGCGTGAAGATGCGCTGCCATGCCTCGTAGGTGCCGGTGTCGGCGTTGATGAAGGTGTTGTCGCCCGAGCCGCTGTAGCCCCAGAAATTCGGCCCGCCGCCGAACTTCGCGCGCGTGTGCGCGGCCTGGAAATCGAGATACGCGCGCAGGTCGTCCTCGATGCGGTAGGTCAGCGAGGCGTAGCCGACGCCGTTCTCGCGTTCGTTCTGCACCGTGCCGTAGAGCGCTTCGGTGCTGCCGCAGAAATAGCCGCGGTTCGGCCGGAAGCTGTAGCGCACGCTGCCGCGGTCGAGATGCGACAACCCATCGCAGGTCGCCTGGCCCGGATCGATGTACTGCAGCGTCGCCGGATTCCAGCGCAGGAATACGCGCGACGCCACCGCGGGGCCGCTCAGCGTGGGATTGTCGTTCAGCGAATCCTGGAATTCGCGCTGGTACTGGAAGATCGGGTCCTGCCTGTAGAACTCGACGCCGAAGATCGCATCGAGCGCACCGACGCTGCCGCCGCCGCTCAGCTGCAGACGCTGCGAGAACCCGCCGCCGTCGCCGGTGTCGCCGACGCGGTAGCTCACGGTCGCGCCGTCGGCCTTCTTTTTCAGGATGAAATTGATGACGCCCGAGATCGCGTCCGAACCGTAGATCGCCGACGCGCTGCCGGTCAGCACTTCGATGCGGTCGATCATCGACACCGGAATGTTCGCGATGTCGGCGAAGTTGCTCTGGCCGTTGTAGGCCAGCGGAAAGTCGGCCAAGCGCCGGCCGTTGAGCAGCACGAGCGTATAGCCGGGACCGAGCCCGCGCAGGTCGACCTGCTGCGCGCCCGGCGTGAAGCCCTGGAACTGCTGCGTCTGCACGGATCCGGTCGACTGCGTCAGCGAGCGCACGACGTCGTAGACGGTCGCGAGGCCTTTCGCGCGAATGTCGTCGGCGGTGACGACTGTCACCGGAGCCGGACCTTCGATCGTCGCGCGCGGAATGCGCGAACCGGTGACGAGCACGCTTTCGAGTTCGACCTCGTCCTTGCGTTCCTGCGCGGCGTCCTGTGCGTGTGCGGACGGCGGCACTGCCGCGAAACCCGCGAAGGCGATAGCCAGATACAACGGTGTGCGATGCATGATTCCCCCGAGCCATTCCACGTACACGGCGCAACGATCCGGCGCGACGCAACACGACGCGCACATTTTTTGGGACGAGCACACCCGCCGGCGCCGCGACTCGGCCGGTGTCCGTCGTGTAGTGAGCAGCGCCCCCGACGGCGCTTCAGTACCGCGCAGCAGCGATGCGGCGCGGCGGCGAAACCATCGCATGCGCACGCAGTGCGTTCTCGACGGATTTCGCCGCGGCGATGGCGCGCGGCGTCAAAGGCTGCGCTTACGCGAAAGCGTCATATGCGCCAAGAATTGGCGAATCCGGCTGCGCGCGCGCGCGTCGAACTCGACCGCAGCAGACGGGATACTCGCTGCTCTCGCGACGAACGAATCGGCAATGAATACGGAGACGCTGGATCAACGCATTGCCGGCGGTCCGATCGGACTGCCCGTTGGCGACGCGCTCGGCGTGCCGTATGAATTCCATCCGTCCGCAGCCATTCCGGACGCGGACCTCATCGAGTATTCGCCGCCGCCCGGCTTTCCGCGCTCGCATGCGCCCGTGCCGCACGGCACGTGATCCGACGACGGTGCGCAGGCGCTCTGCCTGCTCGCATCGCCGTTGCACTGTGACGGACTCGATCCCGACGACTTCGGCCGTCGCCTGTTCGACGGGTACGAGAACGGCCCCATGGCCGTCGACGGGCACGTCTTCCACGTCGGCGTGACGACCGGCACCGCGCTGCTGCGCGCGCAGCTCTGTTGCGCGCTGTATTGCCTGGTCGCGAGGCGTCCGCTGACGGAATCGCCCGAGCCGTGGCGCGATGCCGTCGCGGCGTTGCTGCAGGAGCCGCTGCGCGTGCGTGACTATCGTAGGGCGCAATAAGCGCAGCGCATTGCGCCGGAACGAAGCGAAAGAGCCAGAGCCGCTCCGCGCCCCGACACGCATCGCTGTGCACGCATTGGGTAGCGGCCTTCGGGCCGTGTTCGGCGCAATGCCCTTCGGTTATTGCGCCCTACGTGTTGCGCCCTACATGGTCTCGTGAATCATCCGGCGACCGATGTCACCGTTTCCGCATCAGCGTGCCGTGCTCCGCGCCGTCTGCCCGAACAGGATCTTGCGGCTTTCCTCGGTAATGGTCGGGCGATTTTTGTACGCCTCGGCGTGCGCATACGCGCGCCCGGTTGCGGGTCGCCCGGCGATCGCGCGGAACCAGCGGCTGAGGTTCGGGAACTCGTCGAGATCCTGCTGCTGCCGTTCGTGCGGCACGATCCACGGATAGCAGGCCATGTCGGCGATGCTGTAGTCGCCGGCGATGAAATCGCGGCCGGCGAGGCGGCGATCGAGCACGCCGTAGAGGCGGTTGGTTTCGCGCACGTACCGGTCGATCGCATACGGAATCCTTTCCGGCGCGTAGGTGCCGAAGTGATGATTCTGCCCGGCCATCGGCCCGAGCCCGCCCATCTGCCAGAACAGCCACTCGGTGACGGTCTTGCGGCCGCGTACGTCGGCCGGCAGGAACTGCCCGGTCTTCTCGGCGAGATACAGCAGGATCGCTCCGGATTCGAACACGCTGATCGCGTCACCGCCGTCGGCGGGTGCGCGGTCGATGATCGCCGGCATGCGATTGTTCGGCGAGAACGCGAGAAACGCCGGGTCGAACTGCTCGCCGGCGCTGATGTCGACCGGCTTGATCGTGTACGGCGTGCCGGTTTCTTCGAGGAACAGCGTGACCTTGTGGCCGTTCGGCGTGGGCCAGTAGTAGAGCTCGATCATGACGCGCGACTCGTGGGGGACGTCGTCAGCGGGTGGGGCTTCTTGTGGTGTGGTTCAAGACTTGCGCGCGCAAAGCAAACCCATCCCGGCCCTGCCCACCGGCAGAACCGCGGGTTCCGATGGCCCTGGACGCTCGACGGGGCGGAGGGCACGGGTTCATGTCATGCAGCAGTGAACTAGTAAATATGTTTCTAAAATCATCATGTGCGACGACGTCGCATCGCCCCGGTGCAACGCAGCAACCTCAGTTCACGGCCTCGCGATACGCGACATCCAGTCCACCTTCGTCGAACACTCCTTCAATCGCCGTCGGCGCCGTGAACACGCCGCGCGCATCGTCCCAGCGGATCGCCTTGTCCGGATACGGATGGCGCAGCGGGACGGGCAGGGTATCGAGGAACGCCGCCATGCCGCCGTCGGGAACATTGGCACGCAGCGCGGTGATGCGGATCACCAGCATGCGGCGCAGCAGTTCGTAGTCGTTGAGACGACGGCGGTAATTCAATGCCGGATCGGGCGTGTCGAGCGACAGCAGCACGAAGCGATTGCCGCTGTCGTTGTAGACGGGCAGCAGGCGCGGACCCGTTTCCAGATCGGCGCGCAGCGAGCGGATGCGATCGGCGTGGCGTTGCTGCGCATCGGCCTCGTCGGCCGGCGCGGCCGCGAGCAGGGTGCGCGTCGCGTCGACGAACGGCGCAAGACGATTGGCCGTCGCCTGCGGGCGGAAAGTCAGGTTGTCGATCAGGTGTTCGCTGCAGGTCGAACGCGCCATGTCGACCAGCGGCGGCGTCGCGGGCTGGGGATCCTCGCCCTGCCAGCAGCGCCGCAGCGCGGCGCCGAGACCGGGAAACAGCGAACGCGCGATGACGTCGCTCATCCGCGACGCGTCATAGGCGTAGACGTCGAGGCTCGCCGCCGCGGCGCTCGGTGCGGCCAGCGTCGCGTCGACAACGGGATCGAGCGCGCGGCGCTGGTCGGGCGTCGCGCGCGCATAGGTCTCGACGAGCAGCCGCTGCAGGTCGGCCAGAAATGTCACCGCGAACATCTTGCTGAGCAGCCAGTCGGCCTGCTCGTCCGCACGGCGCCACAGCGCCGCATGGCGCGCGATCTCCTGGCCGAGTGAGACCGGATCTTCGCCGCTGCCGCCGCGCAGCGCGAGCGCGGCGAACTGCAGCCGGACCGTCAGTCCCGGCACCGGCGGGAAGTGCGCGTTGCGCAGCGGCGGCTCCTGCCACTGCGGCAG
>NZ_DATIGT010000035.1:0-5522 GCF_035481375.1 Tahibacter sp.
CCGCGCGAGCCACTGCCGCAGCAGCAGCTCATACGCCTGCGCGAGCCGCTCGATGCTCGCCGCATCGAACAGTTCTTCCTTGTAGGTCCAGCTCAGCTGCAGGCCGTTCTCGCCTTCGCTCGCGGTCAGGTCGAGATCGAAATGCACCCGCTCGCCGCCCTTGCCGACGGGTTCGAGCACGAGTCCGGGCAGTTCGAGCGCACCGCCGTCGTGGTTCTGCAGCACGAATTTGATCTGGCACAGCGGGTTGTACGCGAGGCTGCGTTCCGGGCGCAGCGTCTCGACGAGCAGGTCGAACGGCGCATGCTGGTGCGTGAACGCATCGAGCGCGACGCAGCGGCCCTGCGCGAGCAGTGCCTGCGCACTGTCGCCGCTGTCGACGACGTAGCGGCAGACCAGCGTGTTGTTGAAGAAGCCGATCAGCCCGGCGGTTTCCGGCTGGTCGCGGCCCGCCGTCGGCGTGCCGATGACGATGTCGCGCTGGCCGCTCCAGCGCGACAGCAGTGCGGCGAACGCCGACTGCAGCGCCATGAACAACGTCGCACCGCCGGCCTTCGCGAACGTGCGCAGGCCGTCGAGCGTCGCGCGGTCGAGCCACCGGGCATGACGCTGCGCGCTGAAGTTCTGCCGAGCGGGACGCGGCCGGTCGAGCGGCAGGTCGTGCAATGCCGGCAGCCCGGCGAGACGCTGCTGCCAGTAGTTCAGCGCTTCGTCGAGCAGGCCGCCGCCGTGCGCGGTGCGCTGCCAGTGCGCGTAGTCGCCGTACTGGATCGGCAGCGGCGGCAGCGGGTCGGCGCCGCCCTGCGCGAACGCGCCGTACAGCGCGACGAATTCCTTGACGAGCAGGCCCATCGACCAGCCGTCGGCCGCGATGTGATGCACGGTGAACAGCACGGCATGTTCGTCGTCGCCGAGGCGGATCAGCGTGCAGCGCAGCAGCGCGTCATTGGCCAGATCGAACGGACGCTGGGCTTCCGCATCGGCGAGGCGCAGCAGTTCGGCGTCGCGCACCGCGGGCTGCAGCGCCGACAGATCGGTCTCATACGGCACGAACGCGGCCACGTCGCGCACGATCTGCACGGGCGCGCCGTCCTTGAGCGCAAAGCGCGTGCGCAGCACCGCGTGGCGCGCGACGATCGCGTTCAGCGCGGCGACCAGCGCTTCGCGGTCGAGCGCGCCGCGCAGCCGGAACGCGGTCGGGATGTTGTATTCCACGCTGCCGTGTTCGAGCTGGTCGATGAACCAGAGCCGCTGCTGCGAGAACGACAGCGGATAGTCGTCGGCGCCGGCGACCGGCTGCAGCCGCGGCGCGGCGTTCGCGGTTTCGCCGCCGAGAAACGCGAGGATCTCGGCCTTGTGCGCGCTCAGCCGCTCGCGCAGCGCCGCGGTCAGGTTGCCGCCCGCGCCGTCGACCAGCAGCCGTCCCTGCCGCGCGGCGAGACGGATTCCGCTCTGCCGGCATTCCTGCAATACGTCGAGAAAACTCATAGCTCGATCAACTCCTGATCATTGCTGTCGGCGAGGTCCAGCGCGAGGCCCTGTCGCAGGGCTTCGCGCTGCACGGCCTCGTCGACGAAGGCCGACAGCGCACGCACGGTGGTGCGCTCGAATACGTCGCGAATCGCGAGGGTGACGCCGAAATGCAGCCGCACTTCGCCGAGCATGCGCACGGCGAGCAGCGAGTGGCCGCCGAGTTCGAAGAAGCTCGTCAGCACGTCGACCTCGCCGAGTCGCAGCAGGCGCTGCCAGATCGCGGCGATCGCCGCCTCGGTCGCGGTTCCGGCGAGCGTCGCCGCAGCCCGCCGGATCTGCGGATCGGGCAGCGCCTTGCGGTCGATCTTGCCGTTCGCACTGAGCGGCAGGCGTTCCAGCAGCACGAACACCGCGGGCACCATGTAGTCCGGCAGTTCGCGCGCGAGGTTCTCGCGCAGCCGCTGGATCACGGCGGCTTCGGCCGGATCCTGCTGCGGCTGCAGCGTGGCCGCATAGGCGACGAGACGACGGTCCTCGCCGCTGCCGTGCGCGACGACGACCGCGTCGGTGACGCCGGGCTGGCGGCACAGCAGCGTCTCGATCTCGCCGAGCTCGATGCGCAGGCCGCGGATCTTGACCTGATGATCGATGCGGCCGATGTAGTCGAGCGTGCCGTCGGGCATCCAGCGCGCGAGATCGCCGGTGCGGTACAGCCGCGCCGCGGCGCCGCCGTCGATGTGATCGCGCACGAAGCGCTCGGCGGTCAGTTCCGGCTTGTTGCAGTAGCCGCGCGCGAGACCCACGCCGCCGATGTGCAGCTCGCCCGGCACGCCGACCGGCTGCTGCCGGCCCTGCGCGTCGAGCACGTGCAGCGCGATGTTCTGGATCGGCCGGCCGATCGGCACGGTGTGACCGGCGTGTTCCGGCCGGCATTCCCAGTAGCTCACGTCGATCGCGGCTTCGGTCGGTCCGTACAAGTTGTGCAGGCGCGCCGGCGTACCGGTCGCGAAGAACCGCGCGACGAGTTCGGCACCGAGCGCCTCGCCGCTGCAGATGACCTGGCGCACGCTCGTGCAGCTCGCCCAGTCGGCCGCGCTCAGCAGCGCGCTCAGCATCGACGGCACGAAATGCAGCGTCGTGATGCCGTGCTCGCGGATCGCGGCGCACAGCGCGTCCGGATCCTTGTGCGCCTGCGGCGCGAGCATCACGAGCCGCGCGCCCGTGGTCAGCGTCCAGAGGAATTCCCAGACCGACACGTCGAAGCTGTACGGCGTCTTCTGCAGCACGCGGTCGTCCGCGTCCAGCGCATAGGCCTTCTGCATCCAGTCCAGGCGATTGACGAGCGCGCGGTGCTCGTTGAGCACGCCCTTGGGTTCGCCGGTCGAACCCGAGGTGTAGATCGCATAGGCGATGTTGTGCGGCGCGAGCGCGCGGTCCTGCGCGGTCGGATCGTGCGCGGGCTGCTGCGCGAGCATGGCCCGAACATCGGACGTGTCGAGACAGAGCGTGCGTGCGCGATCGCCGGGCACGACCTCGGCGAGCGCCTGCTGCGTCAGCACCCAGGCCGCGCCCGAGTCGCGCAGCATGTAGTCCAGGCGCGCGGACGGATAGTCCGGATCGAGCGGCAGGTAGGCCGCGCCGGCCTTCAGGATTCCGAGGATCGCCACGACCAGGTCGGCGCCGCGCTGCATGCAGAGGCCGACGCAGTCGTCGGCGCGCACGCCGCGCGCGATCAGCGCATGCGCGAGCCGGTTGGCCTCCCGGTTGAGTTCGGCGTAGCTCAGCGTGCGGTCGCCCGCGACCACGGCGATCGCGTCGGGCGTCGCGGCGACCTGCGCCTCGATCTGCTCGTGGATGCAGACGTCGTCGGGGAATGTCGACCCGGTGCGGTTCCATTCCGCGAACTGCGCGCGCTCCGCCGGATCGAGCAGGTCGATGTCGCGGCCGGTCTGCAGCGCGGCCGGCAGCTGGTCGAGCACGCGGCCGAAGTGGCCGACGAGGCGCTGCATCGCGGCCTCGCCGAAGTGCTCGGCGCGATAGCCGAACTTCACCTCGAGCGTGCGGCCGAGGCTCGCGATCAGGCTCAGCCGGAAACTCGTCTGTTCGCTGTTGCCGGCCTTCTCGATCTCCAGCGTCGCCGTCGTATCGTCGGCCGTTTCGCCGCTGACCGCGTCGAGCGGATAGTTCTCGAACACGATCAGGCTGTCGAACAGCGCGGTGCCGGCGCGCACGCGCGACTCGCGCTGGATCTCCGGCAGCGCAAGATAGCCGTGCTCCACGCTCTGCTGGAACTCCGCGTGCAGCCGTCCGACGGACTCTGCAATGGCGACATTGCCGTCAAAGCTCACTTTGACCGGAATGGTATTGATGAACAAACCGATCATTTCCTCGATGCCTGGCACCTCGGCGGAACGACCGGAGACGGTCGCTCCGAACACGACGTCGGCTTCTCCGCTGTAGCGGTGCAGCAGATAGGCCCAGCACCACTGCACGAGCGTGTTGACCGTCGTGCGCTGCTGCTGCGCGAGCGTCTGCAGCGCCTGGGTCTGCGCGACCGACAGTTCGAGGCGCTGTTCGCGATGACCGCGCTCGCCATCGCCGGGCAGCCGGTCGACGACGAGCGGCGTCGGCGTGTCGAAACCGCCGAGCAGCCCGCGCCAGTACGCGCGCGCGCCGGCGACGCCGCGCGCCTGCAGCCAGGCGATGTAGCGCTCGTAGCTCGGCGGCGTGTCGAGCGCGGCGCGGCGGCCGTCGACGGCGGCGCGATAGAACGCGATGACGTCGCGGTAGACCAGCGGCAGGCACCAGCCGTCGAGCAGGATGTGATGCAGCGTCCAGAGCAGCTGCCAGCGGTCGTCGCTCAGGCGCAGCAGCGCGATGCGCATGAGCGGCGCCTCGCCGAAATCGAAGCCGCGGCGCCGGTCGGCGACGCGGTACGCCGCAAAGCGCGCCTGCTGTTCGGCCGCGTCGAGGCCGCGCCAGTCTTCTTCGTGCCACGGCAGCGAGGCTTGCGCGCTGACGAGCTGATGCACGGCCTCGCCCTCGCCGACGAACGCGGTGCGGAAGATGTCGTGCCGCGCGATGACCTGCTGCCAGGCCGTGCGGAACGCCGCGGTGTCGAGATTGCCGCGCAGGATCGGGTGGTTCTGCACGACGTAGGCGGAGCGTTCTAGCAGGCTCTCGAACAGCAGGCCGGCCTGCATCGGCGTCGCCGGATACAGGCGCACGAGATCCGGATAGTCCGCGTGCCAGGCGTCGAGCCGGCTCTGGTCGACGTGCGCGAGCGGGAAATCCGACGGCGTGAAACCGCCGGCATCGCGCTGCTGGCAGTGTCGGATGACTTCGCGCAGGCCGTCCTCGATCAGCGTCGCGAGCGTCTGCATCGTCGCCGCGTCGTACTGGTCGCTGCTGTAGTTCAGGCCGCACTGCAACTGGCCGCCGAAGATCTTGCCGCTGAATGCGAGCGGCGCCGCGCGCTGCCGGCGCAGGCTGACCTGCGGACCGATGGTCTCCGACGCGCTCTGGAAGCGCGTCGTCTCGTTGATGACCTGGTCGAACTGGCCGAGGTAATTGAACACGAGCGATTCCTGCTGGCCATCGGCCGCGGCGATCAGATCGGCATCGCGCGCGAGATAGCGCAGCACGCCGTAGCCGAGGCCGCGCTGCGGGATCGCGCGGTACTGTTCCTTGATCGCCTTGATGACCGCGCCGGTCTCCAGTCCCGCGCTGCGCAGCACGAGCGGATACAGGCTCGTGAACCAGCCCAGCGTCTGGCTGAGATCGAGGTCGTCGCCCAGCGCTTCGCGACCGTGACCTTCGAGGCGCAGGCGCAGTCCGGCCGCGCCGGTCCAGCGGCGCATGCCGAGGTAGACGCCGGCCAGCAGCAGCTCGTTGATCTGCGTGCGGTAGGCCGCATGGCAGTGCTGCTGCAGCGCGCGCGTCTCTTCCGGCGTCAGCGTGATCGCGACGTTGCGCGTCGTCCCGATCGCGCCGTTGCCGTCGACGTCGCGATCGCGCGGCAGCGGCGGCAGCGTTTCGGCGTACTGCGC
>NZ_DATIGT010000036.1:0-4742 GCF_035481375.1 Tahibacter sp.
CGCCTTGAGCCGCTCCGCACTCTGCCGCGTATCCAGCATCACGTACGCCGCACCGCTCTTCATCACGCCGAGCAGCGACACGATCAGCTCGACCGAGCGATCCAGATGCACGCCGACGCGCGTGCCGCGCCCCTGCCCCGCCGCGCGCAGGCGCCGCGCGACGCGATCGCTCAGGCGATCGAGTTCGGCATAGCGCAGCGACATGTCCCTCGAACGCACCGCAACCGCATCGGGCGTCATCGCCGCCTGCTGCGCGAACTGCCGCGGCAATGCCGCGTCGCGATACCGCGCGCTCTGCGGACCGTTCGACAGCGCAAGCACCGCCTCCGTCGCCGCCGCATCCATGACCGGCAGCGCGGCAACGCGCTGCTGCGGTGCCGCGACGATCGCGGCCAGCAGCGCGACGAACGCCTCGCCCATCCGCGCGATCGTCGCCGGCTCGAACAGATCCTGCGCGTAGAGCCACGACAGCTGCAGCCCCTCGGCCGTTTCCTCGACCGTCAATTGCAGATCGAACTTCGCGAGTTCCCGGCCGTCCTGCAGCGGCGAGAGCGTGAGTTCCGGCAGCACGAGTTCGACGTGCTCGTTGTTCTTCATCGACAGCAGCACCTGGAACAGCGGCGCGTGCGCGAGGCTGCGTGCCGGTTTCAGTTCGTCGACGAGCAGGTCGAACGGAACTTCCTGGTGTGCATAGGCCGCGAGCGCGCGCGTGCGTGCCTGGGCGAGCACGTCGAGAAAGGTCGGCTCGCCGCGCAGGTCGGTGCGCAGCACGAGCGTGTTGACGAAGCAGCCGATCAGATGATCGAGCTCCGGATGCACGCGGCCGGCGATCGGCGTGCCGACGACGATGTCGTGCGCGCCGCTCCAGCGGCCGATCAGTACCGCGAACGCGGCCTGCAGCAGCATGAACAGGCTCGCGCCTTCGGTCAGCGCGAGCGTCTTCAGCGCGTCCTGCAGCGTCGCCGAGGTGCGGCTTTCGAGGCGCGCGCCGGCGAAGCGCTGCTGCGCGGGACGCGGCTTGTCGAGCGGCAGTTCGTGCAGCGTCGGCAGGCCGGCGAGCTGGTCGCGCCAGTACTCGAGCTGCGCCTGCAGCGCGTCGCCGGACAGGCGATCGCGCTGCCACGCCGCGTAGTCGGCGTACTGGATCGGCAGGTCCGGCAACGCGGCCGCGCCGCCGGATACGCAGGCGCCGTAATGCGCGGCGAACTCGCGCACCATGACCGCGGTCGACCAGCCGTCGGACGCGATGTGATGCACCGTCAGCAGCAGCGCGTGCACATCGTCGCCGAGCAGCACGAGGCGGCAGCGCAGCAGCAGGTCGCGCGACAGATCGAACGGCACGCCGGCCTCGCCGTGCGCGAGACGCGCGAGTTCCGCATCGCGCGCCGCCGTATCGAGCGTGCGCAGGTCGCTGACCGCGATCACCACGCCTTCGGCGGCGCCGATGACCTGCACCGGCATGTCGTCGACTTCGGCGAATCGCGTGCGCAGCACTTCATGGCGCGCGACGAGCGCGTCGAGCGCCCGCTGCAGCGCGATCCGGTCGAGCCGGCCGACGAGCTTCAGTGCCGCGGGCATGTGGTACTGGCGGCTGCCGCCTTCGAGCCGGTCGATGAACCACAGGCGCTGCTGCGCGAACGACAGCGGCAGCACGTCTTCGCGCGGAACCCGCGGAATCGACGCATAGCCCGACACGGCCTGCGCGTCGAGGTACGCGGCGAGCGCGCGCACGCTGCCGTGCTCGAAGATCGCGCGCACCGGCAGCGGCTTGCCGAAGGTCTTCGCGATCTCGCTCGCGACGCGCGTGGCGAGCAGCGAATGACCGCCGAGCGCGAAGAAATTCGCATCGGCGCCGATCGAATCCTGCCGCAGGATGCGCGACCAGATCGCGGCGAGCCGCAGCTCGGTGTCGCCCTCGGGCGCGATGAACGCCTGCGCCGGCAGTTCCGGCTCCGGCAGCGCGCGGCGGTCGACCTTGCCGTTCGCCGTGAGCGGCAGACGATCGAGCACGACGTAGGCCGCCGGCTGCAGATAGGCCGGCAGTTCCGCGGCGAGGCAGGCCTTCAGACGATCGACGAGATCGGCGCCGCTGCCGGCGACGTAGGCGACGAGCCGCGCATGCAGGCCGTCGCCGCAGACGACGACCGCGGCTTCGCGCGCGCCGAGCAGGCGCAGGCGGCTTTCGATCTCGCCGGGTTCGATGCGGAAGCCGCGCAGCTTGACCTGGTCGTCGAGACGGCCGAGGTAGTCGATCGTGCCGTCGTTGCGCCAGCGCACGCGGTCGCCGCTGCGATACAGGCGCTGCGCCGGATCGAATGGACTCGCGACGAATTTCTGCGCGGTGAGTTCCGGCTGGTTCACATAGCCGCGGCCGACGCCGACGCCGCCGATGTACAGCTCGCCGGCGACGCCGGGCGGAAGCGCGCGGCCCTGCGCGTCAAGCACGTGGCACTGGACGTTCGCGAGCGGCCGGCCGATCACCGGTTCGGTGCCTTCGATGCGCATCGCCGTGGTGTCGACGCAGCATTCGGTCGGGCCGTAGACATTGATCGCGTAGCGCCCTTGCGCGGCCTGCCAGTCGACGAGGCGCTGCCACAGCGCGCGGTCGATCGGCTCGCCGCCGATGACGAGGTTCGGCAGGCAGTCGTCGAGTCCGGCCGCGAACCACGCCGCGAGCAGCGACGGCGTGCAGTCCATGACATCGACGTGCCGGCGCGCGAGCAGCGCGCGCAGCGCGACCGCGTCGAGCTTCGTCGCTTCCGGCACGATCAGCACTTCGCCGCCGTGCGCCCACTGCACCAGCGCCTTGATCGAGCCGTCGAACGCACTCGACGCCGCGAGCGCCCAGCAGCCGCGGATGACGCCGCCGGCGATGCCGGCCGGGCCGAGGTTCGCCGCAAGGTTCGCGAGCGAGCGATGCTCGATCAGCACGCCCTTCGGGCGGCCGCTGGATCCTGAGGTATAAATGCAATACGCCGCATTGTCGCTTCTGACGTCCACGGCCGGCGTGACTTCGGACGCCGCGGCGACGGCGGGATCGGCGATGTCGAGCAGCGCGACGCCGGTGCCGGCGAGCCGCTGGCACGCCTCCGCGTCGGCGAGCGCGAGCGCCGCGCCGCTGTCGCGCACGATGTAGTGCAGATGCGCGTCGGGAGAACCCGGATCGAGCGGCAGGTAGGCGGCGCCGGCCTTCAGGATGCCGAGCAATGCCACGGCCAGGTCGACCGTGCGCGGCAGGCACAGGCCGACCAGCGTTTCGGGACCGGCGCCCCGCGCGCGCAGCACGTGCGCGACCCGGTTCGCACGACGGTCGAGTTCCGCATAGCTCAGCGCCGACTGCGCGTCGCTGACGGCGACCGCGCCGGGCGAGCGTGCGACCTGCGTCTCGAACAGATGATGGAAGCACCGTTCGTCGAACGGCGCCTGCGAGCGGTTCCACGCGTCGATCGTCGCCATGTCGCGCGTCGCGGCCGGCACGAGGTCGCCGAGCGTCTGCTGCGGTGTCGCAACGAAGGCCTGCAGCAGATCCTCATACGCGGCGGCGAGGCGCGCGATGCTGTCCGCCTCGAACAGGTCCTGCGCATAGAGCCACGACAGGCGCAGGCCGTCGGCGGTTTCCTCGGCGGTCAGCTGCAGGTCGAACTTCGCGAGTTCGTCGCCGTCGGCCAGCGCGGACAACTGCAGGCCCGGCAGGCTCAGCTCGGCCGACCCGGTGGTCTTCAGCGTTAACAGGATCTGGAACAGCGGCGCGTGGCTGAGACTGCGCACGGGCTTGAGTTCGTCGACGAGCATTTCGAACGGCACGTCCTGATGCGCGTACGCGGCGAGCGCACGCGTGCGCACCTGGTCGAGCACGTCGACGAGCCGCGGATCGCCGCTCAGATCGGTGCGCAGCACCAATGTGTTGACGAAAAAGCCGATCAGCGGCTCGAGGTCCGGGTGCACGCGGCCCGCGATCGGCGTGCCGACGACGATGTCGGCCGCGCCGCTCCAGCGTCCGAGCAGCGTGGCGAACGCCGCGTGCAGCAGCATGAACAGGCTCGCATCGTGCTGCAGTGCAAGCGCCTTGAGCGCCGGCAGCAGCGACGGCGGCGCGACGCGCTCGACGGCGGCGCCCGCAAAGCGCTGCTGCGCCGGACGCGGACGGTCGAGCGGCAGCTGATGCACGACCGGCAGGTCGGCCAGGTGGTCGCGCCAGTAGCGGACCTGGTTCTGCAGCGCCTCGCCCTGCAGCCGCTGCCGCTGCCACGCGGCGTAGTCGGCGTACTGGATCGGCAGCGCCGGCAGACCGGCGTCGCGGCCCTGCGCGCGGCTCGCGTACAGCGCGACGAATTCGCGCACGAGCACGCCGGTCGACCAGCCGTCCGAGGCGATGTGGTGCAGCGTGAAGACGAGCGCGTGATCGTCGCGGTCGAGCAGCACGAGGCGGCAGCGCAGCGGCAGGTCCGCCGCGAGATCGAACGCGAGCGCGGCTTCGTCGTGCGCGACGGCGGCGAGTTCGCGGTCGCGCACGGATGCGTCGCAAGCGCGCAGGTCGCTGACCGCGAGCGCCAGGGCCTGCGCCGGACGCACGATCTGGACCGGCTCGCCGTCGACGTCGGCGTAGAGCGTGCGCAGGATTTCGTGGCGCGCGAGCAGTGCGTCGAGCGCGAACTGCAGCGCCGGCACGTCGAGCGCGCCGCGCAAACGCAGCGCCGCCGGCATGTTGTACTGGCGGCTGCCGCCTTCGAGCCGGTCGATGA
>NZ_DATIGT010000037.1:0-26011 GCF_035481375.1 Tahibacter sp.
GCCGAGAGGCGGCGGCTGAATGCCCGCGGCTCGCAGACGGGGCGGGATGCCGGTAAAATCGGGTTTTCCAGCCATCCCCGCTGCTCATGACCCCTCTGATCTTCGTTACCGGTGGTGTGGTGTCCTCGCTAGGCAAGGGCATCGCCGCCGCCTCTCTTGCGTCCATCCTCGAAGCGCGCGGCCTGCGCGTGACGATGATGAAGCTCGATCCCTACATCAACGTCGACCCGGGCACCATGAGCCCGTTCCAGCACGGCGAGGTCTACGTCACCGACGACGGCGCCGAAACCGACCTCGACCTGGGTCACTACGAACGCTTCGTGCGCACGCGCCTGACCGGGCGCAACTCGATCACGACCGGCAAGATCTACGAGGCCGTGATCCGCAAGGAGCGCCGCGGCGACTATCTCGGCGCGACCGTCCAGGTGATTCCGCACATCACCGACGAGATCAAGCATTGCATCTACGAGGCCACGCGCGGCTACGACGTCGCGCTCGTGGAAATCGGCGGCACGGTCGGCGACATCGAGTCGCAGCCGTTCCTCGAAGCGATCCGCCAGATCCGCATCGAACACGGCCCCGAGAAATGCATGTTCATGCACCTGACGCTCGTGCCGTACATCAAGGCCGCCGGCGAAATCAAGACCAAGCCGACGCAGCATTCCGTCAAGGAGCTGCGCACGATCGGCATCCAGCCCGACGTGCTGCTGTGCCGCTGCGAGCAGCCGCTGCCCGACAGCGAGCGCCGCAAGATTGCGCTTTTTACCAATGTTCCCGAGCGCGCCGTGCTCAGCGCGATGGACGTCGACACGATCTACCAGCTGCCGTCGTGGCTGCATCAGCAAGGGCTCGACCGCCTCGTGATCGACCATCTGCGTCTGGACGCGGGCCCGGCCGATCTCTCGGCCTGGGACCGCGTCGTCGCCGCGGTCGAGAATCCGAAGGACGAGGTCACGATCGCGATCATCGGCAAGTACGTCGAGCACAAGGACGCCTACAAGTCGCTCGGCGAGGCGCTGCGTCACGGCGGCATCAAGCAGTCCACGCGCGTCGATCTGCGCTGGCTCGAATCCGAGCAGATCGAGGCCGAAGGCGGCGCGGCGCTGAAGGACTGCGACGCGGTGCTCGTGCCCGGCGGCTTCGGCAAGCGCGGCTTCGAAGGCAAGGTCGCCGCGGCGCGCTGGGCGCGCGAGAACGGCGTGCCGTATTTCGGCATCTGCTACGGCATGCATGCGGCCGTCGTCGACTTCGCACGCAACATCGCCGGCCTCGACGGCGCGAATTCGAGCGAGAACGAAAAGAACTGCGCGCATCCGGTCATCGCGCTGATCACCGAGTGGCGCACGGCCGCCGGCGACGTCGAAAAGCGCACCGAGGAATCCGACCTCGGCGGCACGATGCGCCTCGGCGCGCAGGAATGCCGCCTCAAGGCCGGCTCGCTCGCACGCAAGCTCTATGGCCAGGACGTCGTGCGCGAACGGCATCGTCACCGCTACGAGTTCAACAATCTCTATCGCCAGCAGTTCGAGGATCTGGGGCTCACGATCGCCGGCAAGTCGATGGACGACCTGCTCGTCGAGATGGTCGAGCTGCCGAACCATCCGTGGTTCCTCGCCTGCCAGTTCCATCCGGAATTCACCTCCACGCCGCGCGAGGGCCATCCGCTGTTCATCGGCTTCGTGCAGGCCGCGCGCGAATACAAAGTCGTGCGCACGGCGCCGCGTCTGGCCGAGGCGGCCGGCGCATGAGCATGGAACTCTGCGGATTCAAGGCCGGCCTCGACCAGCCGTTGTTCCTGATCGCCGGTCCCTGCGTCATCGAGTCGCTGCAGCTGCAGATCGACACGGCCGGCACGCTCAAGGAAATCACCGGCCGGCTCGGCGTGAACTTCATCTTCAAGTCGAGCTTCGACAAGGCCAACCGCACCTCGGGCACGAGCTTCCGCGGCCCCGGCCTCGAAGAAGGCCTCAAGGTGCTCGCCGAAGTGAAGCGCCAGCTCGGCGTGCCGGTGCTGACCGACGTGCACGAATACACGCCGATGGACGAGGTCGCGAGCGTCGTCGATGTGCTGCAGACGCCGGCCTTCCTCTGCCGCCAGACCGATTTCATCCAGAACGTCGCGAAGGCCGGCAAGCCGGTCAACATCAAGAAAGGGCAGTTCCTGTCGCCCTGGGAAATGAAGCACGTCGCGGCCAAGGCCAAGGCCACCGGCAACGAGCAGATCATGGTCTGCGAGCGCGGCGCGAGCTTCGGCTACAACAACCTCGTCTCCGACATGCGCAGCCTGTCGGTCATGCGCGACACCGGCTGTCCGGTCGTGTTCGACGCGACGCATTCGGTGCAGCTCCCCGGCGGCGCCGACGGCAAGTCCGGCGGCCAGCGTGAATTCGTGCCGGTGCTGTCGCGCGCGGCCGTTGCGGTCGGCATCGCCGGCCTGTTCGCCGAGACGCATCCGGATCCGGACAAGGCACTCAGCGACGGGCCGAATGCGTGGCCGCTGGCAAAGATGGAAATGTTGCTGGAGACGCTGCTCGAGATCGACGCCGTCGCCAAGCGGGCGATCGTGCGCGAGTCGGCTGCCTGATTCGGCGGATGAACCCGCTGTTGAACCTGTTTCTCATCGCTACGGACTTTCAACCCCGATGAACATCACCAAGATCCACGCGCGCGAAATCCTCGATTCCCGCGGCAATCCCACGCTCGAAGCCGAAGTCACGCTGTCGAGCGGCCATACCGGCCGCGCCGCGGTGCCGTCGGGCGCGTCGACCGGTTCGCGCGAAGCGGTCGAGCTGCGCGACGGCGACAAGACGCGTTACCTCGGCAAGGGCGTGACCAAGGCCGTCGCGAACGTGAATACGACGATCGCGTCGGCGCTGGCCGGTTTCGACGCGGCGGATCAGACGGCGCTGGATCGCAAGCTCATTGCACTCGACGGTTCGCCGAACAAGAACCACCTCGGCGCCAACGCGCTGCTCGGCGTGTCGCTCGCCAATGCGCATGCGGTCGCCGCGGCGCGCGGCCTGCCGCTGTGGAAGCATCTCGCGGGTGCGCGTCCGGCGCGCCTGCCGGTGCCGATGATGAACATCGTCAACGGCGGCGCGCATGCGGACAACAATGTCGACATGCAGGAATTCATGGTGCTGCCGGTCGGCTGCGCGAGCTTCTCCGAAGCGCTGCGCTGCGGCACCGAGATCTTCCACGCGCTGAAATCCGTGCTGAAGGGCCGCGGCCTGTCGACCGCGGTCGGCGACGAAGGCGGCTTCGCGCCGGATCTGAAGTCCAACGAGGAAGCCGTCGAAACCATCCTCGAAGCGATCGCGAAGGCCGGCTACAAGGCCGGTGAAGACGTCTACCTCGGCCTTGACGTCGCGAGTTCGGAATTCTTCGAGAACGGTAAATACAACCTGCACGGCGAAGGCAAGCGCCTCTCCTCCGAACAGTTCGCCGACTTCCTCGCCGACTGGTGCGCGCGTTATCCGATCATCACGATCGAGGACGGCATGGCCGAAGGCGACTGGGACGGCTGGAAAGTGCTGACCGACAAGCTCGGCAAGAACGTGCAGCTCGTCGGCGACGACCTGTTCGTCACGAACACGGCGATCTTCAAGCAGGGCATCGACAAGCAGATCGCGAACTCGATCCTGATCAAGGTCAACCAGATCGGCACGCTGACCGAGACGCTCGAAGCGATCGCGATGGCCGACGCCGCGCGCTATTCGTCGGTCGTGTCGCATCGCTCGGGCGAGACCGAGGACACCACGATCGCCGACATCTCGGTCGCGACGACGGCGACGCAGATCAAGACCGGCTCGCTGTGCCGCAGCGACCGCGTCGCGAAGTACAACCAGCTGCTGCGCATCGAGGAAGCGCTGGGCGCGGACGCCGTCTACGCCGGCCGCCACGCGTTCCCGAACCTGCCGAACCTGTTCGGCTGAGACGAGCCGTGCTGCGCTACGCCGCCCTGATCCTGCTCGCATTGCTGATCGTCCTGCAGATCAAGCTGTGGACCGGAGCGGGCGGCGTGCGCGACGTCGAAAGTCTGCGCGGCACCGTCGCCGAGACGCGCAAGGCGAACGAGGCGCTGAAGGCGCGCAACGAGGCCCTGCAGGCCGAAGTGCGCGATCTCAAGGAAGGCCGCGACGCGATCGAGGAGCGCGCGCGTTCGGAACTCGGCCTGGTCAAGCCCGGCGAGACCTTCTACCAGGTCGTCGAACCGGCGACGCCGGCCGAACCGTCTCCGCCGCAACAGAAGTGAGCGCGCGGCCATGAGCGGATTCTGGTGTGTCGTACCGGCCGCGGGCCGCGGCCGCCGCTTCGGCGGCGACGTGCCCAAGCAGTATCTGCGTCTCAACGACAAGCCGCTGCTGCTGCATACGCTCGAACGGCTCGCGGCGCATCCGCGCATCGCCGGGCTCATGCTCGTCGTTGCGGCCGACGATGCGAGCTGGGTGCAGGGAATCGTCGAAGTGCTCGGCAAGCCGCTGCTGCGCGCGACCGGCGGCGCGGAGCGCGCCGATTCGGTGCTGGCCGGATTGCGCGCGCTGCCGGCGTCGGTCGCCGCCGGCGATGCCGTGCTCGTGCACGATGCGGCACGACCCTGCATCGACGCGACGGACATCACGCGCCTGATCGATACGGCCGCATCCGCCGGCGGCGGGCTGCTCGCCGCGCCGCTGCGGGACACGCTCAAGCGCGCCGGCGACGATGGCCGCGTCGTCGCGACCGAGCCGCGCGAAGCGCGCTGGCGTGCGCTGACACCGCAGATCTTTCCGCGTGCGGCGCTCGAAGCGGCGCTCGCAGCGGCCGCAGCCGACGGCATCGCGATCACCGACGAGGCCATGGCGATGGAGCGTGCCGGCCATGCGCCGCTGCTCGTCGAAGGCCGCGAAGACAATATCAAGGTGACGACGCCCGCGGACCTCGCGCTGGCGGAGTTCCTGTTGAAGCGACCCCAACTACCGTAGGTCGCCGCGAGCCGCAGGCGCACCTCGATGTCGCGGCGCGCCTGCGGCTTACGGCGACCTGCCGGATTCTGGAAATCGGATGACCATGCGAATTGGACAAGGCTTCGACGTACATGCATTCGGGCCGGGCGACCATGTCGTGCTCGGCGGCGTGGCGATTCCGCACACGCGCGGGGTCGTGGCGCATTCGGACGGCGACGTCGTGATTCATGCGCTCTGCGATGCGCTGCTCGGCGCGCTCGCGCTCGGCGACATCGGCAAGCATTTTCCGCCGAGCGACGAGCGCTGGCGCGGCGCCGACAGCCGCGTGTTCCTGCGCCACTGCCGCGAGCTGCTGCGCGAGCGCGGCTATGCGCTCGGCAACGCCGACGTGACCGTGATCGCCGAGCGGCCGAAGGTCGGGCCGCATGCGCAGTCGATGCGCGAGCGCCTCGCCGAGGACCTCGGCTGCGGCGTCGACGCGATCAGCATCAAGGCGACGACGAGCGAGCAGCTGGGGTTCACCGGCCGCGGCGAAGGCATCGCGGCGATGGCGGTCGCGCTCGTCGTGCGGAGCCCGGCATGAGCGAGCTTCCGTTCGCGTTCGGCGGACCGCCGCTGCGCGCGCGGCTGCGCGCGCAGCCCGAGGACTTCTTCGTCGACGAGGATCTCGGCTTCGCGCCGGACGGTGCCGGCGAGCATGTGTTCGTGCGCGTGGAGAAGCGCGGCGCGAACACCGATTGGGTCGCGCGGCAGATCGCGCGTTTCGTCGGCGTCGCGCCCGAGGCCGTGAGTTATGCCGGACTCAAGGATCGCCACGCGGTCACGCGCCAGACGTTTTCGGTCGCCGTGCCGGTCAAGCGCGATCTCGCCTGGGAAACGCTGAGCGGCGATGACTTCCGTGTGCTCGACGCGCAGCGCCACGGCCGCAAGCTCAAGCGCGGCGCGCTCAAGCGCAACCGTTTCCGCATCGTGCTGCGCGACGTGCAGGGCGATCGCACCGGGGCCGAGGCGCGGCTCGCGGCGATCTTCGCGCGCGGCGTACCGAACTACTTCGGCGAACAGCGCTTCGGCCGCGACGGCGACAACGTCGCGCGCGCGCAGGCCATGTTCGACGGCCGCCGCGTGTCGCGGCACGAGCGCAGCCTGCTGCTGTCCGCGGCACGTTCGCAGGTGTTCAACGAGGTGCTCGCCGCACGCGTGCGGCGCGGCGACTGGGACCGGGCGCTGCCCGGCGACGTCTGGATGCTCGACGGCAGCCATAGCATCTTCGGCCCCGAAGCGGCGACGCCCGAACTCGCCGGGCGGCTCGCGCGCGGCGACATCCATCCGACCGGTCCGCTCTGGGGCGCGGGTCCGCTGCGCTCGGCCGATGCCGTTGCCGTACTGGAGCGCGACGCCGCCTCGGCGCACGGCGATCTCGCGCGCGGGCTCGAAGCCGCCGGGCTCGCTCAGGAACGGCGCAGCCTGCGCCTGGTCGCGCAAGAGCCGGGCTTTGCCTGGGACGGCGATGCGCTCGTCGTCTCGTTCGCGCTGCCGGCCGGCAGCTACGCGACCACGCTGCTGCGCGAGGTGGCCGATTCCGGCACTGCCGACGCGGCCGAACCGGTGCAAGAATAGTCGCCAGCCGCGGCCGCTGTAGCGGAAATCGCGAGTTGGGCGCAGCCCGCTTCCGTGCCGTAAGACGCTTCCTATACTGGGTTCCACACGGCGCCGATACCTCGGCGCGCCAACCAGTAACGCGAGGAGATCGTCATGAACAGAACCCTTTTCGTAAGCGCCGCCATCGCCGTCGCCGGCCTGGCGCTCGGCGGTTGCGCGAGCACCGGCGGCGGCTCGAACAAGACGAGCTACGACTATCAGGTCGACCAGGAAAAGATCGTCTCGGTCAACAAGTGGGCCAACGATCGCGGCTACAGCGTCACCTGGGTGAACCTGCCCCGCAAGGGCCGCAAGGAAGACGACAAGAAAGACTGAGCGCGACGCCGTCCGGCGACGCCGGCGGCATCGCGCGGTCGGTTCGACCGCGACCGCCGTTCCCGGCCGTCGGCCGCTATTTCTTGTGTTTCAGCAGGACCAGCGCCGCTCCCGTGCCGCCCTGTTCGGCGCGGGCCGATGCGAACGCGACGACGTCGTCGCGCTGCCGCAGCATCCGGTCGACGAGGCGCTTGATCACCGGGCCCGCCGCGCGCGAGCGCAGGCCCTTGCCGTGAATCAGCTTGACGCACTGCAGCCCGCGCTGATGCGCCTCGGCGAGAAAACCCGTTATCGCCGTGCGCGCCACTTCGGCCGTCATCTGGTGCAGGTCGATCTCGTCCTGCACGCTGTAGCTGCCGCGCTTTAGCCGCTTGAGCACGTCGGGCCGATAGCCGTCGCGCAGGTAGCTCAGTTCCTCGCCGACTTCGATTTCGGCCGGGTCGATCCGCATGGTCAGAAGTTCGTCGAGCACGCGCGCTTCGTCGAGTTCGAACTGGCGCGGCTCGGGTGCCGGCCGCGGCGTTTCCCGCGCGGGCTCGGCAGGAACGTGACGGCGCACCGGACCTATCGCTTCCTCGAACAGCGCGCGGTCGGCGTCGCTGACGAGCGGAGACAGGCGAGGGCGTTTGCGCATGGCAGGCAGGCTTCCTTCGTGCCGACAGCAGCACGGCCGCCGCCACCTTACGTCATCGGCAGGTCGCAGCGCAGCGAATCCGCTAAACTTTCCGCCTGTTTCCGCGGATCTACGGCATGCGAGTTCTGGTTTCCAACGACGACGGCGTCGACGCGCCGGGCATACGCGTACTGGCCGAGCGTCTGGCCGTCGTCGGCAGCGTCACCGTCGTCGCGCCCGACCGCGACCGCTCCGGCGCCAGCAACTCGCTGACGCTCGATCAACCCATCCGCGTCAGCCGCATGGATGACGGCCGCTACCGCGTCGCCGGCACGCCGACCGACTGCGTTCACCTCGCGCTCGCCGGCCTGCTCGACTTCCAGCCCGACATCGTGGTCTCCGGCATCAACAACGCGCCGAACCTCGGCGACGACGTCATCTATTCCGGCACCGTCTCGGCCGCCATGGAAGGCCGTTTTCTCGGACTTCCGGCCATCGCCGTGTCGCTGGTCTGTCACAACCATGAGGCCAAGCACTACGAAACCGCGGCGCAGGCGGCCCTCGTGCTGATGCAGCGGCTGCTCGTCGATCCGCTGCCGGCCGACACGATACTCAACGTCAATGTGCCCGACCGGCCCTGGAACGAGATTCGTGGCTTCGCCGTGACGCGGCTCGGCCGGCGCCACCGTTCCGCGCCGTGCATACGCGAACGCGACCCGCGCGGCCGTCCGATCTACTGGATAGGCCCGGCCGGCGAGGCCGAGGACGACGGTCCCGGCACCGACTTTCACGCCGTGCGCGAAGGCTCGATTTCGATCACGCCGATCCAGGTCGACCTGACGCGTTATCAGGCGCTCGAAAAAGTCGCGGGCTGGGTCACGAGCCTGCCGCACCCCGCGGAGAGCGGTTCCGCATGACCGCGTATTCGCGCCTGACGCCGGAAGCGCGCGGCCTCGGCATGACTTCGCAGCGCGCACGAGACCGCCTCATCGAACGCCTGCAGGCCGACGGCATCCGCGACCGCCGCGTGCTCGACGTCATGCGCGAACTGCCGCGTCACCTGTTCGTCGAGGAAGCGCTCGCCACGCGCGCCTACGAGGACACCGCGCTGCCGATCGGCCAGGGCCAGACGATTTCGCAGCCCTGGGTCGTCGCGCGCATGAGCGAGGCGCTGCTCGAGTTCGGCCGGCCGCAGCGCGTGCTCGAGATCGGCACGGGCTCGGGCTATCAGGCCGCCGTGCTGGCCGTGCTCGTCGACCAGGTCTACACGGTCGAGCGCATCGAAGAACTGCTGCGCAATGCGCGCCGGCGCTTCCGAAAGCTCGGCATCGCGAACGTGCGCTCCAAGCACGATGACGGCCGTCTCGGCTGGCCCGAGGAAGCGCCGTTCGACGGCATCGTGCTGACCGCCGCCGGCGCCGACCTCGAAGCCGCGCTGCTCGATCAGCTGTCGCCGGACGGCGTGCTCGTCGCGCCGGTCGGTCCGGCCGGACGGCAGGAACTCGTGCGCGTGCGCCGCGACGGCGAACACCGCCTACGAGAGGTACTGTGCAAGGTCAGCTTCGTGCCGCTCTTGGGCGGCGTACTTTGATGCCGCGCCGCGCAGCCGGCGCATTCCAGGGACGGACCTTCGCATGAGACTGTTCAAGCCGCTCTACGAAAAGGCGCTGGTCTGGGCCGCGCATCCGCAGGCCGAGCGGCTGCTCGCCGGGCTCAGCTTCATCGAAGCCATCATCTTTCCGGTCATGCCCGAGGTCATGCTCGCGCCGATGACGCTCGCGCGGCCGAGCCACTGGTTTCGCTACGCGACCGTGAGTCTCGTGTTTTCGCTGATCGGCGCGGTCGCCGGCTATGCGCTCGGACACTTCGCGTTCGAGGCCTTGCGTCCGCTGTTCGACGCGCTCGGCTGGCTGCCGGCGATCGACGCGATGGTCCTGAAACTGCGCACCGAAGTCGCCGGCAATGCCTGGGCCGCGTTCGTCATGCTCGTACTCGCCGGGTTCATTCCGGTTCCGCTAAAAATCTTCACGTGGGCTTCGGGCATCGTCGGCATACCGATGATCGCGTTCATTCCGGGCATGATCGTCGGCCGCGGCAAGCGCGTGTACGCGGTCACCGGCGCGATCCGTCTGGGTGGGCCGAAGGCCGAGGCGCTGTTGCACAAGTATGTCGAGTGGCTGGGCTGGCTCGTCGTCGCGCTGCTCGTCGGCGTCGTCGTCTGGCTCAAGCTGCGGACCTGAGGAAGGGCAGTCGATGCGACGCGAGCATTCCTGGACGACGAACGCGAAGGCCGCGGCCGGCACGCTGCTGGCGCTGCTGCTGAGCGCCTGCGCGAGCACGCCGCCGGCACCGGTCGAAGAAATAGCGCTCGATGACCGGCCGCGACCCGTAGCACCGCCGCCGCGCGAGGTGCGCGAGCGCGCGCCGATCGCGACGCACCGGGTCGGCGCCGGCGACACGCTCTATTCGATCGCGTTCAAGAACGGCATGGACTACCGCGAACTCGCGCGCATCAACCGCATCGAGTCGCCGTTCCGCATCTTCGTTGGCCAGGAGCTGAAGCTGGCCGATCCGCCGTCGGCCGAAGGCGTCGCCGTGACCGCCGTGCCGGCGGGCAACGACACGACGACGATCACGTCGCTTCCCGACGAGCCGCGCCGGGTCGCCGCGGTTCCCCCGCCCGCGCCGGCGACGCCGCCGAATACGCGCGTCGATCCGCGCGCCGTGCGCACGGCCACGCCGCCCAGCAACGAGCGCATTGCGACGACGGCACCGCCGCCGGTCGCGAAGCCGCCGCCGAATTCCGCCGCTGCGGCGACGGCACCGGTGCCCACACCGGCGATCGCCGCCGTTCCGGCGCCGCCGCCGGTCTCGGCTGCGCCGCCGCCCGATCCGGTCGCCGTGCCGCCGAAGGCCGGTGCGCTCGCGCCCGGTGCGAACACCACGGCCGCGACCGCGCCGGGACCGGCGACGCCGGTGCTCAACAGCGGCGGCATCAGCTGGCGCTGGCCGGCCGGCGGCAAGGTCGTCGGTACGTTCGTCTCGGGCGACCAGACGCGCCAGGGCGTCGACATCGCCGGCAGCGCCGGCGCCAATGTCGCGGCCGCCGCCGACGGCACCGTCGTCTACAGCGGCAACGGCCTGCTCGGTTACGGCGAACTCGTCATCGTCAAGCACTCGGCCTCGTTCCTGTCCGCCTACGGTCACAACCGCAAGCGGCTCGTGAAGGAAGGCGAAACCGTCAAGGCGGGCCAGGTCATCGCCGAGATGGGTGGTTCCAATCGGGAAATGTTGCATTTTGAAATACGGCGCAACGGAAAGCCGGTGAACCCGCTGGAGTACCTGCCGGCGCGGTAGGGCAGGAAAAGAGCCGGGAAAAGAGTTGAAGAGGAGTGAGGAAAGAGTGCAAGCGCCGCTGCGACGCACCCCGCTTTTTTCTCACTCCTCTTCACTCGCTACTCGCCAACCGCCACTCGCCCTTCGGGCGACCTGACGCCCCTCGGAGTATGCTGACGCAATGACTTCGACCGCGCGCGACGACCCTTCGCTGGACGCCGACGACATGCTGGCGCTGCTCGACGTCGTCGAGCCGCCGCAGGACGACGAGGCGCGTACGTCGACCGGTGCCTACCTCAATGAAATCGGCCTGATCCCGCTGCTCGATGCGGGGCGCGAACGCGCGCTGGCCGAACGCGTCGCCGCCGGCGATGCCGAAGCGCGGCGGCAGATGATCGAAGCCAACCTGCGTCTCGTCGTCGCGATCGCGCGCAGCTATGTCGGACGCGGCGTGCCGCTGCTCGACCTGATCGCCGAAGGCAATCTCGGCCTCATCCGCGCGGTCGAGAAGTTCGAACCGGCGCGCGGCCTGCGCTTTTCGACCTATGCAACCTGGTGGATACGCGAATCGGTGCAGCGCGCGCTGATGCAGCAGGGGCGTACCGTGCGCGTGCCGGTGCACGTGCTGCGCGAACTGGCCCAGGCGCTGCGCGCGCGGCGCGAACTGCTGCTGACGCTCGAGCGGCAGCCGACCCAGGACGAACTCGCCGGCGCGCTGAACAAATCCGTCGCCGACGTCGCCGCGCTGTTCTGCGCGACCGAGGAAATCCGTTCGCTCGACGCGCCGATGTCCGAAGCCGACCACCGCGCGCTCGTCGAACAGCTCGCCGCCGACACCGCCGGCACCGGGTCGAGCAGCCGCGAACTCGTCGAGCTCGCCGACGTGCGCCTGCCGGGCTGGCTTGCGAAGCTGACGCCGCGGCAGCGCCTCGTCGTCGAGCGGCGCTACGGTCTGGCCGGCCACGCCGCGCAGACACTGGCCGAGATCGCCGAGGAGCTCGGCCTCACGCGCGAACGCGTGCGTCAAATCCAGGTCGAGGCACTGGCGCGCCTGCGCCGGCTCGGCGAAGCCGAAGGCGTCGGCAAGCGCGACTGACGCTGCCGCTCAGCCCGCCGGCAGTACGAATGCCGCGACGACGCGGCGGCCTTCGCCGGCGAGCACGTTGAACGTCCGCGCGGCGGCGGCGTTGTCCATGACTTCGATGCCGATGCCGCGCTTGAGGAAGGTGGCGAGCACGGCCTGCGACGGAAACACGATGCGCGGGCCGCTGCCGAGAATCACGACGGCCGGCGCCAGCGCGAGGATGGGTCCGACGGCGGACTCATCCAGGGCGTTCACGTCGCAGACGGGCCACTCCTCGATCGCACGGTCCGGCGCCAGAATGAAGCTTCGCGCGAGGTCGCGGTCGACGACGGTGATCGCCGTCGCGCCGACCTTGCGCACGAACAGGTATTCCCCGGGGCGGTTCAGCGACAGCTGCACGGCAGCCTCAGCGCGGCAGCGCGACGACCGGCTTCTCGGCGTTGCGGCGGAAGTAGACCGCGGTGCGGCCGATGGTCTGGACGGTTTCGGCGCCGGTGGCCTCGGCGAGCTGCGCGGCCTGAGCGGCGAAATCGGTGCGTTCCTCGGCCGGGATGCGAACCTTCACGAGTTCGTGGTGGTCCAGCGCGAGGCTGAATTCCTGGATCAGTGCGTCGGTGACGCCCTTGGCGCCGACCAGGATGACGGGTTTCAGATCATGGGCGAGGCCGCGCAGATAGCGGCGCTGGCTAGTGCTCAGAGGCATGGGATTCGGGGCTGGGACGCGGTGCTGCACCGCAGGCAAGGCGCACAGGGTATCATGCGCGGCCGCAGACCCCGCGCCGGTTTTGCCGAATCTCCATGTCGTCACGCAGCAAGAGCAGCCAGCGCTGGCTGCAGGAACATTTCAAAGATCCCTACGTCAAGAAAGCCCAGGCCGAGGGGTATCGGTCGCGCGCGGTGTTCAAGCTCGACGAACTGCTGGAGCGCGACGACCTGCTCAAGCCCGGCATGACTGTCGTCGACCTCGGCGCCGCGCCGGGCGGCTGGTCGCAGCTCGTGAACGAAAGGCTCAAGGGGCGCGGTCGTATCGTCGCGCTCGACATCCTGCCGATGCAGGGGATCTCCGGCGTCGACTTCATCTGCGGCGACTTCCGCGAGGACAGCGTCCTGGCGGAACTCGAGGCGCGACTGGAAGGCGCCCGCGTGGATCTTGTGCTGTCGGACATGGCCCCCAATATGAGCGGCGTGGACCTCGTCGACCAGGCACGTGCCATGCATCTGTCGGAACTGGCGCTCGATTTCGCCGTCCGATGGCTCAGGCCCGGCGGCGATTTTCTGATCAAGCTGTTCCAGGGCGTCGGTTTCGACGACTACGTTAGAAACTTGCGGACGGCATTTACCCGCGTCAGCATCCGTAAACCCAAGGCTTCGCGGTCACGATCCAACGAAGTCTATGCACTGGCCCGGGGCCGGCGCGCGTAAGGAGTGTTTTGATGAATGACATGGCCAAGAACCTGCTGCTCTGGCTCATCATCGCGGTAGTGCTGCTGACGGTGTTCCAGAGCTTCAACCCGCGCGGGACGGGCACGCAGGATCTCGCCTATTCCGACTTCATGGACAAGGTGGAACACAACGCCGTGTCCGAAGTCCTCGTCCACAACGACAACCGCACGATCGAGGCCAAGCTCAAGGACGGCACCTCGGTACGCACAACGTTCCTGCCGACCGAAGAGAACATCAACGCGCTGCAGAAGAAGGTCGACAAGATGCGCGTCGAGCCGTCGGACAACGGCGTGTCGCTCTTGAGCATCCTCGTCAACTGGGCGCCGTTCCTGATCTTCATCGGCTTCCTCATCTACGTGATGCGCCAGATGCAGTCCGGCGGCGGCGGCCGCGGCGCGATGAGCTTCGGCCGTTCGCGCGCACGCCTGCAGGGCGAGGACCAGGTCAAGGTCACCTTCGCCGACGTCGCCGGCTGCGACGAGGCCAAGGACGACGTCAAGGAACTCGTCGACTTCCTGCGCGACCCGGGCAAGTTCCAGAAGCTCGGCGGCAAGATTCCGCGCGGCGTGCTGATGGTCGGCTCGCCGGGCACCGGCAAGACCCTGCTCGCCAAGGCGATCGCCGGCGAGGCCAAGGTGCCGTTCTTCACGATTTCCGGTTCCGATTTCGTCGAGATGTTCGTCGGCGTCGGCGCCGCGCGCGTGCGCGACATGTTCGAGCAGGCCAAGAAGCATGCCCCCTGCATCATCTTCATCGACGAAATCGACGCGGTCGGCCGTCATCGCGGCGCCGGTCTGGGCGGCGGTCATGACGAGCGCGAGCAGACGCTGAATCAGCTGCTCGTCGAGATGGACGGCTTCGAAGGCAACGAGGGCATCATCGTCATCGCCGCGACGAACCGTCCCGACGTGCTCGATCCCGCGCTGCTGCGTCCGGGCCGCTTCGACCGCCAGGTCGTGGTGCCGCTGCCCGACGTGCGCGGCCGCGAGCAGATCCTCAAGGTCCACATGCGCAAGGTGCCGGTGTCCTCCGACGTCGACCCCATGGTCATCGCGCGCGGCACGCCGGGTTTCTCGGGCGCCGATCTCGCGAACCTCGTCAACGAAGCCGCCCTGTTCGCCGCGCGCGAGAATTCGCGCGAAGTCCTCATGAGCCACTTCGACCGCGCCAAGGACAAGATCATGATGGGCGCCGAACGACGCTCCATGGCGATGAGCGAAGACGAAAAGCGCAATACCGCGTATCACGAGGCCGGTCACGCGATCGTCGGGCGCCTGATGCCCGAGCACGACCCGGTGCACAAGGTCACGATCATCCCGCGCGGCCGCGCGCTCGGCGTGACCATGTTCCTGCCCGAGGGCGACCGCTACAGCTACAACCGGACGTTCATCCACAGCAACCTGTGCTCGCTCTATGGCGGTCGCGTCGCCGAGGAACTGATCTTCGGCGCCGACAAGGTCACGACCGGCGCGTCCAACGACATCAAGCGTGCGACCGAAATGGCGCGCAACATGGTCACGAAGTGGGGGCTGTCCGACGAGCTCGGCCCGATCGCCTACGGCGAGCAGGAAGACGAAGTGTTCCTCGGCCGCTCGGTGACGCAGCACAAGAACGTGTCCGACGAGACCGCGCGCAAGATCGACGAAGTCGTGCGCTCGATCCTCGACAAGGCCTACGCGCAGGCGACGCAGATCCTGACCGACAACCGCGACAAGCTCGACGTGATGGCCAAGGCGCTGCTGCAGTACGAAACCATCGACGCGCTGCAGATCGACGCGATCATGGAAGGCCGCGAACCGCCGCCGCCGAAGGACTGGAACGGCAGCAGCAAGAACGGCAGCACGCCGGCCAGCGGTCCGCGCGGCGAAAGCCCGATCGGCGACCCGGCGGTCACGCGCAATTCGACCGGCGGCTGAGTCGGGCGACGACGTTGGTGCAAAAGGCCGCATACGCGGCCTTTTGCATTTATGAGCGATCTTCGGGCAACGCGAGGAGTCAGGCATGATCCATTCCACGATCGACTGCGCCGGCCGCGAGCTGGTGCTCGACCGCCCGCGCATCTGCGGCATCGTCAACGTCACGCCGGATTCGTTCTCCGACGGCGGCGATCATTTCGACGCCGATGCGGCGGTCCGCCACGGTCTCGCGCTGGTGGCGCAGGGCGCCGACCTGCTCGATGTCGGCGGCGAATCGACGCGTCCGGGCGCCGACGCGGTTTCCGAAGAGGAAGAGCTGCGCCGCGTGATCCCCGTCATCGAGGCACTGGCGCGCGAAACGGCGGTACCGATTGCGATCGACACCTCCAAGCCCGGCGTCATGCGCGCCGCGGTCCGTGCCGGTGCCGGACTCATCAACGACGTCTACGCGCTGCGCCGGGACGGGGCGCTCGACGCAGCCGCCGAACTCGGCGTGCCGGTCTGCCTGATGCACATGCAGGGCGAGCCGCGCAGCATGCAGGCCGATCCGCACTACGACGAGGTCGTCGCCGACATCAAGCGCTTTCTCGCCGATCGCGTCTTCCAGTGCGAACTTGCGGGCATACCGCGCAAGCGCCTGATCGTCGACCCGGGCTTCGGCTTCGGCAAGACGCTCGAACACAATGTGGAATTGCTGCGCGAGCTGCAGCAGTTTGCGGCGCTGAACCTGCCTCTGTTCGTCGGACTGTCGCGCAAGTCGTTTCTCGGCAAGCTCAGCGGCCGCGGCGAGCCGGCCGAACGCGTGCACGCATCGAGCGCCGCGGCGCTGCTCGCCGTGCAGCGCGGCGCAGCCATCGTGCGCGTGCACGACGTCGCTGCGACGGCCGACGCGCTCGCGGTCTGGAACGCGGTAGGCGTCGCCAAGCCGGCGAGAACATCGCCGCCGCCGCGCGTGCGCTGGGGCGACGACGACTGAGCCGACGACGGCTGAGCCGGCTACAGCGGGCCGCCGCCGCCCGGGAAGCTCAGGCTCCAGCTGTCGATGTAGACGTTGTTGGCCGTGCCGAAATTTTTCGCGACCAGCGACCAGATTCCGTCACCGGTAAAGGCCGACGCGTTGATGCTCTGCGTGGTGGTGAGCACGGTGCCGCGATCGTGCAGCACCTTGATCGTGGAGCCGTTGACGCCGACGAGCGCGATGCGGAAATCGCGCGGATTGACGCTGCCCGTCCCGCGTACGGCGAGCTTGAAATTGACGATCGCCCCGGCCGGGCCGTTCGCGCCGTACTGGCCCCAGACCGTATTCGGCGAACTCGCGTAGAGGCCCGTCGCCGGCACGTAGTAGTTGGCCGTGTTCTCGAAGTAGGTCGGCTTGGGGAAGAACGAGGGAATCGGCGTCGACACGGCGTTGCCGTCATAGCCCGCGCCTACCGCGCGCAGCGTATGCAGTGCGTCGATCAAGCCCCAGCCGCAGGACTTGACGGCGTCGAAGGTGCAGTCCAGCAGCGCCGTGCCGTTGTACTTCATGAGGTTCTCGACCTGGCGCGGCGTGAAGGGTCCCTCGGCGAGAATCATCGCGGCGAGGCTGGAGACCTGCGGCGCGGCCGTCGAGGTTCCGATGTAGATGCGGTAGCCCTCGCCGGCCTGCACGGTCGTGCCCACGTCGATCGTCGACAGTGCCTGGCCCGGCGCGGCGACATCGATCCTGTCGCCATAGTTGGAATAGGGATGGATCTGGCCCTGCAGGTCGGTCGCCGCGACCGTGACGACTTGCTCGCAGTTGGCCGGCGTGTAGTAGTCCACATTGGATGCATTGTTGCCCGCCGCGACGACGACGACGGCACCGTTGGCGACTGCCGCGTCGATCGCATCCTGCATGGTCGTGCTGCAGCTGCCGGGGGCGTTGAGGCTCAGATTGAGAACGCTTGCCGGATTGGCATTGACCGGCGTGCCGGAGACGGCGCCGCCCGAAGCCCAGATCAGCGCTTCGGCGATGTCAGAGACGGTGCCGCCGCAGCGTCCGAGCACGCGCACCGGCACGATCTTCGCGTGATGGGCCATCCCGGCGATGCCCTTGGAGGCATTGTTGGCCAGCGCCGCGATCGAGCCGGCGACGTGCGTGCCATGCCAGCCGGAGAACTTGCTGTCGCCGGGAACGTCGGGGCATTCGCCGACGGCGTACCAGTCGCCTTCGTCGTTGGGGTTCGCATCGCGGCCGTCGCCATCACGCGCCGCCGCCGCATCGGTGATGAAGTCGTAGCCGTCCAGCACGTTGGCCGCAAGATCGCTGTGCGGAACGATGCCCGTGTCGATCACGGCGACGTTCACGCCGGCACCGGTGGAGTAGTGCCAGGCGCCGGCCGTGTTGGTGCCGACGCGCTCGCGGAAATACCAGGGCTGCAGGACGTAGTGCTCGTCGTTCGGCGTGAACGCCGGCTTGAGCAGGCGATCGGGCTCTATCGAGGCGACGGACGGATCGCGCGCGACATCGTGCATGAGCCGCGCGGTTTCGTCGGGCCCGAGGAGGGCGGCGGAGCCGGCGGAATCCTCCGCCTGGATCAGCCAGCCGCCGGTCGCGAGTTGCCGCAGCGGCGTCAGGCGCCGGCCGCTCGCACGACCGGCGCGCTCCAGCGTCGCCGACAGTGCGCCGGAGTCTTTGCCCGGAGCGAGTTTCACGATGAGACGCGAGATCGCGACGTTCGCGGCCTCGGCGCTGGTGTCGACGCGCGGCGCTGTTGCGGCCGTTGCCGTCGCGGAGAGCAGGATCAGTGCAAGCCCGGCCTTCGTAACGCTGGATGTAGGCATGGAGCACCTCGCAGAGGGTAAGTCCGGACCGCCGCAGGGCGGCGGCCATGACGGCACCGTTGTTTCATTCGCGGATCGGAACGGGTCGCAGCCGTCAGAGCGGGCCTCCGCCGCTCGGAAACGTGAGGCTCCAGCTGTCGACATAGATGTTGTTCGCATCGCCGCCGTTGTCCACGTGCAGGTACCAGAGGCCGTCGGCCGGGCCGCTGGAGACATCGACGGTCTGCGTGAACGCGAAAGCCGGACCGTGGTCGTGCAATGTCTTGAAAGCCGCGCTCGACGCACTCTGCAAGCGGATACGGAATTCGCGCGGATTGATGGTCCCCGTGCCGCGCACGCCGAGCTTGAACTTCACGATGGTCGCCGCAGAGGCGCTCTTGCCGTACTGTCCCCAGACCGTGGTGGGCGAGGACCGGCCTGCGCCGGGCGGGATGTAGTAGTTGGCGGTGTTTTCAAAAAACGTCGGTCGCGTGAACAGCGACGGCAACGGCGTGGCCACCGCATTGCCGTCGTAGCCGACGCTGACCGCGCGCAGCGTATGGAGCGCATCGATGACGCCCCATCCGCAGGAATTCACTTCGTCGAAGATGCAGTCGAGTACCAATGTTCCATTGTATTTCATGAGATTTTCGACTTGCAGCGGCGAGTAAGCGCCCTGCGCCAGGATCATCGCGGCAAGGGCGGATACCTGCGCTGCGGCCGTCGAGGTGCCCGATCGCGAGGAATAGGTCTCGGTCGTCTGCGTGGTCGGGCCCGAATTCATCGTGGCTATCAGGGTCGCAGGCGCGGTTACGTCGATCTTCTCGCCGTAGTTGGACAGGAGCGGGAAGTTGCCGGAGGCAACCATCGCCGCGACCGCGACCACGTCGTCGCAGTTGGCGGGCGTGTAGTTCGCGACGTCGACACCGGCATTGCCGGCGGCGGCCACGACCACCGCGCCGTTGCCGACGGCCGTATCGATCGCATCCTGCAGGGTCGCGCTGCAGCTGCCCGGCCCGCTGATGCTCAGATTGATGACCTTGGCCGGATTCGCGTTGGCCGGCACCCCGGCGACGCTGCCGCCCGAAGCCCAGACGATGGCTTCGGCGATATCCGACAGCGCGCCGCCGCAGCGTCCTAGCGCGCGCACCGGCACGATTTTCGCGCCATGGGCCATGCCGGCGACCCCCTTGCCGTTGCTCGTTCGCGCCGCGATCGCGCCGGCGACGAACGTGCCGTGCCAGCTGGAGTTCTTGTCGAGGTCCGGCGCGTTCGCGCATTCCCCGGCGGCGTGCCAGTCGCCCTCGTCGTTGGGATCTGCATCGCGGCCGTCGCCGTCGCGGGCCGAATCGCTGTCTGAAATGAAGTCGTAACCGCCGAGCACGTTCCCGGCGAGGTCGGTGTGCGGCGTGATACCGGAATCGATCACCGCGACGTTCACGCCGGTACCGGTCGAGTAGTGCCAGGCGCCGGCCGTGTTCGTGCCGAAGTTCGCCCGGAAATACGCCGGCTGCTGCGGGTAGAACTCGTCGTTCGGCGTGAAGGCATGCGTCAGCATGCGGTCCGGTTCGACCGCCGCCAGTGCAGGACGGCGCGCGAGTTCGCGCACGACGCGCGTCATTTCCGCGGCGTCCGGTGTCGCGCGCGCGCCGTCGGCATCGCGGACTTCGACGAGCCAGCCGCCCGTCGCCAGCTGCCGCAGCGTGTCGAAACGGATGTTCTGCTGCGCTCCGGCGCGGTCGAGTTCGGCACGCAGCGCCGCGATGTCCGTACCTGCAGCGGGCGTGACGATAAGGCGGGCTTCAGCGCGCGGCGGCGGAACGCCGGCATGCGGCGATGCGCCGGTTTCCGTCGCTGCGGCGTTCGCGGTGCACAGGATCGCCTGCGCGAGCAGCGCGGCTTTTACGGCATGTCGGTGCATGGATCTACCTCCGGCAGGCGATGCGCGGCGCCGCCGCACTCTGCGGCGGCGCCGGTGGTTCTCTCTGCAGCAGAAAAACGGACCAGGCGGAAAAAACGAACATTTCACCTTGCCGCAGCGGCGCCTGCCGTGTCAGGGCGCCGGCCGGGCCTAGAGCGGATCGAAGATGCCCGGGAAGCCGAGACTCCAGCTGTCGATGTAGACGTTGTTCGCGCTGCCGGAATTGAGCACGCGCAGCTTCCACAGGCCGTCGGCGATTTCGGCCGACGCGTTGACGGTCTGCGTGTAGGTGAACGCCGAGGTCTGGTTGTGGAGCACCTTCACGACGCTGTTGTTCGGTGCGAGAAGTTCAATCTTGTACTTCTTCGGGTCGATGACGGTGCCGATGCCGCGTGCGCCGAGCTTGAACTTCACGGTCATCGACGACGGCGCGTTCGCGCCGTACTGGCCCCAGACCGTGTTCGGCACGAGTTCCGTGACGCCCGGCGCGAGGAAATAGTTGTTCGCGTTCTCGAAGAATTTCGGTTTGATGAAGCTGGCCGGGCTCGGGCTCGCGATCAGGTCTCCGTTGAAGCCCTCGCCGACCGCGCGCAGCGTGTGCAATGCATCGATGAGGCCCCACCCGCAGGATTTGACCGAATCGAACGCGCAGTCGAGCGCGGCCGTGCCGTTGTACTTCATGAGGTTCTCGACCTGCTGCGGCGTGAACGTGTCTTCGGCCAGGATCATCGCGGCGAGGCCAGCGACCTGCGGCGCGGCCATCGAGGTGCCATTGAGCGTCTTGTAGCCCTCGGCGACCTGCGTCGTCGTGCCCGTGTTGACCGTCGACAGGATGCCGCCCGGTGCGGCGACGTCGATCTTGTCGCCATAGTTCGAATAGGCGGCGAGCGCGCCGGTCGTCGTCGTCGCGGCGACGGCGACGACGTTGTTGCAACGGGCCGGCGTGAACCCCGAGACGTTCGCAGCGGAGTTGCCGGCGGCGACGACGACGACGGCGCCGTTGTTGACGGCCGTGTTGATCGCGCTCTGCATGTTCGCGCTGCAGCTGCCCTGGCCGCCGAGGCTCAGGTTGATGACCTGCGCGGCATTCACGTTCGCCGGAACGTCGGCGACCGAGCCGCCCGAGGCCCAGACGATCGCGTCGACGACATCCGAGAGCGAGCCGCCGCAGCGCCCGAGCACGCGCAGCGGCACGACTTTCGCGCCGTAGGCCATGCCGGCCGTGCCCTTGAAGCTGTTGTTCGTGACTGCGGCGACGATGCCGGCGACGTGCGAGCCGTGCCAGCTCGAGTTCTCGCTGCCGTTCGGGTCGGCCGCGCAGTCGCCGATCTCGTACCAGTCGCCCTCGTCGTTCGGATCCGGATCGCGGCCGTCGCCGTCGCGCGCGGTCGTCGAACTCGAGATGAAGTCGTAGCCGCCGACGATGTTCGCGTCGAGATCGCTGTGCGGCGTGATGCCCGTGTCGATCACGGCGACCTTGATGCCGGTGCCGGTCGAATAGTGCCAGGCGCCTGCGGCGTTCGTGCCGAAGCGCGAGCGGAAATAGGCCCACTGGTCCGGATAGCGGTCGTCATTCGGCGTGAGCGTGTGCGTGAGCAGGCGGTCGGGCTCGATCGCGGCGACCGCGGTGCTGCGTGCCAGTTCTTCCATGACGAGCGCGGCTTCCGCGCCGGCGAAGCTGGCGACGCCGCCGGCCTTCGCGCCGTCGCGCGCTTCGATCAGCCAGGCGCCGGTCGCGAGCTGGCGGAGGATCTCGAAGCGGCGGCCGAACACGGCGCCGGCGCGGTCGAGTTCGCTGCGCAGTACCGCGGCGTCGGCCTTCGCGTCGAGCGTGACGATGAGGCGCGACACCGGCGTGGCGGCATCGAGCGCGCTGGTGTCCACGCGCAGCGGCGCATCGCCGGCCGGCACGGCGGCCTGTACAGCGGCCGCGGCGAAAGCGAGCACGAGCGCCTGCGAGAGCTGCGTGATCTTCAGGGGTTTGCGAGACATGACGTTTCTCCTGGTGGCAACGCCTGTCCCTGCCGCGGGATTGCGGCGGCGTCGTTTTCCGCGAGTGCGGCGCGTTGCTGGTCCTGAAAACGGCGCTCCCGAAAAAAGCGAACAATGTTCGGTTGTCCACGCGATGCTCGTTCGGGCCTCTCCGGAGGGGCGCCGCAGCAAGGGAAAAAAGCGCCGGATAACGCCGGAAATGGCGAAATCCGGATTTCGACGACGAGCCGGCGGAACCGAAAAAAACGCTTGCGATGCCCGCCGGCAGGCCGTGCAGACCGGATGCCGGTCGCGGGAGCCGCTGCGCGGACTCGAGCCGGAACCTTTCAAGTGGCCGGATCTCCCGCAGTCTGGCAACCTACGCGGCCCGGTTCCCGCCGCCGTCGCGCGCGGGCCGTTCCAGGCGGCAGCAACGAATGAGCAAGCGCAGGTATTTCGGTACGGACGGCATTCGCGGGCACGTCGGCGAGTGGCCGATCACGGCGGAATTCATGCTCAAGCTCGGCCGTGCCGCAGGTACGGTGCTCGCCGGCGACGACGGCGTCGCCACCGTCGTCATCGGCAAGGACACGCGCATCTCGGGCTACATGTTCGAGTCGGCGCTCGAAGCCGGCCTCGTCGCCGCCGGTGCGAACGTGCGGCTGCTCGGGCCGATGCCGACGCCGGCCGTCGCCTATCTCACGCGCAGTCTGCGCGCGAGCGCCGGCATCGTGATCAGCGCCTCGCACAACCCGCATCAGGACAACGGCATCAAGTTCTTTTCGGCCGCGGGCGAAAAGCTTGCCGACGAAGTCGAGATCGCGATCGAGAGCGAACTCGACGCGCCGTTCGTGACGGTGCCGTCGGAGCGCATCGGCAAGGCCGCGCGCGTCGCCGACGCGGCGACGCGCTATGCGGAATTCTGCAATTCCACGTTTCCGCACGATCGCGATCTGCGCGGGCTCAAGATCGTGATCGACTGCGCTCACGGCGCGACGTATCAGATCGCGCCGAAACTGTTCGCCGAACTCGGCGCGCAGGTCACCACGATCGGCACGCAGCCCGACGGCCTCAACATCAATCGCGACTGCGGCTCGACGAGTCCGGCCGCGCTGCAGCGCGCCGTCGTGGAGCAGGGCGCGGACCTCGGCATCGCCTTCGACGGCGACGGCGACCGCGTGCAGTTCATCGACCATCGCGGCAGCCTCGTCGACGGCGACGACATCCTCTACGTGCTCGCGAGCGACTGGCAGACGACCGGCCGCCTCAGCGGTCCGGTGGTCGGCACGCTGATGACGAACTACGGGCTCGAGCGCGCGTTCGCCGCGGCGGGCATCGGCTTCGTGCGCGCGAAGGTCGGCGACCGCTACGTCATGCGCATGCTCAAGGAAACTGCCGGCGTGCTCGGCGGCGAAACCTCGGGACACGTGCTCTGCCTCGACAGCGCCTCGACCGGCGACGGCATCGTCAGCGCGCTGCAGGTGCTCGAAGTGCTCGTGCGCCGCGGCGAGCGGCTGGCGAACGTCTGCGCGGGCTGGGAGCGGCTGCCGCAGATCACGCGCAACGTGCGCGTCGCGAACGCGGGCGGTCTGCTCGAACATGCCGCCGTGCTGGCCGAACGCGCCGCGGTCGAGCGCGAACTCGAAGGCCGCGGACGCCTCGTGCTGCGCGCCTCGGGCACGGAACCGCTGATCCGCGTGACCATCGAGGCCGCCGACGCGGCCCTCGTCGACGCGCTGGCCGGGCGGCTCGCACGCGCCGTAGAATCCGCGGCCACGGAATCCGTCTAGCGCTGCCGCGGCGGCGGCGCACTCCCGCGGCGCTTGCGCCGTCGTGTCCACTCCGCAGGAATTCGTTCATGTCAGCAGCCATTCCCACCCTGGACATCCGCCGCTACGACACCGATCGCGACGCGTTCGTCGCCGAACTCGGCGCCGCCTACCGCGAGTGGGGTTTCGCAGGCATTCGCGGTCATGGGATCAGCAGCGAGTTGATCGACGGGGCGTACGAGCGCTTCAAGGCGTTCTTCGCGCTGCCGGCCGAAACCAAGATGAAGTACCACCTCGCCGGCACCGGCGGCGCACGCGGCTATACGCCGTTCGGCGTCGAGACGGCCAAGGATTCGAAATATCCCGATCTCAAGGAGTTCTGGCACGTCGGCCGCGAGATCCCGCGCGACTCGCGCTTCGCCGACGTGATGCCGCCGAACCTCTGGCCGGTGGAGATCGCCGGGTTCCGCGACTACGGCTACGGCCTGTACACGGCGCTCGACCAGCTCGGTTCGCGCGTGCTGCGCGCCCTGGCGCTGCACATCGATCTGCCCGAGACCTTCTTCGAGGACAAGACCGACTACGGCAACTCGATCCTGCGCCCGATCCACTATCCGCCGATCACCGCGCCCGATGTGCCGAACGTGCGCGCCGGCGCGCACGAGGACATCAACTTCATCACGCTGCTGGTCGGCGCCAGTGCGGCGGGCCTCGAAGTCAAGTCGCGCACCGGCGAGTGGGTGCCGTTCACGTCGGAGTCCGACACGATCGTCGTCAACATCGGCGACATGCTGCAGCGGCTGACCAACCACGTGTATCCGTCGACGACGCACCGCGTCGTCAATCCGCCGGGCGACCTCGCGCGCAAGCCGCGCTACTCGGTGCCGTTCTTCCTGCACCCGAACCCCGACGTCGTGCTCGATCCGCTGGCTTCCTGCATCACGCGGGACAACCCGAGCCGCTATTCGACGTCGATCACCTCGCACGAATACCTCATGGAGCGCCTGCGCGAGATCAAGCTCGCGTAACGATCAACGCGCCGCATCCGCGAACGCGACCACGTCGACGTGGTCGCGGCTCGCATGCACCGTGATGGCCCAGGCCACCGCGGCGGCGGCGGCGCGCGGCGCGCGGTAGATCGACGTGATGTGGTCGCGGTACAGCGGTTCGACGGCTTGGCCGTCGGCCGTCGCGGCCCTGACCTCGAACGGCTCGTAGAACGCGGCGCGATGCGTGACCGCGACGAACTCGCCGGCGGCCGTCTCGCCCTGCACGACGAAATCGACGGGATTCGACGGCAGATTCGGATGCGCGGGAAACATGCCGGGCACGGCCGGCGGCGACGGGACGCCGGCCTGCAGCACGCGAGCGACCGCGCTGTAGCCCAGATGCGCGATGCGCTGCTGCGGCTCGGCGCCCAGGCGGCGCCAGGCGTAGTCGCGCAGGCCGATCAGCGCACGCTCGCGCGGCGGTCCGCCGATGCGGATCTGATCGCTGCGGCCGCAGCGCACGAGCAGGCCCGTGCCGAGCGACTGGTCGACGAATTCGGCGTAATGCGCGTACAGCGTCGCCGGCGCGCACAGCGGCGCGGTGATCGCATAGCGATCGCGCATCGCGAGCAGCAGGATCGTGTGGTGTGCGCCGTTCGTGGTCCGGCGAATCACGTTCATGAGACCGTGCCGCTCCGGCGGATCGGTCGACACCAGCGCCTGTTCCGGCGGATTCGCGAGCACGCCGTGGATCGCGAGTGACCAGGCGCTCCAGACGACGAGCAGCATCGCTGCGACGGCGCGCGCGGGGCGGCCCTGATCGCAGAGGCGGTCGAGGCCGAGCGCGATCAGCGCGGCGATGACCGGCAGGTGCGCGAAGATCATCCAGAACGGCGTGATCGGCCGCAGCGCGAGCACGAACGCCGACTGCAGCGGCAACAGAATCAGCAGCACGACGGCGATGCGCCGGCGCTCGCGCGACGGTGAAGTCAGGGCGAGCGCCGCACAGGCGGCCAGTGCGAAAAGATGCAGCAGCATCAGCGTGCGCCGCAGCGCCGGCGGTACTTCAAGCCAATAGCGCAATGTATATTCTGCGCCATATCCCGCGAGGCTCAGCAGCATCGCGCCGAGACGCGCCGGGGTCGGCAGCGCCGGATCGCGGTCCGAATACTGGCCTATGGTCTGAAGATCGGTGAAGCCCGCCTGTGCCTGCTCGACCAGCATCGGCACGAGGCTCGCGAGACCGACGCCGGCGACGACGGCGA
>NZ_DATIGT010000038.1:0-18074 GCF_035481375.1 Tahibacter sp.
CGGCGCCGGCCGCTTCCGGAATCGGCTCCCAGACGCCGCTGCCGCCGCGGGCGATCCGCACCGGGCTGCCGGCGATGACATCGCACCGCCCGTCGCCGTCGACATCGCCGAGGCCGACGTCGGCGAGGCGCTCGGTCGCGGCGCGCAGGAAGGTCCACTGCATCTTGCCGCCGCTGGACCACCACCAGTTCGCGCCGGTCGCCAGGAACAGGTCGTCGGTGCCGTCGCCGTCGATGTCGCAGACGCCGTAGTCGGCGAACGTCTTCACGCCGAAGCGGTTGTTCTGGCCGATCAGCGGCGTGGTGATCGCGCTCTGATAATTCCAGCCGTTCTGCGTGATGGCCTCGTCGTCGTCCTCATGCGCGAACACGTTGCCGCTCGCGCGCGGGCTGACCAGCGGATTGCCGCGGATCTTGATCGCGTTGCCTCGCGTGTACTGGAAGGCGTTGTCGGTGAACTCATAGTAGATGCCGGCCTCGCCGCAGCTGCCCGGCGCGTCGAAGAACAGCGGCCCGCAGGCGGTCGTGCCGTGCACGTCGAACTGATGCGTCCACCAGGTGCCGTAGACCGGGTACGAATCGTGGTAGCCGCCGCCCCGCAGCACGAGGTTGTGCCGCGCCGTGTACCAGCTTCCGGGATCGTAGCCGCCGGCCGCGGCGATCGCATGGCGGTTGTGATCGAACAGGTTGCGTTCGATCAGGACGCGTGCGCCGCCGGTCGATTCGACGCCATAGCCGTTGCCGCCGACGTGCTGGTTGTGATGGAAGAAGTTGTCGTGGACCTTTACGTCCTCGACGCGGTCGATCGCGCCGGCCGCGTCGGTCACGTAGACGCCCTGGCCGCTCCAGCCGGAAATCTCCATGTTGCTGATTTCCACATTGCGGCACGACTGCACGACGATGCCGCGCTCGAGATTGTCGTCGCCCGACTCGGAGTCCCAATGCGGGCCCTGCAGGCGGAAGCCTTCCAGATGCACGTTGGCGTCGTACTGGCCCGACTCGAAGCAACTGATCAGGAACAGCGGGCGCGGGCGATCGCTCGTCCACAGGCGCGGGCCGAGCCGGGTCGCATTGCGCACGGGATTGGGCAGGCTCGGGTTCGGATTGCTCGTCAGTGTCGTGCCGGGCGCGATCTCCACGGTGGTGCCGGTCATGTCCATGTCGACCTCGGGCGCGAGGATCACGGTCTTGCCGCCCGCTTCGAGCGCGCGCTTGAGCAGGTCGCGCCACAGCGGCGAACTGCCGTTGATCGCGACGACCGGACCGTCGGGCAGCGGCAGTCCGGTCGCGCGCACGGTGATCCAGCCGAGCGGCTTTTCGGCGCCGTTCTTCACCGCCTTCAGGTACCAGCTCTTGCCGGGAAGGTGGGTCGGCGTGACGACGCGCGAGCCCGTGCTCGGCACGGTCCGCTCGTCGAGCAGGCTCGTGCCGAAACGAACGGCCACCGGGCAGTAGGACGGATAGCTGACCTGCCAGGAAACGGTGGAGGAATTGCCGAGCTGCACTTCGGGCGGCGAGGCCGAGAGCGTCGCGGTCACGTCGTCGATGCAGTCGTTCGGCTCGGGCGTCGGGATGGGGTCGACGGCGCCGGCGGCGCCGGCGAGCGCGGCAAGCAGCACGGCGGCGACCGCGCGCCGCGAAATCCGGCAGGTCCGCAGTCGATCCGGTGTCTTGATGATTGGCTGAAACATGGTTTGCAGTCCTTGCTCATGCGGTGGGAAAGAACGGACGACGGCCATCGGCTTCGTTCCGCCCCCGGGCACGGAGTGGACGGCCGCTACCGGGGTAGTGCCGGGGACGGGAAACCGCCGGCGTTTGGGACATCGGTCCAGGCACCGGCGTGCCGCTGCCGGCGACGCCACGCGCGAGATGGCCCTTTTACGGCGGTTTGCCGTGGTACACGGGTAACGCCGACCGTCGGGACGCATCGATGAAACGCTTCGCCGCAATGCAGCTGGGCCTGCTCTTCGCGCTCCCGGGAGCGCTGCCGATGCCGGCCTCGGCGGATTCGGTCTATCGGCTCGGGCCGGTCGACGACACGGCTCTGCCGAACCCGGCGCCGGCGACCTCGGTGCAGTTCGGCACCACGATGGCGGCCGGGGATTTCAACGACGACAACATCAGCGACCTGGCCGTCGCCGCCTACGCCGCGAGCGAGCTGCGCGTGTACTTCGGTCAGGAATGGACGGTCGGCGGCGGCGTGCTGCCGGCCGACCGGTTCACCGTGAGCGTGGTGCCTCTGCCGTTCCAGGTGCTCCGGCCGGCTCTCGCCGCCGGCGACTTCGACGGCGACAGCGACGACGAACTCGCGATCGGCAATCCGGAGTTCAGCGATGTCGCGTCGGGCGCGGGGCGCGTGCTCGTGCTGCGCTACACCGGCAGCGCCTGGGCAGCGCAGGCGAGCATCGAGCAGGGCCAGGACGGTTACGCGGGCGCGCTGGAGAGCGGCGACGCGTTCGGCACGTCGCTGGCTGTCGGCGATTTCGACGACGACGGCTACGACGATCTCGCGATCGGCGTGAAAGGCGAGGACGTGGGATCCGTGAGCGATGCCGGCGCCGTGCAGATCGCCTACGGTTCGTCGACCGGCATCACCGGCGCACGCGATCAGCTCATCACGCGCAACGGCGACGGACTCACCGTGCCGCCGACGCTCGTCGAACTCTACGGCTCGACGCTCGCGAGCGGCGACTTCAACGAGGACGGCTATGCCGACATCGCGATCGGGGCGCTGCGCGCGCGCTGTCCGAACGGCACGGACGCGTCGGGTGCCGTGGTCATGATGCTCGGCAGCGCGGGCGGCATCGTGAACACCGGCACGCGCCAGTTCCGGCCCGGCGTGCTCGGCGTGCAGGGAACCTGCACCGACAACAGCGTGTTCGGCCGCGCGCTCGCGGCCGGTGGATTCGACGCGGGCTCGTCGACCGATCTCGCGATCGCAACCGGCGACGACGCGGTGCACGTGTTGTACGGATCCGCCGCGACGGGACTGCAGACTGACGGCGACCAGCGCATCACGCCGGCATCGTTGCCCGGCAACGTCGTCGGCGATACGCGGTTCGGCGTCTCGCTCGCGACCGGCCGGTTCAACGACGACCCGTTCAATATTTTCCCCGGACGGTCCAGTCTCGCGATCGGCGCGAACTTCGATACCGTGAACGGCGCGATCAAGGCCGGTTCGGTCATCGTCGTTCCGGGCGCCTCGTCGGGTCTCGTGCCGGCGGAGTCGCAGCGTTTCACGCGCAGCGCGGCGCTTTCGATCGGACCGCCGGTCACCGTCGACCTGTTCGGCGCGTCCCTGGCCGGCGGCGATTTCAACGACGACGGCCAGCGCGACCTTGCGATCGGCATTCCCTATTTCGACCTGGACGGCTTCGGCGATCGCGGCGCCGTCGAGGTGCTCTACAGCAGCGAGTGCATCTTTCGCAGCGGATTCCAGTAACGCGCAGCGTGCGGGTTCGTCGCACGCCGGGTGACGCCGGCGGCTGCTCCGCAAACCACCGTCGAACAACTCCACGGCGGAATCCGGACTTTCCAGCGAGGATGGCGTCGAGAGCAAGCCGGCATCAGCGGCGCGCACGCGCCCGGTCGGGAAACGTCCGTGCGGAAATCACGATGGACAGACGAGAGAACCCCGTTTCCGAATTGATGCAGGCAGCGCCGGAGTACGGCCTCGACGGGATGCTGGAGCGAATCGCCGAGGTCGCGGCACGCCGCCGAGGGGCTGCGCGTCACGTCCGTCAGCCTGCTCGGCGGGCGAACGGCGCTCGAGCTCGCGCGATCCCGCCTCGGCCGGCAGGTGATCGATTTTCTGCACCGTGCATGGCTGACCGAGTGGCGCGGCGTCGAGCACGGTGGAGCGTTGCGCGGCGCCGACGCGGACGGTTCGCCGGCTCAGCGCCCGTCCGCGGTGCGTGACTGGGCGATTGCGCGCCTGCGCAGGCGCTCGCGCAGCGGCGGACGGTATTTCGCGATGCACCAGAGCGCGCGGAACCCGTCCTTCCAGCCGATCTTCTTGCCGTCCGCGTAGCTGCGGCCGTTGTAGGCAATGCCGATTTCCTCGATGCGGCAGCCGGTCCGCGCGATCTTGGCGGTGACTTCCGGCTCGAAGCCGAAACGGTCTTCCTCGATCTCGATGGCCTGGATGATTTCGCGGCGGAACACCTTGTAGCAGGTCTCCATGTCCGTGAGCGTCAGGCCCGTGAAGCGGTTCGAGAGGAACGTGAGCACTTTGTTGCCGACCCAGTGCTTCGCGAGCATGCCGACGGGCCTCCCGTTGCGGAAACGCGAACCGAACACGACGTCGGCGCGACCGCTCGCGATGGGTTCGACGAGTGCGGCGTAGTCGTTCGGGTCGTATTCGAGGTCGGCGTCCTGGACGATCACGAGGTCGCCGGTCGCGGCGCGGATGCCCGTGCGCAGCGCTGCTCCCTTGCCCTGATTGACCGCGTGATAGAAGACCTGCTGCACGAGCGGCGCGATCTCGCTCTGCAGGATCGCGCGCGTGCCGTCGCGCGAGCAGTCGTCGACGACGATGATTTCCATCGACGCATACGGCGCGTTGCGCACGGCGTCGACGATCGCGCGGATCGTCCGCTCCTCGTTGTAGCAGGGAATCACGACCGATAGTTTCATGGGCGCGGCAGCGCTCCGATTCCGGATGACGCATCGAATTGTCCGGCCAGCATCACGAGCCCGATCAGCGCGAACAGCCAGCGGTAGCGTTGCTGCATCCAGACGGCCGTCTCGAAACGCAGCCCCCGAGCCAGCGCTTGCGCCGACCAGGCCAGATGCAGCAGCCACGCGATCGGGCTCCAGCGCAGCAGCGCCGGAAGAATGCCGAACGCCGCGAGCGCCGTGAGCAGCGCATAGGCCGTCGTGAACGTGACTACGCTCGCGACGAACGCGGGCCGGCACCCGAACACGACGGCGTTCGTGCGTATGCCGGTGAGCCGGTCGTCGTCGTAGTCGCGAACCTCCTGATTGAGATGGCCCGCGGCGAACACGAGTCCGAAGAACAGGCCGATCATCAGGCCGGTCGCATCGGGATCGCGGGCGAGCGTGTAGCCGAGCAGAAAATGCAGCGTGCCGCCGGCCAGATGATTGAGCGAGGCCGCGACCGGCGTGCTCTTGCCGAGCACGGGCGATGCCGAATACAGGAATCCGAGCGCGGCGATCGCAGTGCCGATCAGCAGCGCCGGCAGGCCGACCGCGGCGAACGCGACGGCTGCGAGAACGAGCAGTGCGGCGGATGCCCCGGCGACCTCGCCGCGGCTGATGCCGTGGCGGCTGAAGACGTGCGGCGAGCGCTGCGGCGCGCGCAGGTCGCTCTCGTAGCCGGCCCAGTCGTTGAACACGAAGATATGTGCGGTGAGCGCGCAGCTCCCGAGCAGCAGCAGGATCGGCGCGGCGACGCCGCCGTGTTCGATGCGGTAGCCGCCGAGGAAAATCCCGATGAACGGCGACGCCTGCAGCGCGCCGACTTCGAGCGCGCGCGTCGCGACGAAGTGCCGGACGATGCGCCCGTAGTGCCGGATCGCGTGCGCGGTCATGGCGCGGCGTCTCTGCCGGCGGCCTCGTACAGCCGCAGCCACAGCGCGTAGCCGACGTCTTCGGACCAGTAGTAGCGACGCACCGTCGCGCTGAGATCGTTGTGGTACAGCAGCGGCGGCGAACGCCGGAGCAGTGCGAAGTCGTCGCTGCCGAGCTGGGCGAGCACGCGGCGAACGGCCTGTCGCGTCGACGCGTCGCCGGGCGACTGCTCGGCCTCGACGAGCCGGTACACGGCCTCGCTCCAGATCGCCTGTCCCGCGGCGGGCAGCGCGAGTCGCTCGATCGGCAGCGTCAGCGCGCAGCCGAGCCCGCGCAGCTCGGCCGCACGCAGATACGGCAGCAGCGCGGACTTCGCGTAATAGACCCAGACGTCGTCATCGCGGAACGCGCGCTGCAGCGCGCCGCAGAGCTGCTGCGCCGCCGGCGGGTCGAACGTGCGCAGCATCAGATACACGTTCATCTGGATCGCGACATCGGTCGGATTCGGATCGCTGCCGGGGTCGAGGCACCGATAGTGCTTCTTCGCCGCGAGCCAGGTGCGATAGAAGCCGCGCGTGTCCCGATAGCGCGCGAGCGTGTCCAGCATGGGCCGCCGCCGCGGATCGTCGGCGCTGCCGGCGACTCGCCAGACCAGTGCCGAGTCGTCGGCATCCGGCGTGATCGCGCAGCCGAGCATGCCGATCGTCGGTCCGTCCGGCAGTCCGTGATAGCGCACGAGCCCGTCGCTTTCGATCTGCGCCGCAAGGTGCGCGCGGGCGCGCCCGAGCGCCGCGTCGAAATCGTGCCGGCGCGCGAGCGGCGCCAGCAGGTCGACGAGCGTCGCGGTCAGGAACGTGTTCATTTCCGGCTGCGGCGCGTCGTACTGGCGCTGCTGCGTGTGCGCGGTGAGCCAGGCGCCATAGCCGGTCTGGCGTTCGCGCAGCAGCACCGTCGCGCGCGCGGCCATCGCATCGAACGCGGCTGCCGACGGTTCGTCCGGCAGCGCCGCGCCGGTCGGTGCCGGCGGCTGCGGCTGCACGATCACGCGCTGCTCGCGGACGATGCGGAAATCGCTGCGCGGCTGGACGCGAACGGCGAGCTGCAGCACGCGCTCGCCGGGAGCCACGCCCCAGAGATTCGCCACCACGCGCCAGCCCGACGGCGCCTGCGTCTGCAGCGCCGCATCGACGTCCGGCCGCGGCAGGAACCCGGTCGTCGCGCCGACGACGATGCCGTCCACGAGCAGCAGCAGCTGTGCCGGCGAACGCTCGCAGGCGAGCGCCCAGCCTTCGATCGCGGCGCCCGGTTCGAGGGCCGGCAGCGCACCGGCGAGCGGAAGCCGCGTCGGCCCGATCCGGTCGATCGTGCCCCTCGCGTCGCAGAGCAGTTCGCCGGGCGCGGGCGCGTGACGCAGTTCGGCGACAAATGGGATATTTCCCCAATTCCACGCGCCGCCCAGCGCCGGGTCTTCGCCGAAGATGAGCTCATCGCTGGTCCTGGTGTACCAGAACGCGCCGACCGCCTGGATGCCGATCGATGCCGCGATCGCCGCGGCGAAGAGGCCGCGCGCAGCAGGGCGCAGCACGAGCGGCGCCGGGGCCAGCATCCAGATCAGGATCGGCAGGATATCGGTGAGCCAGCGCGGCCCCCACGAGGTTCCGGCGCGCCAGTCGCCCTGGGCATAGAGCAGGATCTGCGCGACGACCGCGAGCGTCAGCGCGATCGCGAGTCCGCGCGTCTCGCGCGCGCGCAGGCGCTGCGTCAGTCCGAACGGAACGAAGATCAGGAACGGCGCGAACACCAGCAGCCCGCGCGACGGGCTGACGAGCAGCCCCGCGAGCCCCGACCAGGCGGCCTGAAAGAAATTGCCCGGCGGTTTCACGACGCCGTAGCCGCCGGCGAGATGGCCGATGAAGCCGAGGTTGTAGTAGAGCAGGGCCGCGAGCGGAACGGCGGCGCCGGCCGCGAGCCATACCGTGCTGCGCCAGTTCCGGATGAGGACGAACGCGCCGATCGCCGCGGCGATCAGTCCGTCGGGCGGACGGTTCGCCGCCATCAGCACGCAGGCCGCGCCGAGCAGCGCCAGGCGCGTCGCGGTCGCAGGGCCGATGACCAGCAGCAGCGCCAGCGCGATCAGCAGCTCGCCGGTGCCGTGCTGCCAGAGCGCCTGGCTCGAAATCATCCAGGTGTTGGTGCCGAGCGCGAACGCGAGCGCGAGCGGCAGGCTCCACGGGTTGCCTTCGCGCCGCAGCAGCAGGTAAACGAGCACGCTCGCGAGCGCGGCGAGCAGCGATGCGGCCAGTTTCTCCATCCATTCCGCGATCCGGTCGACCTGCGGCTGCTCCCAGCCTTTCGCATCGAGCCAGAACGCCGCGGGCGCGTAGAGCGGCGCAACGAGCAATGGCGTGACCGGCGGATAGAACGAGGCGAGTTCGTGATGGCGCGTGCGGACCAGCCAGTAGGCGGACGGTTCGAAATAGACGGCTTTCCCGTCGGCGTTGGCCGGCCGGAACCGCGACAGGGTCTGCGGATGACCGCGAGCGATCAGGCGTGCGTGTTCGTCCAGTTGCAGCGTGCCGTCGTGCCAGAGCACGAGCGGCAGGTAGCGGGCCGCGATCGTGTCTCCGGCACCGATCTGCCGCAGGTTCGCGTTGTAGATCACGAAGCAGGCGACGGCCAGCAGCAGCGGCACGAGCAGCGATCGCAGCCTTGTGCGGCGCGGGTTGCGCGCGGAATTCGTCATGGCGCAGGCAAAGGGTGGAGGACCGGTGCGCGCCTCGAACTGCCGCGGCCGGTTGCGATGAGGTGACGGTGCATGGCGCGCGAGCTTAACGGATCGACAGTGCGCTGTGGCCTTGTTATGTTCGCTGCTTCGCCACTGAACGAAACGATTCCCGGATGCGGTCGACTGGGCAGAGAACACTGGTGACGGGCGGTGCCGGTTTTCTCGGATCCCACGTGTGCGACGCGCTGATCCGGCGTGGCGACGACGTGCTCTGCGTCGACAATTTTCATACCGGCACGCGCGACAACATCGCGGCGCTGCTGGAGCATCCGCGCTTCGAACTGCTGCAGCACGACGTCACGCTGCCGCTCGACGTCGCGGTCGACCGCATCTTCAATCTGGCCTGTCCGGCCTCGCCGGTTCACTACCAGCACGACCCGGTGCAGACGACGCGCACCTGCGTGCACGGCGCGATGAACATGCTCGCGCTCGCGCACAAGCGCGGCGCGCGCATCCTGCAGGCGTCGACGAGCGAGGTCTATGGCGACCCGGAAGTGCATCCGCAGCCGGAAAGCTACTGGGGCCGGGTCAATCCGATCGGCATGCGCAGCTGCTACAACGAAGGCAAGCGCTGCGCCGAGACGCTGTTCTTCGACTATCGCCGGCAATACGACCTGCAGATCAAGGTCGTGCGGATCTTCAACACCTACGGCCCGCGCATGTACGTCGACGACGGCCGCGTCGTCAGCAATTTCATCGTCCAGGCGCTGCGCGGCGAAGACGTCACGCTGTACGGCGACGGCAGCCAGACGCGCTCGTTCTGCTATGTGGACGATCTGATCGAGGCGCTGCTCGCCGCGATGGACACGCCGGCCGACTTCACCGGGCCGGTCAACGTCGGCAATCCGGCCGAACTGAGCATGCGCGAACTCGCCGAGCGCGTGCTGCGGCTCAGCGGCAGCCGGTCGCGGATCGTCCATCGCCCGCTGCCGCCGGACGACCCGAAAGTGCGCCGGCCCGACATCGCGCTGGCCGAGCGCGCGCTGGGCTGGCAGCCGCGCGTGCCGCTGGATGCGGGGCTCGAGAAAACGATCGCCTACTTTCGTGCGCATCTGAACGCATGAAACCCTTCATTCCATCCGCGGACGGCGCGCATCGCGTTGCGGCAATGCCCATTCGCGTGCATCGTCGCCGTCCGCATCCATCGGCGACTCGCAGCGCTCGATACGAGGGCAGCCGATGACGGGTCGGACGAGAACAGCCATCGTCGTTGCGGGCATGCATCGCAGCGGCACGTCGGCGGCGACGCGCATCGTCAACCTGCTCGGTGCCGAACTCGGCAGCGAGCTGATTCCGGCAAGCGTCGGCAACGAACACGGCCACTGGGAATCCCGCGCGGTCCAGGCGCTGCACAATGACCTGCTCGCCGAACTCGGATCCGACATCTATTCGCCGGTCGGCATCGCACCCGGCTGGTTCTCCAGCGATGCCGCGCAGCCCTGGATCGGCCGCATGCAGGCGCTGCTTGCCGAGGAGCACCCGAACGCCGGTCTGTTCGTACTCAAGGATCCGCGCATCGCGTTGTTTCTGCCGCTGTGGTCGGAAGCGATGCGGCGCTCGGCGATCGAGCCGCGATTCCTGATTCCGTTCCGGCATCCCGATGCGGTTGCGGGATCCCTGGAACGGCGCGAACGCCGGCTCGACAGCGGCAACGCGCTGCCGCCCGCGCAGGGCGTCGCGGTCTGGCTGCGCTACGTCATCGCGGCGGAACGGGCGACGCGCGGCGACGCGCGCGCGTTCGTCGCATTCGACGCGCTGCTGGCCGACTGGCGTGCGGAGTTCGCGCGCATCGGCCGGCAGCTCGGTATCGACTGGCCGAACGCGCAACGCGCCGACGAACGCATCGACGCGTTCCTCGCTGCCGGAAGCCGCGGCCGCGAAGCGGCGGATCCGACGCATGACCTTGCGGGCCTGCATGGCGAGGTCTACGCCGCCCTGCAGCGTGCGGCAGGCGATCCGCAATCCCTTGCGCCGGCGTTCGACGCGGCGGCGCAGGCGATGGCGGCTGCCGATGCGCTGCTCGGCCCGCACATCGTGGCGCGCGAACGCGTATTCGGCGACCTGCGCGACCGTGCCGAAGCCGCGTCGCGGCAGCACGGCGCCGAGCGCGCGCAGATGCATGCGCGCTTCGCCGACGAAATCGGCCGGCGCGATGCGCGCATCGAGGCCGCCACGACACACGCCGAAAAGCTCCAGGAAACCGTCGACACGCTGCAGCGCGACAATCGCAAGGCCGTAGCGCATGCGCTGTCGCTCGAACAGGATCGCGCGCGGACGCGCGAGCGGTTCGATGCGGAAATCGCAGCGCGCGATGCGCGCATCGCGGAAGCGGCCGCCCATGCGAATCGACTCGAGGAAACGCTCGCGGCGCTGGAGCGTGAACGCCGCAAGGCGGCCGACTACGCGGGCGTGCTGGAACGGGAACGCGACAAGGCCGCCGACTACGCGAATCTGCTCGAACGGGAGCACGGCAAGGCTTCCGACTATGCGCGGCTGCTGGAACTGGATCGCGATCGCGCCGTCGACTACGCGGCACAGCTCGAACGCAGCCGCGACGAGGCCATCGACTACGCGCAGGCGCTGGAGCGGGCGCGGAACGACGCACTGCGGCCGGCGGGAGCGGAGCAGCGTCCCGGCATCTCGGTCTTCTTCACGATCGCATCGCGCAACTACCTGGCCTATGCGAAGACGCTGATGCAGTCGGTCGCCGCGCAGCATCCGGACACGCCGCGCTACCTGATCCTCGCCGATCGCGACGAAGGCGATGCGGGCGCCGCCGATCTGCCGTTCGCGACGATCGCGGCCGACGCGCTCGCGCTGCCGGATTTCGATGCGTTCGCGTTCCGCTACACGATCATGGAGTTCAACACGGCGATCAAGCCGTATGCGTTCGCGCACCTGCGCCGGCTGCATCCGGATGCCGGCATCGTCTATCTCGATCCCGACATCCTCGTGGTCGAACCGCTCGTCGAGGTCGACGCGGCCCTGAGGGACGGCGCGCTCGCCGTGCTGACGCCGCACCTGCTCGAACCGGTCGACGACGATCGCCGGCCCGGCGAACGCGACATGCTCGCAAGCGGCACCTACAACTGCGGCTTCATCGCGATCGGCGCGCATGCCAAGGCCGATCGCCTGATCGGCTGGTGGGCCGACCGCCTGGAGTTCGGCGCGGCCAGCGACATCGCCGCCGGCCTGTTCACCGACCAGAAATGGGTCGACCTCGTGCCGGGCCTGTTTCCGGACGTCCGCGTGCTTCGCGACAAAGGCTACAACCTCGCGTACTGGAATCTGTCGCAGCGCGTCGTGTCGCGGCGCGGCGGGCGCTGGTATGCCGGGGAGCGGCCGCTCGCCTTCGTGCATTTCAGCGGCGTCGATCTCGAACGTCCGGCGCGGTTCTCCAAGCACCAGAACCGACACACCCGGGCGACGATCGGAAAACTCGAACCGCTGTACGCGGACTACCTCGATCGCCTCGCCGCGAACGGCCACCGCGAACATCGCGGCAAGCCCTATGCGTTCGGCAGGTTCGCCGACGGCGAGCCGATCTGCGATCCGGTGCGCGCGGTCTATCGGCGCTATTTCGACAAGGGCGCGCCGCAGCCGCAGCGCCACCCGTTCTCGATGAGCCGCGCGCTCTACGACCTGCCGTGCGACGAGCTGCCCGCGCGCGCCGAGGCGCCGGTTTCGCGATTGATGTATGCCGCGTGGAAGATGCGCGCCGATCTGCAGAACGCCTTCGACATCGGTCAGGCGGACGGTCGCGACGCGTTCATCCGCTGGTTCGTCCGCACGGCCGGCACCGAGATGGGCGTGCCGGAACGGCATCTCGCCGGCGCGCGCCGCGCCCTGGCCGCGCGTGCCGCTGCCGATCTGCACGACGGTGTGCCGCGCCTGATCGCGCACGAGGGGCGTTCGGCGTCGGGACCGCTGCCGTTCGTCGCGTCCGCGTGCCTGGACCTGATCAACTGGAGCTACCGGTTCCGCGCCGCGCGCCGTTGCTACGCGGCGATTCCGGAGCCGACGCGAAACCGCGTGCGACACCGGCTCGAGGAGATCGCCGGAAGGCCGGCGGCGGCCGCGCCGGCCGTGCCGCCGGAGTTTCCCCCGGGCGTCACGCTGGTCGGCTACGCGCACGGTGAATTCGGCGTCGCCGAGATCCTGCGCCGGCACGCGCATACGCTGGACAGCGGCGGCATGCCGTTCGCCGTGCGCAATTTCGACGTCGGCGTCGCGAGCCGCCAGAGCGATCGCAGCATGCAGCGGTTCCTCTCGGAGGACTGCCGCTACGACGTGAACCTGTTCTGCATCAATGCCGACCAGATGCCGGTCGCGCGCCGCCATCTCGGCGACGAGGCGTTCGCAGGCCACTACAACATCGGCTGCTGGTTCTGGGAACTCGAGAAGTTTCCGGAGCAGTGGCACGGCGCGATCGATCTCGTCGACGAGATCTGGGTCGGTTCGCCGTTCGTGCGCGACGCGATCGCCGCGTGCACGTCAAAGCCCGTGCACATCGTGCCGGTCGCGCTGCGCGTGGATCTGCCGGCGAACCGCTCGCGGCGCGCGATCGGCCTGGCCGACGACGTATTCGTCTGCCTCTTCAGCTTCGACTTCAATTCCTTCGTCACGCGCAAGAACGCCGAAGGCGTCATCGCCGCATTCCGCCGCGCGTTCCCGGCCGATCGCCGCGACGTGCGCCTCGTGATCAAGACGACGAACGGCGAGCGGTTTCCCGACGTGTTGCGCGCGCTCGTCGATACGGCCGCGGGCGACGATCGCATCGACGTGCGCGACGGATTCCTCGATCGCAGCGGCATGTGGGCGCTGCAGGCCGGCTGCGACTGCTACATCTCGCTGCATCGCTCCGAAGGTCTCGGGCTCGGCATGGCCGAATGCATGCTGCTCGGCAAGCCCGTCGTCGCGACCGCGTATTCGGGCAATCTCGCGTTCATGGACGAGGACAACAGCTGCCTCGTCGGCTATTCGCTGATTCCCCTGAACGAAGGCGAATACCCGGCCTGGGAAGGCCAGCGCTGGGCCGAGCCCGACATCGGACAGGCCGCGGCGCATCTGCGCCGCCTCGCCGACGATCCGGCCTTCGCGCGGGCCCTCGGCGACAGGGCGCAGGCGAGCGTGCGTGAACGCCTGTCGGCGCCGGCGAGCCTCGCGGCAATGACGGCGAGACTCGCGGAGATCCGCGCGCGACGCACGGACTGACCGTCGAGCCGCGGCGACGGTGCCGCGGGCGGAGACGTCACTGCGATCCGGCACCTTCGGCTGCGCGGATCTCGACATCGCGCACGTAGGACCAGTCGCAGTCGCCGTTGTTCGCCGGCCCGGGCGTCACCTCCAGCGTCAGCACGCCGTCGGCACCGATGTCGACCGGACCCAGCTCGAAGCGGCGCGCAGGGCGCAGCGACGGATCGGCGAACGGATCGTACGCCTGCGCGAGCGTCGCGCCCGCAGCGCCGGAGACGCGGACTTCCACGCCGTCGCCGCCGCCGCAGCCCGCGCTCGTGAACGCGTTCGGGACGATGCCGATCTGACCCGAGACGACGTAGCGGCCGGCGCCCGGCGTGAAGGCCAGTCGCGCGGGACTGTGCAGGAACAGCACGCGGCGTCCGTCGACCTCGACGGTATGCGCGCCGGCGGTCCGCGACTGCGGCCGGTGCGAAAACCCCGGAAACAGCGCATCGAGCACCGGCGCCGGCAGATCCGTGCGTGCGCGCTGCGGCTGCTGCGTCGCGTTCCACGCGATGCCGTCGGCGAACAGAAACTGCTGGGCATCGCTCTGCGGCACGATCCGGAAGCGCCGCACGGCCGGCAGGTCGGCGCCGGCGAACAGGCGCACGTAGTCATCGAGCGACTGCACGAGCGGCGACACGAGGAAGCCGCCGGGCGCCGCGCTGCGCACGAGCCGGAAGCGCCGCGTCGTTGCGTCGGCGAGTTCGAGTTCGATGAACTGCCCGGGTTCGCGCAGCACGGTCGCCATGGCCTTGCCGGCCGGCGAGAGTTCGGAACGCACCGCGAGTATCGACACGGTGCCGGGCGAGGCGGGCAGGTCGATCCATTCGCCCCAGCCCGCCTGCTGCCAGCCGGCGTCCGGCGGCGTCTGGGGCGGTGTCGACCCGGCATCCTTTTCCAGCAGCAGATAGGATTTTTCCACGAGTACCGGATGGTAATTCCGGTACATGGTCGTGAACGCGAGCGCGTTTTCGCTCGTCGGCAGGTTGCCGTCGATCGGCGAATACGCGAGCAGCACGAAGTCGGTCCGTTCCGGCCCGCTGTACGCGGCGGCGTTCAACTGCTGCAGGTGCGGGGTGTACGCGCCATAGCCCTGGAACACGGGTGCGGGCCGATAGGCGAGGCCGTTGAACATCACGACGCCCTGCTGCGTGCCGAGCAGATCGACGCTGCGCGCGCCGACTGCGGCGCGCGTCCGCGGCAGGTCGAGCCGGAGGCGCTCGCGGTCCAGCGCCGCGATCAGCGCCGGCCTGTGCGCGAGCGGACGCATCAGCAGGCCGAGATTGCCGGCGATGACGCGCGGACTTGCCGCGGCGAGATCGCCGCGCCGGTGGCCCATGCCCGGATTGAAGCTGCGGTCGGCGACCGGCACGGCGGCGAGGGCCAGTGCGAGACTCGCGGCGCGCAGCCGGCGCGTCGGTGCCGGCGTCAGGCCCGGCAGCAGCGGCAGCACGAGCCAGGCCGTCAGCACGAAGATCACGACATGCGTGTCGGCACGCGTGAAGCCCGCGCGCCATGCGATGAACAGCGTGAGGCCGCAGAGGACGAGGCACGCGAGCCGCGCGACATCGCGGCGCGCGCGCCAGGCGGCCCAGAGCCCGACGAGGCCGCTGCCGCCGATCACGGCCAGGCCGTAGAGATCGTAGCGCAGCGGCGGAAAGCTGCCCATCGCCGCGGAATAGCCGCGCGAAATCTCGAATACCGTCGCGATGAACGGGAGCAGGTCGCCGAACTGCTGGCCGCTGAGCGTCCACAGCGTCAGCGAGCAGGCCGGAACGAGCAGCAGCCATGCGGTCGCGTGACGCAAAAGACGCGCGCGCAGCAGCACGACGATCCCGGCGAGCCACGCCGCCACGATCAGCAGCAGCCCGCTCATCTTGATCAATAGAATTGTGGAAAGATAAACGGCGGCGACGACGGCCAGCAGCCACAGCGCGCGCCGGCGGCCGGCCTCGGCATGCGCGTGCATGCCGGCGACCGCGAACATCGGCATCGACAGCCAGACCGGATCGGCCGCCAGCACGGGGGCGGCGAACAGGACCGCGGAAACCATGACGATGCGCTCGGGCCAGCGCTGCGCCACCCAGCCGTTCGCGAACAGAAACCCGGCTGCGGCGGCGAGCGCGATCTGGACCGCGACGAAGCTGCCGTAGTGGTTCGGGTCGCAGGCATTCAACGGCGAGAAATAGCCGAGCGGCCCGTACGTGAATGCGATGTCGCTGCCCCAGCGCAGGCCGTGCATGCTCGCCCAGCGCAGCACCATCGACCACGACGGATCGAGCTCGTCGCCGGCGACCGAGCCGCCGAAGCGCACGCTCGCGACGAGGAACAGCAGGCCGGCGAGTACGGCCGCAGCCGCATCGAGTGCGGTGATCGTGCGCGTGCGGGCCAAGGGATGCGTGTCGTCGATACTCATCCCGCGATCGTCTCAGGACAGAGCGTCGGCCGGGAAGACGTGCAGCACTCGACCGGATCTGCGACGACATCGCGCGCCGGCGGCTCCGGGCACGAGCGAGGCACCATGAGCGCGCTCGTGCTCGACTGGTCCGCCGCCGCGGCAGGTCCTTCCGCGGCCGGCGGCAAGGGCGGGCAGCTCGGCGTGCTGGCCGGACTCGTGCGCCGCGACAGTTTCGCCTGCCGACTTCCGCAATGGTTCAGCGCAGCGGCCGTCGCCGACGATTCCCGCGCCAACTACAGGGGCTGTTCCGATGAAACCCATTCATGCGCACCGCCGCCCGGCACGCGCCGGCATCGCACTGTGCTGGTCGTTCGCGCTCGTACCCGCGACGCTGGCGATCGCCGGACCGTATGCCTACGTGCCGGTGGCGAGCAGTTACACCGTGTCGGTCATCGACACCGCGACCAACGCCGTGATCGACGGCATTCCGGCCGGCGAGGGGCCGATCGGCGTGGCGGTGAGTCCCGACGGCCTGCTTATCTACGTCGCGAGCCAGAACGCGCATTCCATGATTGCGATCGATGCGTTGACCGACACGGTGATCGGCACGCTCGCGCTCGCGTCCGATCCGTTCGGTCTCGCGGTCACGCCGGACGGATCGCAGATCTACGTGGCCTTGTCGGGCATCGACGCGATCGCCGTCGTCGATGCGCAGAGCCTGACGGTGCTCGACACGATCGAAGTCGGCATGACGCCGCGCGCCGTCGCGTTCACGCCGGACGGCGGCAAGGCCTATGTCGCGAACCAGAACGGTGCGAGCGTGTCGGTCATCGACACGCAGGACGACAACACGGTGATCCGCCACGTACCGGCCGGTGGTTTCGCGCTCGGCGCGGCCGTCAATCCCGCCGGCGACCGCGCCTACGTGGCGACTTCGGGCGCCGGGTCGGGATCGGGTCTCGTCGTGATCGACACGGCGACCGACGCGATCGTCACGACGATCACGGTCGGCGAAGCGCGCGGCGTCGCGGTTGCGCCCGATGGTCGCGTCTATGTCAGCCATGACGACAGCGTGTCGATCGTGGATCCCGCGACGAATACCGTCGCAACGACCGTCCCGACCGGGCAAACCGCCTACGGGGTTTCGCTCAGCCGCGACGGCGCTCGCGCCTATGTGGTCAACACCAACGGCGCCTCGGTCTCGGTCGTCGACACGGCGTCGGCCGCGGTGATCTCGACGATTCCGCTGGCCGGCGGCGCGTTCTCGCTCGGCAATTTCGTCGGTCCGCCCATCATGCCGCGCGCGCCGGTGCTCGCCGCGAGCGGCCGGCAGCAGGCGATCCGGCTCACGTTCGACGCACCGCGCGACGGCGGCTCGGCGATCCTCGACTACACCGCGACCTGCGGTACCGCGAGCGTGACCGGAACGGCGTCGCCGCTGACCATCGGCGGTCTCAGCAACGGCGTGACCCATGCGTGCTCGGTCGTCGCGCGAAACGCGATCGGAACCGGGCCGGCGTCGAATGTCGTGCAGGCGACCGCCGGCGTCGCCGATGCGATCTTCATCGACGGTTTCGACGCGCCCTGAACTTCGGCCGCGAATCGGTCGACGCGGGCTTGGCGCGCGCGCGTCGGCGCGCAAGAATCCACACGCCGCGCCGATGCGGCTCACGAAGGACGAACCGATGCGCCGTGCCCTGATCCGTTCCGCTGCCGGCGTCGCGCTCGGCGTGCTCGCCTTTGCCGGCACGGCCGTCGCCGACGCGGCGAAGTCCCGACTCGAGCAGCACATGGGCGCCAAGTTCCGCGAGGCGGGGCTGCATCGCGCGACGCCCGCCGAGATCGCGGTCCTCGAACAATTCATGATCGAGCACGCGGACGAGCTGCGCACGATGACGCCGGCCTCGGACGCGACGTCCGCCGCCGCGGTCGTCGCCGCGGAACCCGCGCGTGCCCGCCGTGCCGAGAAGAGCGCCGAACCGAGCGACGAACGCGTGTCGAGCCGCATCGCCGGCGAGTTCAAGGGCTGGCAGCGCGGCACGACGCTGACGCTCGAAAACGGACAGCAATGGCGCGTCAGCGACGAGAGTTCGCTCGTCGTGCGCGCGATGAACAGTCC